>NZ_JBAUJB010000236.1:0-8802 GCF_049683355.1 Mycobacterium sp.
GGCCACGACGCCGCCAGCACGCCGGCGAACACGTCGCCAGCACCGGTGGTGTCGACCGCCTCCACCGCGGGGGCTGCGACGTCGAGTCGTCGCCCGTCCGCGAGGTAGCTGGCCCCGCGTGCGCCACGGGTGATGACGAGGTGCGCCACCAGCGATGAGTCTGCGGTCGGCCAGGCGCCGGACTCCTCCTTGTTGACGACGACCACGTCGGCCAGTTCGGTCAGCGCCACGACGGCTTCGCGGTCCGGGGTCGGCGAGGCGTTGACGATGACCACCGCACCGGCAGCCCGGGCGACCCGGGCGGCGGCGGTGGCGGTGTCGATGGGTATCTCCAGCTGCACCAGCACCACGTCGCTGTCGGCGACGACCGACCGTGTCCTGGCCGAGTTCAGGCTCAGATGCGCATTGGCGCCCGGCGCGACCACGATGCAGTTCTCGGCGGCGGCGTCGACGATGATCGCCGCGGACCCGCTGGGTCCGGGCACACTGACGACCCCGGCGAGCCCCACGCCGTTGGCGTCCAGGTGGGCGCGCAGTCGTTCGGCCGCCGGATCGGTTCCCAGCGCCGCGACCAGCGCCACGTCCGCGCCGGCCCGGGCAGCGGCCACCGCCTGATTGCCACCCTTGCCCCCCGGCGACGTCGACAGCGCCGAGGCGAGCACGGTCTGGCCGGGCCTGGGGAGTTCGGCCACCGTGTACGTGAGGTCGGCGTTGACACTTCCGACCACGCAGACTCGCGTCACACCGGGGACGTTAGGGAGCGCGGCGCGCTGTGACAACCTCAACGGCCGGTCCGGTCCGCGCGCCGCCCACCGGATACGCTGGCCTGATGCATGTGCAAGCCCCTTCGGCACCTGACCTGCGCGGGCAGGTCCACGACGCCGCCCGCCGCGCACGGGTCGCGGCTCGCGCGCTGGCGACGCTGGGCACCGATGCCAAGAACCGCGCGCTTCGCACCGCCGCCGACCACGTGCTGATGAACACCCGCGCCATCATGGAGGCCAACCAGGCCGACCTCGACGCCGCCCGCGCCGCCGGGACCGCGGAGGCAATGCTCGACCGCCTGGCACTGACCCCGACCCGCATCGAGGGCATCGCCGACGGATTGCGCCAGGTCGCCGGCCTGCCGGACCCGGTCGGTGAGGTGCTGCGCGGCAGCACGTTGGTCAACGGTCTGCAGCTGCGTCAGCAACGGGTGCCGCTCGGCGTCATCGGGATCGTGTACGAGGGTCGCCCCAACGTCACCGTCGACGCCTTCGGGTTGACGCTCAAGTCGGGCAACGCCGTTCTGCTGCGCGGTAGTTCGTCGGCGGCGAAGTCCAACGCCGCATTGGTCACCGCGCTGCGTGCGGCGCTGGAGACCGAGAACCTCAACAGCGACGCCGCGCAGTTGCTTCCCAGTGATGACCGGGCCAGCGTCACCCATCTGATCCAGGCCCGCGGCCTGGTCGACGTCGTGATCCCGCGCGGCGGAGCGGGATTGATCGATGCGGTGGTGCGCGACGCCCAGGTGCCGACCATCGAGACCGGTGTCGGCAACTGCCATGTCTACGTGCACGAGTCGGCCGATCTCGAGATGGCCGAACGCATTCTGCTCAACGCCAAGACACGCAGGCCCAGCGTGTGCAACGCGGCAGAGACGGTGCTGATCGACGCGGCCATCGCCGACGTCGCCGTGCCCAGGCTCACCGCTGCGTTGCAGAGCGCCGGGGTGACGGTGCACGCCGACCCGTCCGAGGAGGAACTGCGAGCGGAGTTCCTGTCGATGGACATCGCGCTGGCCATCGTGGATGGAGTCGACGGCGCGATCAGTCACATCAACGACTTCGGCACCGGCCACACCGAGGCCATCGTCACCGCAGATCTCGCTGCGGCCCAACGGTTCACCGAACGGGTGGATGCTGCCGCGGTGATGGTGAACGCATCCACCGCGTTCACCGACGGGGAACAGTTCGGTTTCGGCGCAGAGATCGGCATCTCCACCCAGAAGTTGCACGCCAGAGGCCCGATGGGCCTGCCAGAGTTGACGTCCACCAAGTGGATCGTGTGGGGCTCACCCGTTACCGGCCACACCCGTCCCGCCTGAGTCAGGAGAGCAAACAGTGAGCGTCCCCGCACGTACGGTGCCGATATTCGCCGACATCGACGATGTCGCGCGTCGGTTGTCCGAGACCGGCTACCTGCCCGACACCGCCACCGCCACCGCGGTGTTCCTGGCCGACCGGCTGGGCAAGCCGCTGCTGGTCGAGGGGCCCGCAGGTGTCGGCAAGACCGAACTGGCCCGCGCCGTCGCGCAGGCCACCGGCTCTGAGCTGGTGCGGTTGCAGTGCTACGAGGGTGTGGACGAGGCCCGGGCGCTCTACGAGTGGAACCACGCCAAGCAGATCCTTCGTATCCAGGCAGGAAACGCGGGTGCGGGGGGCGACGGCGAAGACTGGGACCGCACCAAGGACGACGTCTTCTCCGAGGAGTTCCTGCTGTCCCGTCCGCTGCTGACCGCGATCCGGCAGACCGAGCCGACGGTGCTGCTGATCGACGAGACCGACAAGGCCGACATCGAGATCGAGGGTCTGCTGCTGGAGGTGCTCAGTGATTTCGCTGTGACAGTGCCCGAACTCGGCACCATCACCGCGACCCGCAAACCGCTGGTGGTGCTGACCTCCAACGCCACCCGGGAGCTGTCCGAGGCGCTCAAGCGTCGCTGCCTGTTCCTGCACATCGACTTCCCCGACCCCGACCTCGAACGTCGCATCCTGCTCTCGCGGGTTCCCGAACTGCCCGCACACCTGGCCGAAGAGCTGGTCCGCATCATCGGTGTGCTGCGCGGCATGCAGCTCAAGAAGGTGCCGTCGGTGGCCGAGACCATCGACTGGGGCCGCACCGTGCTGGCGCTGGGATTCGACACCATCGACGACGAACTGATCGCGGCGACGCTGGGAGTCGTGCTCAAACACCAGTCCGACCAGATCAAGGCCTCCGGGGAGTTGAGGCTCAACTGATGGCGGCCCGACGTACCCGCCCGCCGCAGCCGCTGGCGCCCCACGGAATCCCGGGCCATCTAGTGGAGTTCGTGGAAGCGCTTCGCGGCCAAGGGATCTCAGTGGGTCCGTCGGAGACGGTGGATGCCGGCCGGGTGATGGCCACGCTGGGCCTCGGAGACCGAAAGGTGCTGCGCGAGGGCATTGCCTGCGCCGTGCTGCGCCGCCCGGATCATCGCGAGACCTACGACGCGCTGTTCGACCTCTACTTCCCGGCCGCACTGGGCGCCAGGACGGTGCTGACCGACACCGACCCCGGCGACGACCATCAGGGTCTGCCCGCCGAGGACATCGAGGCGCTGCGCAGCGCGCTGGTCGACATGCTCAGCGACAACGAGGAACTGGCCGACCTCGACGAGCGGCTGGCCGCCATGATCGCCCAGATCGTCGAGGCGTACGGACGCTACAACTCCAGTCGCGGCCCGTCATACTCGTCATATCAGGCGCTCAAGGCGATGAGCCTGGATGATCTGGAAGGGCGGTTGCTGGCCGGGCTGCTGGCCCCCTACGGCGAGGAACCCACGCCCACCCAGGAGCAGATCGCCAAGGCGCTGGCCGCTCAGCGGGTCACCCAGCTGCGCAGGATGGTCGAAGCCGAGACCAAGCGGCGCACCGCCGAGCAGTTGGGCCGCGACCACGTGCAGATGTACGGCGTCCCGCAGCTCGCGGAGAACGTCGAATTCCTCCGGGCGTCCGGCGAACAGTTACGGCAGATGCGCCGCGTGGTGCAGCCGCTGGCGCGCACGCTGGCCACCCGGCTGGCCGCTCGGCGTCGGCGGTCGCGTGCCGGTGAGATCGACCTGCGCAAAACGCTGCGCAAGTCGATGTCGACCGGCGGCGTGCCCATCGACGTGGTGCTCAAGAAGCCGCACCCGGCGCGTCCCGAGCTGGTGGTGCTGTGCGACGTATCCGGTTCGGTGGCCGGCTTCAGCCACTTCACGCTGCTGCTGGTGCACGCCCTGCGCCAGCAGTTCTCCCGGGTCCGGGTCTTTGCCTTCATAGACACGACCGACGAAGTCACCCAGTTGTTCGGCCCCGACGCCGACCTGGCCGTCGCCGTGCAGCGCATCACCCGGGAGGCGGGGGTTTACACCCGCGACGGCCACTCCGACTACGGCCACGCGTTCGTGTCGTTCCTCGACCAGTATCCGAACGTGCTCTCGCCACGCAGTTCACTGCTGGTACTGGGCGACGGCCGCAACAACTACCGCAACCCCGAGACTGAACTGCTCGCCCACATGGTCAATGCCAGCAGGCACGCCCACTGGTTGAATCCCGAACCCAGGCACCTCTGGGGAAGTGGCGATTCGGCGGTGCCGCGCTATGAGGATGTCATCACGATGCACGAATGCCGTTCGGCCAAGCAGTTGGCCTCGGTGATCGACGCCCTGCTGCCCGTCTAGTTCGAGCCGGCACGAGGCGTTGCTGCGAAACCGCACACTGGACCGTACTTACCCCCGCTACGCTGCAGAGATGCCTTCAGGCGCGCCGCTGTACATGACGATCGCATCCGACGTGCGCGACCGGATCGCGACCGAGCAGCTGGCGCCTCATACGCTGCTGCCGTCCGAACGTGAACTGGCCGAAGTGCACGGCGTCAGCCGGATGACCGCGCGGTTGGCGTTGTCTCTGCTGGAAAGCGAAGGTCTGGTCTACCGGAACCCGCCGCGCGGCACGTTCGTCGCCGAGCCCCGGGTGCGCTTCCACGTCGGCAGCTTCTCCGAGGAGGTCGCCCGGATGGGCCGCAGGCCCGCCGCGCGTCAGCTGTGGGCGGTGCACCAGCCCGCCACCCCGGTGGTGCGCGTCGCCCTCGGCCTGGCCGAGGGGGCCTCCGTACACGTGTTCCACCGGCTTCGCACCGTGGACGGCGTCCCGTTCGCGCTGGAGACGACGTACATGCCTGCCGAGCTCACGCCGGGAATCCTGGACGAACCCGAGCAGGGCTCATTGTGGGCGGCTCTGCGCACCCGGTACGGGATCGAGCTGGCGCGCTCGACGGCCGTGCTGGAGTCGATCGTTCTCGACGACGCGACCAGCGTGCAGCTGGGAGTTCGAGCCGGATCGGCGGGAACCCTGCTCACCCGGCGCACCGAGGACACCACCGGCCGGTGCGTGGAGTACGGATACGACGTCTACCGCGCTGATCGCGCCGCATTCGAGGTCACCGAAGTTCTCCAGACGCCCTGGCTCTCGGAGGTCTGAGTAAGCTCGCTATTCGTGCAAGGCGGGCAACGGCAGAGAAGGCTGGGCGTGATGGGTGGGACCTTCGATCCCATCCACAACGGTCACCTCGTCGCGGCCAGCGAGGTCGCCGGCCTGTTCGATCTCGACGAGGTGGTGTTCGTCCCCACCGGTCAGCCCTGGCAGAAGCGCACCAGGACCGTCACCGCCGCCGAGGACCGCTATCTGATGACGGTGATCGCCACCATCTCCAATCCGCGGTTCTCCGTCAGCCGGGTGGACATCGACCGTGGCGGGCCGACCTACACCAAGGACACGCTGCGGGATCTGCATGCGCTCAATCCCGACGCCGACCTGTACTTCATCACCGGTGCGGATGCGCTCGCATCAATCCTGTCCTGGCAGAACTGGGAGGAGATGTTCGCGATCGCCAGGTTCGTCGGGGTCAGCAGACCGGGCTACGAACTCGACGGTCAGCACATCGCAGCCGCGATGGCGCAGCTCCCCCCCGACGCGCTGCACCTGGTCGAGGTGCCTGCCCTTGCCATCTCGTCGACCGACTGTCGCCGCCGTGCCGAACGGTCGCGTCCCATTTGGTATCTCGTGCCCGACGGTGTCGTGCAGTACGTCACGAAACGGGACCTCTACCGACATAAGCAAAGCCCCAGCCTCACAGGTGAAGGAGATCGGCTCTGACCGCCACCAAGGAAGCCATCGACATGGCAGGAGTCGCCGCGCAGGCCGCGGCGTCCAAACTCGCCGACGACGTCGTCGTCATCGACGTGTCGGGACAACTCGTCATCACCGACTGCTTCGTCATCGCCTCGGCGTCCAACGAGCGGCAGGTGAACGCGATCGTCGACGAGGTCGAGGAGAAGATGCGCGTCGCCGGATACAAGCCTGCCCGCCGTGAGGGCACCCGCGAAGGCCGCTGGACCCTGCTCGACTACGTCGACATAGTCGTGCACATCCAGCATCAGGACGAGCGCAACTTCTACGCGCTGGACCGGCTGTGGCGGGACTGCCCGACCGTGCCCGTCGACCTGGACGATGCGGGGGAGCCGACCGAATGACGATCCGCCGCCTGGTCATGCTGCGGCACGGGCAGACCAAGTACAACGCCGGTAGCCGGATGCAGGGCCAGTTGGACACCGACCTCAGCGACCTCGGGCGGGAACAGGCCGTCGCCGCGGCCGAGGTGCTCGCCAAGCGTCAGCCGCTGCTGATTGTGTCGTCGGACCTGCGGCGCGCGCTCGACACCGCCGTCGCGCTCGGCGACCGCAGCGGGCAGCCGGTCAGCATCGACACCCGGCTGCGGGAGACCCACCTCGGAGACTGGCAGGGCATGACGCACCTCGATGTCGACGACATCGCCCCGGGCGCAAGGCTGGCCTGGCGGGACGACGCGCGCTGGGCCCCGCACGGCGGTGAGAGCCGCGTCGACGTCGCGGCCCGCAGCATGCCGCTGATGCGGGAGCTGGTGGAAGGGCAGCCCGAGTGGGGCGGTGACGAACCCGACCGACCGGTGGTGCTGGTGGCGCACGGCGGGCTGATCGCCGCCCTGACCGGTGCGCTGCTGAGGCTACCCGTCGACAACTGGCCGGTGCTGGGCGGCATGGGCAATGCCAGCTGGGTGCAGTTGGCCGGACACTCCCGGTCCGACGGGGCGCGGGACTCTTTCGACGACATCCGGTGGCGTCTGGATGTGTGGAACGCCTCGGCGCAGGTCGCCAACGATGTCCTCTGAGGCCCCTGCTGTGGATCTGCCCCGCAGGACCCTGCTGCTCTTCTGCGACTCGCTGTCCTACTATGGTCCGACCGGGGGGCTGCCGTCAGATGATCCCCGCATCTGGCCGAACATCGTTGCCGGCCAACTCGGTTGGGATCTGGAGCTGATCGGACGGATCGGCTGGACGAGTCGCGACGTGTGGTGGGCGGCGACGCAGGACCCGCGGTCGTGGGCGGCGTTGCCGCGGGCCGGGGCGGTGATCTTCGCGACCTCGGGGATGGATTCGCTGCCGTCACCGTTACCCACCGCTCTGCGCGAGATGATCCGCTACGTTCGGCCGCCATGGCTGCGCCGCTGGGTGCGGGACGGTTACGGCTGGGTGCAGCCGCGGTTCTCGCCGGTGGCGCGGTCTGCGTTGCCCCCTCATCTGACCGCGGAGTATCTCGAAATGACGAGGGCGGCTATAGATTTCAACCGCCCCGGCATTCCGGTGGTGGCGTCGTTGCCGTCGGTGCACAGGGCGGCCACCTATGGAATGGCCCACCACGGCAGGCCGGGCACGGTCGAGGCGATCACGCGGTGGGCGGCTGAGCACGAGGTGCCGCTGGTCGACCTCGAGGCGGCGGTGGCCGAGCAGGTGATGAGCGGTCGGGGCAACCCGGACGGCATCCACTGGAACTTCGAGGCACACCGGGCGGTAGCGGAACTGATGATCAAGGGACTCGCCGAAGCCGGTGTGCACCTGCCCGATTCGAACGGTTAGCGATCATGTCGGTGGTGGTGGTCTGCGATTCGTCGTCGCGTTTGCGGCTCGACGAGCGCAAGCGCTGGGACATTCGCGAGGTCCCGTTGCATGTGCTGGTCGACGGCACGGACCTGCGCGACGGCGTAGACGACGTCCCGTACGACATCCACGACCTGCACGGCGTGACTACCGCGGGGGCCACGCCGGCCGAGCTCGCCGAGACCTATCGCCAGGCCCTGGCCGACAGCGGCGGTGACGGCGTGGTGGCTGTGCATCTTTCGGCCGCGTTGTCGAGCACCTACAGCGCGGCCGTCACGGCGGCGCGGGAGTTCGGACCGTCGGTACGGGTCGTGAACTCTCGTTCGGCGGCTATGGGTGTCGGCTTCGTGGCGATGGCCGCAGCGCGCTGCGCGGCCTCGGGTGTTGATGTCGACGCTGTCGAAGCCGCGGCGCGGTCGACACTGGGCCGGACGAACGTCTTCCTCGTCGTGCACCGCCTGGACAATCTGCGGCGCAGCGGGCGGATCCGCACGACTGCGTCGTGGCTGGGCACTGCGCTGGCGCTCAAACCGCTGCTGTGTCTGGACGTCGACGGGCGACTGGTGCTCGACCAGCGCATCCGTACCGTCACCAAGGCGCACGCGGCGATGGTGGATCGGGTGGTAGAGGTGGTGGGAGAGCGCGCCGCCGATGTCGTGGTGCATCACGTCGACAACCACGACGCCGCCGATGCGCTGGGCGCCGCACTGACGCAACGACTTCCGCAGCTCACTTCGTTGACCGTCACCGATATGGGGCCGGTGCTGTCGGTGCACGTCGGTGGCGGGGCGGTGGGTTTGGCCGTGCAGGTCGCCGCGACGTAGATGCGCTACCCAGTGGAGGAATGACAAAAGGGGCGCCCCGGGGGGAGGGGCGCCCCTTTTGGGTTTCGGGGGTTACTTGACGTCGACGAAGACGACGTTGCCGGTGGTTTCGAGGACGCGGTCGTCGCCTTGGGCGTCCCAGACGTATTCGCGGATGGGCTGGCCCTGGCGGACCGAGACGACCTCGGCGTTGTCCAGTGCGGTCGATCCCTGGCGGTTGACGACGACGCGGTTGCCGTCGGCCTC
>NZ_JBAUJB010000237.1:0-9683 GCF_049683355.1 Mycobacterium sp.
GCGTCCAAGCACTCGGCGGAGCCAAAAACCACGCCGTGATCCTGCCCGACGCCGACCTCGACCTGGCCGCCGACGCCATGGTCAACGCCGGGTTCGGCTCGGCCGGGGAACGCTGCATGGCCATCTCGGCGTGTGTGGCGGTCGGGCCGATCGCCGACGACCTGGTCGCCAAAATCGCCGAACGCACCACACCACTCAAGATCGGTGACGGCGCCAAAGACTCCGACATGGGCCCACTGGTCACCCAAGCCCACCGCGACAAAGTCGCGGGCTACATCGACGCCGGCGAAGCCGACGGCGCCAAGATCGTCGTCGACGGCCGCACCGTCACCCCCAACGGTGGCGCTGACGGTTTCTGGCTCGGCCCCACCCTCATCGACCACGTCACCCCCGACATGAGCGTCTACACCGACGAAATCTTCGGACCCGTGCTCTCGGTCGTGCGCGTGGACACCTACGACCAGGCACTGGAACTGATCAACACCAACCCCTACGGCAACGGCACCGCCATCTTCACCAACGACGGCGGCGCCGCCCGCCGCTTCCAAAACGAAGTCCAGGTCGGCATGATCGGCATCAACGTCCCCATCCCCGTACCCATGGCCTACTACAGCTTCGGCGGCTGGAAAGCCTCCCTGTTCGGCGACTCCCACGCCCACGGCACCGACGGCGTCAACTTCTTCATCCGCCAAAAAGCCATCACCCAACGCTGGCTCGACCCCAGCCACGGCGGCATCGAACTCGGCTTCCCCCAAAACCAGTAACCCGTCTCCGCGGGCGCGCGTGTCGGTACGCGACACGCCGCTCGCGGGTGGCATTTTCGTCACGCTCGCGAGGGACGCCAACCATGACCGACACCAAATTGGTGGCAACCGCGTGGACCAGTGCCGGCGACACGTCACCGGTGCACGTCCCCGCCACCAGTCCGGTCCCGATCACCGAACGCGTCGGCGCAGTCGCAGCCGCGGGCTACTGCGGCCTCGGTCTGATCGCCGACGATCTTGCCGTCGTACGCGACTCCATCGGCTTCGCAGGCCTGCGGGATCTGCTCGCCGATCACGGGCTCCACCACATCGAGATCGAACTGCTCGAGCGGTGGTGGGTCCCCCGCGACGCCTCCTGGTCCCGGTGGAGAGAGCGCCGACGCCCTGGTGCGGGTGGAACTGCCGGGCGGACGCGCGGAGTCACAGGTACTCACGGGCACCTTCCCCACGACGCCTCCCAAGCCGCCAACGGAACCGTGTTGGTCGCCAACGAACTCGGCGGAACCGTCAGCGCGGTGCGTGGTGACGACATCGTGAAGGTGTTCACCGACAGCGTGCAGCCGGCCGGGCTGGCCTCGGTGGGCAACGCGATGGGACTGATCGACGTCCGCAAGAACGACCTGACGATCTACGACAGCGACGCCTTGACCATCGTCGGGGTGGCACCGGCCGGCGAGGGTCCGACGCACCTCGTCGCTGACAGACACGGCCGGATGATCGCCACCGACACTCGCGGCGACGCCATCAGAGTCTTCGATACCCAGCCGCGTCAAATCGCCGAAATTGCTCAGGCTGGAGGGCCTTACGGCATCACCTATGACCCCACCCGGGACCGGTTGTGGGTGGCGTCCTCCGGCACCAACGAGGTGATCGGGTACGACATGGCCGATCCGACACCACGCGAGTTCCAGTGGATCCCGACCGTGCAGAACCCCTACACCGTGGGTGTGGACGCGACGACGGGTCGGCTGTTCATCGCCGGCGTGACCGCCGGCGTGGTGCAGATCGTCGACCCCGGCTGACCCGAAACGTCACCGTCGCCGAGCGCGAGCGCGCGCATTTGCACACGACACACCGACTGCCGATGTGCAAACACGCACGCTCGCGGGGAAAAGCGGTCAGAGGATGTAGAGCATTTCCTGGTAGGTCGGCAGCGACCACAGGTCGTCGGCGACAACACCTTCCAGCGTGTCGGCTGCCTCACGCACCGCATCCATCAGCGGCAGCAGGCCCTGCGCATGAGCGGCCTCCTCGCCCGCCGAGTCGCCACCGTGCACACCCATCGCCGTCTTGAGCGCGCTCAGTGCGCTCGTCAGCTCAGCGATCGGCGCAGAGACCGCCGACAGCAGCGTCATGTCCGGCTCCAGGCCGGCCGCCTTCAACGTCGCCACGTTCTGCGCCAGCTCGGTCTGGTAGCGGATCGCCGCAGGCAGGACCACCGTCGATCCCACCTCCAGGGTCAGCTTCGCCTCGACGGCCACGGTCAGCGCGTACATCTCGTACCGGACCTCGACCCGGCTCTGCAGCTCGCGTGCGCTGAACACGCCGTACTTCTCGAACACCTCGACCGCCTCGGGCTTCACCAGCTCCGGAATGCAGTCGATGGTGGTCTTGAGGTTAGGCAGGCCGCGTTCGGCTGCTTCGATCTGCCAGTTCTCCGAGTAACCGTCGCCGTTGAACACCACGGCACCGTGCTCGGTGATGATCTCGGTGAGCAGCTTCTGCACCAACATGTCGAAGTCCTCGGCTGATTCGGCGGCACTCTCCAGCCAGGTTGCCATGTAGTCCAGCGAGTCGGCCATGATCGTGTTCAGGATGATCATCGGCACGTTGATGGTCTGCCCGGAGCCCGGCGCGCGGAACTCGAAGCGGTTGCCGGTGAACGCGAACGGGCTGGTGCGGTTGCGGTCGCCCGGGTCGGTCGGCAGCTCCGGAAGGGTGTCGACACCGATGATCATGCTGCCCTTGCCTTTGGACGACGTCGCAGCACCCTTGGCGATCTGCTCGAACACGTCGGCGAGCTGGTCGCCGAGGAAGATCGAGATGATGGCCGGCGGAGCCTCGTTGGCGCCGAGGCGGTGGTCGTTGGTGGCCGAGGCCACCGACACCCGCAGCAGACCGGAGAACTTGTGCACGGCGCGGATCACCGCGGCGCAGAACACCAGGAACTGGGCGTTCTCGTGCGGAGTGTCACCCGGCACCAACAGGCTGCCGAACTGCGCGTTGCCGAGCGAGAAGTTGACATGCTTGCCCGATCCGTTCACGCCGGCGAACGGCTTCTCGTGGAACAGGCATTCCATGCCGTGTTTCTTGGCGATGGTCTTGAACGTGGTCATCAACAGCTGCTGATGGTCTGCGGCGATGTTGGCACGCTCGAACATCGGGGCGATCTCGAACTGCCCGGGAGCGACCTCGTTGTGCCGGGTCTTGGCTGGGATGCCGAGCTTGAAGAGCTCACGCTCGGTGTCCATCATGAAGGCCAGCACCCGGTCGGGGATGGCACCGAAGTAGTGGTCGTCGAACTCCTGGCCCTTGGGCGGCTTGCAGCCGAACAGGGTGCGGCCGGCGTTGATCAGGTCCGGACGCGCCAGGAAGAAGTGCCGGTCGACCAGGAAGTACTCCTGCTCGGGACCGCAGAACGACACGATGTTGTCAAAATCTTTGTGCCCGAACAACTTCAGGATGCGCTCCGCCTGAGCACCCATGGCCTGCTGGCTGCGCAGCAACGGGGTCTTGTAGTCCAGGGCCTCACCGGTCATCGACACGAAGACCGTCGGGATGCACAGCGTGTTGCCGTTCGGGTTCTCCAGGATGTACGCCGGGCTGGTG
This sequence comes from Mycobacterium sp., assembly GCF_049683355.1. GTDB lineage: Bacteria > Actinomycetota > Actinomycetes > Mycobacteriales > Mycobacteriaceae > Mycobacterium. The sequence continues at coordinate 3,594 of NZ_JBAUJB010000237.1, forward strand.
ACATCCCAGCCGGTGTAACCGCGGGCCTCGAAGGTGCTACGCAGGCCGCCGGAGGGGAAACTGGAGGCATCGGGCTCACCCTGGATCAGGGTCTTGCCGGCGAATTCGGCGAGCGTGGTGCCGTCGCCCACCGGATCGAGGAAGCTGTCGTGCTTCTCAGCGGTCAGCCCGGTCATCGGGTAGAAGACGTGCGCGTAGTGGGTGGCCCCCTTCGACAGCGCCCAGTCCTTCATCACGGAGGCGACCGAGTCGGCGATCGCCGGGTCCAGCTTGGCGCCCTTCTCCATCGTCGCGACCATGGACTTGAAGACCGACTTGGGCAGCCGCAACCGCATCTCGGCCAGCGTGAAGACGTTGGCACCGAAGATCTCGCCGGGGGCCTCTCCGGGATCGAAACTGATGGGGGGAGGCACATACGCCTCGACGCTGTTGATCGCCTGCAGGCGTACCGCATTTCCGCTCAATGGACTTCCTATCACCGCTGGTGTCCGCAAGTGGCTTGACGGACAGTTGACCGGCCCACACAGTAGGGAGGGCGCGTTCCGGGATTGTTACGTCAGCGTCAACGGGGTGATTCGGTCGTTGCGGTCGCCGCCGTGCCTGCTTCCGGCTTGCGGCCGCGGAGCCGGCGACGGCAGCGCCTACGCTGGTTTCATGGGTCTACGGCTGCGCAGGGGGCGGGGGGTCACCCGTGACATCGAGGCGGACTACGACGAGCGCACGACGGTGGTCACCGGCAGGGAGCAGGAGGCGGCCGGGGTCAAGGCCGTGCTGGTGTCACTGCAGCGCGGGCTCGAGTCCATGGGCCCGCTGCGTACGGCGCTGTCGCTGGTCCGACTGAACCAGCGCAAGGGCTTCGACTGCCCGGGCTGTGCGTGGCCGGAGGAACCCGGCGGCCGCAAGTTCGCCGAGTTCTGCGAAAACGGGGCCAAGGCGGTCGCCGAGGAGGCCACAAAACGTGTCGTCACCCCCGAGTTCTTCGCTCGGCACTCGATCGCCGACCTGGAAGGCCGCCCGGAGTACTGGCTGAGCCAGCAGGGCAGGCTCACCCACCCGATGGTGCTGCGCCCCGGTGACGACCACTATCGGGAGATCGACTGGCCCGAGGCGTTCCGGTTGATCGCCGACGAGCTGCGCGCGCTGGACGATCCGAACGAGGCGGTGTTCTACACCTCCGGTCGCACCAGCAACGAGGCGGCATTTCTCTACCAGCTGCTGGTGCGCAGCTTCGGCACGAACAACCTGCCGGACTGTTCGAACATGTGCCACGAGTCCTCGGGAGCCTCGCTGGTCGAGTCGATCGGCATCGGCAAGGGGTCGGTGACCGTGGAGGACGTGGCGGGCGCGGACCTCATCGTGATCGCCGGGCAGAACCCGGGCACCAACCATCCGCGGATGCTCTCGGTGCTGGAGAAGGCGAAAGCCAACGGCGCGAAGATCATCGCGGTCAACCCGCTGCCCGAGGCCGGCCTGATCCGGTTCAAGGACCCGCAGAAAGTCCACGGCGTGGTCGGCCACGGCGTCGCGATCGCCGACGAGTTCGTCCAGATCCGCCTGGGCGGCGACATGGCGTTGTTCGCCGGGGTGGCCCGCCTGCTGTTGGAAGCCGATGACCGCAGCCCGGGCAGCATCGTCGACCGCGACTTCATCAACACCTACTGCGCCGGCTTCGACGAGTACGAAGCGCAGGCGCGGGCGGTGGACCTCGACACCGTGCTGCAGGCCACCGGCATCTCGCGGACCCAGCTGGAACGGGTGGCCGCGATGTTCGCCGCATCAGAGCGCACCGTGGCGTGCTGGGCGATGGGCCTGACCCAGCACCGGCACGCGGTACCGATGATCTCCGAGATCAGCAACGTGCTGCTGATGCGCGGCATGATCGGCAAACCCGGAGCGGGCCTGTGCCCGGTGCGCGGACATTCGAACGTGCAGGGCGACCGCACGATGGGCATCTGGGAGAAGATGCCCGAGACGTTCCTGGCCGCATTGGACGCCCACTTCGGGATCACCTGCCCACGCGAGCACGGTGTGGACACCGTCGACGCGATCCGGGCCATGCGCGACGGCCGGGCCAAGGTCTTCATGGGCATGGGGGGCAACTTCGCGCTCGCGACGCCGGACACCGCCGTCACCGAGGCGGCACTGCGGGCCTGCACACTGACCGTGCAGGTGTCCACGAAGCTGAACCGCAGCCACGTCGTGCACGGACGGACGGCGCTGATCCTGCCGTCGCTCGGCCGTACCGACCGGGATGTGCAGAACGGCGTGAAACAACAGGTTTCAGTTGAGGATTCGATGTCGATGGTGCATCTGTCCCGCGGTAGCCTGCACCCGCCAGGAGAGCAGCTGCGCAGCGAGGTGGCGATCGTCTGCCAGCTCGCGCGTGAACTGCTCGGGCCCGGACATCCGGTGCCGTGGGAGCGGTTCAACAACGACTACGACGCCATCCGCGACGCCATCGCCGCCGTGGTCCCGGGCTGCGGCGACTACAACGCCAAGGTGCGGGCGCCCGACGGCTTCCAGCTGCCCCACGGCCCCCGCGATTCGCGCGAATTCCCCACCAGCACAGGGAAAGCCAACTTTGCGGTGAACCCGCTGGAGTGGGTGCCGGTCCCCCCTGGCCGGTTGGTCCTGCAGACCCTACGCAGTCACGACCAGTACAACACCACGATCTACGGCCTGTCCGACCGCTACCGCGGCGTGGAGGGCGGGCGTCGGGTGGTGTTCGTCAACCCGGCCGACATCGCCTCGTTCGGGCTCGCCGACGGCGACCGGGTGGACCTGGTGTCGGAGTTCACCGCTGGCGGCGAGTTGCAGGAGCGTCGCGCCAAGGACTTCCGGGTGGTGCCGTATTCGACGCCGGTCGGAAACGCCGCGGCCTACTACCCGGAGACGAACTCGCTGGTCGCCCTGGACCACGTCGCCGCCAGGTCGAACACCCCGGTGTCGAAAGCCGTCGTGATCCGACTCGAAAAGGCTAGCGCTCCAGCTGATCTGGTGAGCGGGTCATCATGGGGCGAGTGACGGCGCGCCGGCGGGTGCGGCACGTGACGGCCGACAACGCCGTGGCCCGGCCGGAGACGCTGGTGGTCGAGGAGCCGTTGGAGATTCGGGTCAACGGTGTGCCGCTGACCGTGACGATGCGTACCCCCGGCTCCGATGTCGAGCTGGCGCAGGGGTTTCTGCTCACCGAGGGCGTCGTGTCCCGGCGCGAGGACATCCTGTCGGTGCAGTACTGCCGCGGCGTAAACGACGAGGGGATGAACTCCTACAACGTGCTCGACGTGACGCTGGCGCCGGACGTGCCCGCACCGGACGTCGACCCCACCCGCAACTTCTACACGACGTCGTCGTGCGGCGTGTGCGGGAAAGCGTCGCTGGAGGCGGTGCGCCTGATCAGCAAGCACGGCCCCGGCGACGACCCGTCGACGGTGCGCACCGACACGTTGTCCGCGTTGCCCGGCAAGCTTCGGGACGCGCAGAAGGTGTTCGCTGCGACGGGAGGTCTGCACGGTGCGGCGCTGTTCGCCACCGACGGCACCCCTCTGGTGGTGCGCGAGGACATCGGCAGGCACAACGCCGTCGACAAGGTCATCGGCTGGGCGCTGGAACAGCGCCGGGTGCCGCTGAGCGGCACCGTGCTGCTGGTCAGCGGGCGGGCGTCGTTCGAGCTCACCCAGAAGGCGGTGATGGCCGGCATCCCGATGCTGGCCGCGGTGTCCGCGCCGTCCTCGCTGGCCGTCGACCTCGCCAGCCAGTCGGGTCTCACGCTGGTGGCCTTCCTGCGGGGTGACTCGATGAACATCTACACCAGGCCCGACCGCGTGACGAGCTGAGCCGAAAATAGGCCCCTGCCTGCGTTCTCCATGCGTTCTCCAGACAACCTCCATGCACCGGCAGCCGCTGATGCCCGAGCATCAAAGGTATGCCGGAGATCCTGATCGCCACGCTGCCGTCGGCCGGCCACGCCGATCCCCTGCTCACCGTCGCCGCGGATCTCATGGGCCGCGGGAACAGTGTCACCGTGTTGACCGCCGCAGCACACCCAGGTCACCAGACGGAGGAGCTGCGCAGCGCGCTCGACGAACGGCACCCTGACGCCGTCATCGTCGACCACGGAGTCACCGGCATCATTCCGCTGCTCGGCGCCGGCCTGCCGCCGGTGCTGTGCTACATGCCCGCCCCGGTCATGCCGGCGTCGCTGCGCGATGTCGGAGCGCTCGTCGACCGGTTGATCGTCCCGACGGTGCCGAGCTTCGAGTACCCGCACAGCGATCTGCCTGCCGCAGTGCGATTCGTCGGGGTGGTGCGGCCGCGCCCGCCGGACGGTTTCGTGCCCCCGGCGTGGTGGGGCGGACTCGACGGCGCCCGTCCCGTCGTGCACGTCACCCTTGGCACCTCCGAGACGGGTGACCTGTCGCAGCTCGTCGAACCCACCGTCACAGCGCTCGCAGACAGCGACGTGTCGGTGGTCGTCAGCACCGGCGGCCGGGACGTCGGCGCGCTCGGCGCCCCGGTACCGGCCAATGCGGTCGTCGCCGACCATCTCCCGCACGAGCTGCTGCTACCGAAGGTCGACGTCCTGGTGACCGACGGCGACTACACAACGGTGCAGCTTGCGTTGGCGGCGGGGGTGCCCATCGTCGTCGCGGGCAGGACCGGGTACCGGGCCGAGGTCGCCGCGCGGGTGGCGCGCTCGGGGGCCGGGATCAACCTGCAGACGGGCGCACCGTCACCGACGGCGGTCGCCGCGGCCGTCCACCGCGTCCGCGGCGAGGCCGGGTTCCTGCGCAACGCGCGAACGATGGAGGCGGCGTTCGCCAGACGCGACGGGGTCGCGGAGATCGCGGCTCTGGTCGACGAGGTCGTCGGCGGCCGCGCGCGGCCGTACGTGAACTAGGCGCTCTTCTCGCGCCGCTCGTTACGCGGTGGCTTGCGCGGCACGATGGTCGGCAGCACGTTGTCTTCGACCGTCTCCTTGGTGACGACGACCTTGGCGACGTCGTCGCGGCTGGGGATGTCGTACATCACCGGCAGCAGGACTTCCTCCATGATCGCGCGCAAGCCGCGGGCACCAGTGCCGCGATGGATCGCCTGATCGGCGATCGCCTCGAGCGCGTCCTCGTTGAACTCCAGCTCCACGCCGTCCATGTCGAAGAGCCGGGTGTACTGCTTGACCAACGCGTTCTTGGGCTCCGACAGAATCTTGACGAGCGATTCCTTGTCCAGGTTGGTCACCGACGCCACCACGGGAAGCCGGCCGATGAACTCGGGGATGAGCCCGAACTTGATCAGGTCTTCGGGCATGACCTCAGCGAAGTGGTCCTGGGTGTCGATCTCGGCCTTGGAGTGCACCTCGGCGCCGAAGCCCAGACCGCGCTTGCCGACGCGGTCGGAGACGATCTTCTCCAGCCCGGCGAATGCACCCGCCACGATGAACAGCACGTTGGTGGTGTCGATCTGGATGAACTCCTGGTGGGGGTGCTTGCGGCCGCCCTGCGGAGGAACCGAGGCCTGTGTGCCTTCGAGGATCTTCAGCAGTGCCTGCTGCACGCCCTCGCCGGAGACGTCGCGGGTGATCGACGGGTTCTCGCTCTTGCGGGCGATCTTGTCGACCTCGTCGATGTAGATGATGCCGGTCTCGGCGCGCTTGACGTCGTAATCGGCGGCCTGGATCAGCTTCAGCAGAATGTTCTCGACATCCTCGCCGACGTAGCCGGCTTCGGTGAGCGCCGTCGCATCCGCGATGGCGAACGGCACGTTGAGCATCTTGGCCAGCGTCTGCGCCAGGTAGGTCTTGCCGCAGCCAGTGGGGCCGAGCATCAGGATGTTGGACTTGGAAAGCTCCACCGGCTCGGCGCGGGAATCCCGCATCTTCTCACCGGCCTGGATGCGCTTGTAGTGGTTGTAGACGGCCACGGCCAGCGTCCGCTTGGCGGTGTCCTGGCCGATCACGTAGCCCTCGAGGAAGTCGCGGATCTCGACGGGCTTGGGGAGCTCGTCGAGCTTGACGTCGTCAGCGTCGGCGAGTTCCTCCTCGATGATCTCGTTGCACAGATCGATGCACTCATCGCAGATGTAGACGCCCGG
>NZ_JBAUJB010000238.1:0-34410 GCF_049683355.1 Mycobacterium sp.
CCCGAAGGCCCTCCACCGGCGATAACCAGGTCGTATCGCTGCGTCATGAATCTCGTCTCGTCGATCGGCTTGTCGCAGCGATAGTACCCAAGTCGGTGTCAGCCATCTCGCCGGGAAGATTCCCTAATAGTTCGGTAATCATTCGCAGTCCGCGAGGGTCTGAGCAGGTCAGCGACGTCGACCCGGGTACAGTGGCCGCGTGCGACGAGGGTCGAGGGCGCGCTCCTCCGAAGAATCGGGTGTCAAGGTCGACGCCCGTAGTGAGCGCTGGCGTGAGCACCGCAAGAAGGTGCGGTCCGAGATCGTCGACGCCGCCTTCCGGGCGATCGACCGGCTGGGGCCGGAGGTGTCCCTGCGGGAGATCGCCGAGGAGGCCGGCACCGCCAAGCCGAAGATCTACCGGCACTTCACCGACAAGTCGGACCTCTTCCAGGCCATCGGCCAGCGGATGAGGGACATGTTGTGGGCCGCGATCTTCCCGGCCATCGACATCGCGAAAGACCCCGCCAGCGCGGTGATCCGCCGTGCGGTCGAGCAGTACGTCCGACTGGTCGACGAACACCCCAACGTGGTGCGTTTCCTGATGCTGGGCCGCTTCACCGAGCAGAGTGAGTCGACGATTCGCGCGCTGAACGAGGGTCGCGAGATCACCTTGGCGATGGCCGACATGTTCAGCAACGAGCTGCGGGAGATGGAGCTCGACGGTGCGGCCTTCGAGATGGCCGGGTTCGCCACGTTCGGGGCGGCGGCATCGGCCACCGACTGGTGGCTGGGTTCGGCGGGGGACACCCCGCGGCGGCTGCCGCCGGAGAAGTTCGTCGAGTACCTGACCACCATCATGATGGGCTCCATCAACGGCACCTGTGAGGTGCTCGGTATCCGCATCGACCCGGACGTGCCCCTGCATGAAGGTGTGCAGCGCCGCGAGCAGGTCGCCTGAATCCATCGACTTAACCGGTACCGGCGTTCCCAGGTACAGTCGGGTCCATGAGCGTCAGTGAACACATCGAGAACGTCTCGGTCGACCGCGCCCCGGTGCGCACCCGCGCCCTGATCATCGGCTCGGGGTTCTCCGGGCTCGGGATGGGCATCGAACTGCAGCGTCGGGGTGTGGAGTTCGCGATCCTGGAGAAGGCCGACGAGATCGGCGGCACCTGGCGTGACAACACCTATCCGGGGTGTGCCTGTGACATCCCGGCGCACATGTACTCGTTCTCGTTCGAGCCGAAGGCCGACTGGACCCACATGTGGTCCTTTCAGCCCGAGATCCAGGACTACCTGCTCGGCGTCACCGACAAGTACGGGCTGCGTCGCTACATCCACTTCGGCGCGCACGTCGACCGCGCACAGTGGGACGACGACGAGCTCGTCTGGCACGTGTTCACCACCGACGGTCGTGAGTTCATCGCGCAGTTCCTGATCTCGGGGGCCGGGGGCCTGCACATCCCGCTGGTCCCGGAGTTCGACGGTCTGGACGATTTCCTGGCGGCCGGCAAAGCGGCCTTCCACTCCGCGCAGTGGGACCATTCGGTCGACATCGCGAGCAAGCGGGTGGCCGTCATCGGAACCGGCGCCAGCGCCATCCAGATCGTGCCCGAGATCGTCAAGGACGTTGCGTCACTCCAGCTCTACCAGCGCACACCGGCGTGGGTGATGCCCAGGCCGAACAACCCGATCCCCGAGGGGATGCGCCGGGTGTTCGCCAACGTGCCGGGTACCCGGGCCGCGATGCGCGCGGGCATCTACTGGGTGCACGAATCGGTCGGCTTCGCGATGACCAGGCAGCCCCGGCTGCTCAAGATCGGCGAGTTGCTCGGCAAGTGGAACATCCGGCGGTCGATCAAGGACCGCGAGTTGCGCCGCAAGCTCACGCCCGATTACCGGGCCGGCTGCAAACGGATCCTCAACTCCGACACCTACTACCGCGGCATCGCCGACCCGAAGGCCGAGGTGATCACCGACCGCACCGCGCGGCTGACCCCGAACGGCATCGTCACCGCCGACGGCGTGGAGCGCGCGGTCGACGTCGTGGTGTTCGCCACCGGTTTCCACGTCACCGACTCCTACACCTATGTCGACATCAAGGGCCCCGGCGGGGAGGACCTCGTCGACCGCTGGAACGCCGAAGGCATCGCGGCGCTGCGGGGCATCACCGTCGCCGACATGCCCAACCTGTTCTTCCTGCTCGGCCCGAACACCGCGCTGGGGCACAACTCGGTGGTGTTCATGATCGAGTCGCAGATCCGCTACGCCGCCCAGGCCATCGCCGCGGTGGACCGGGCAGGCGCCCGCGCGCTCGCGCCGACACGGTCGGCGCAGGACCGCTACAACGACGAACTCCAGGACGAGTTGCGCGGTACGGTCTGGAGCACCGGCGGCTGCCAGAGCTGGTACCTCGACGAGCACGGCGTGAACCGCACCCTGTGGAGCGGCATGACGTGGCAGTACTGGCTGGCGACGCGCCGGTTCAAGGCCTCGGAGTACACGTTTCTGCGGCGAGGGCGCGACACGCCAACACAAGATGTTGCGGCGTCACAGCTTTTGAGCCCCAACAAGTTGTAGTGTCGGGGTCGGCTTGTAGAACAGGTACAGCCACTGCAAATCCGGCGAAATGGGGTCCTGGTGTCCGAGGGTATGAAGCTGATCGACCGCGTCTCCGCGATCAACTGGAACCGCCTGCAGGATGACAAGGACGCCGAGGTGTGGGAGCGGCTGACCGGTAATTTCTGGTTGCCGGAGAAGGTGCCCGTCTCCAACGACATCCCGTCCTGGGGAACGCTCAACGCCCACGAGAAGCAGCTCACGATGCGGGTGTTCACCGGCTTGACGCTGCTGGACACCATCCAGGGGACCGTCGGCGCCGTCAGCCTCATCCCCGACGCGCTGACCCCGCACGAGGAAGCCGTCTACACCAACATCGCGTTCATGGAGTCGGTGCACGCCAAGAGCTACAGCAACATCTTCTCCACGCTGTGCTCCACGGTGGAGATCGACGAGGCGTTCCGCTGGTCGGAGGAGAACCCGAACCTGCAGCGCAAGGCCGAGATCGTGATGAACTTCTACAAGGGCGACGATCCGCTCAAGCGCAAGGTGGCCTCGACGCTGTTGGAGAGCTTCCTGTTCTACTCGGGTTTCTATCTGCCGATGTACTGGAGCAGCCGGGCCAAGCTGACCAACACCGCAGACATGATCCGGCTGATCATCCGCGACGAGGCCGTGCACGGCTACTACATCGGCTACAAGTTCCAGAAGGGTCTGGCGCTCGAGGACGAGGCGCGCAAGGCCGAGCTCAAGGACTACACCTACGAGCTGCTCTTTGAGCTCTACGACAACGAGGTCGAATACACCCAGGATCTTTACGACGGGGTGGGGTTGACCGAGGACGTCAAGAAGTTCCTCCGCTACAACGCCAACAAGGCGCTGATGAACCTGGGCTACGAGGCGCTCTTCCCGCGCGACGAGACCGACGTGAACCCGGCGATCCTGTCGGCGCTGAGCCCCAACGCCGACGAGAACCACGACTTCTTCTCCGGCTCGGGTTCGAGCTACGTCATCGGGAAGGCCGTCAACACCGAAGACGAGGACTGGAACTTCTAGCCGACACCTACCGCAGTGAGGCCGTGTCGATGACGAACCGGTAGCGGACGTCGCTGGCGACCACGCGCTCGTAGGCCTCGTTGATGTATTCGGGCTCGATGACCTCGATCTCGGGGGTGACGCCGTGGGCGGCGCAGAAGTCCAGCATCTCCTGGGTCTCGGCGATACCGCCGATCAACGAACCCGAAAGCCGGCGGCGGCCGAAGATCAGCGCGGGTGCCGGCACCTCCATCGGGTGCTCGGGCATCCCGAGCTCGACCAGGGTGCCGTCCAGTTTGAGCAACCCGAGGTAGGCGCCGAGGTCGAGGTTGGCCGAGACGGTGTTGAGGATCAGGTCGAAGCTGCCACGCAGCTTCTTGAACGTGTCCCGGTCGCTGGTGGCGTGGTATTCCGAGGCGCCCAGCCGCAGACCGTCCTCCATCTTCTTCAGCGACTGGCTGAGCACCGTGACCTCGGCTCCGAGTGCCACCGCCAGCTTCACCGCCAGGTGCCCGAGACCGCCCAGGCCGATCACCGCGACCCGGGTGCCGGGCCCGGCGTTCCAGTGCCGCAGCGGCGAGTAGGTGGTGATGCCCGCACACAACAGCGGAGCCGCATCCGCCAATGAGATGGCGTCCGGGACCCGGAGCACGTAGTTCTCGTCGACCACGATCGCTCCGCTGTACCCGCCCTGCGTGGGCTGCCCGTCGCGGCCGACGCCGTTGTAGGTGCCGACCATCCCGGGGTTGTTGCAGTACTGCTCTTCGCCGGCACGGCAGTACTCGCACTCCCGGCACGAGTCGACGAAACATCCGACACTGACTCGGTCGCCGACGCCGAACTTCGAGACCTCGGATCCGACCTCGGTGACGATGCCCGCGATCTCGTGGCCGGGTACCAGCGGATACTTCACCTTGCCCCACTCCGCGCGCACCGTGTGGATGTCGGAATGGCAGATCCCGGCGAAGTGGATGTCGAAGGCCACATCGTGCGGGCCGACGTCGCGGCGGGTGATGGTGGTCCTGGTCAGCGGGTCGACAGCCGAGGTGGCCGCGTAGGCGGAAACAGTGCTCATCATCACGTCCTCTTTGTTTTGGCGATTGCGCGGGTCGCGGCTGCGACACCTGCGGGCATGCTGCCGCGACGATGCGGCTCCAAGGGTGCACAACGGGGGAGCGGGCGGCATTAGTCCCGATCGAGGCTGTGACATCCGACCGGGGGCCGGCCGTCTCAGTTGATCGGGGCGTTGACCCACCGCAGATCGGCAAGGACGCCGCGCGCGGCGACGATGCCCTCGCCCGTCTGCCAGACCTCATTGTTCACCGCGAACACCCGGTTGTCGCGGTGGGCGGACAACCGCCGCCACGCGTCACCGTCCATGACCTCGGTGGCGCGCTCCTTGGCCTCGGCCGAGGCGAAGGAGATGTAGACGATGTCTCCGTCGGCGATGGACAGGTCCGCCGAGTCCGCCAGATCGGCCTCGGAGATTCCTACCTCGACGAAGGGTTTGTCGGTGAACCGTTGCGCTGCCGGGCGGTCGACACCGACGTCGGCGAGCACACTTCCCGGGAAGTTGTCGGCGCCGTAGACGCGCATCGTGGAGTCGGTGAACTGCACCACCGACGCCTGGAAATGGGTGGCGTCGTTGTCGGTCCCGGTCTTCTGTGCGGCGCGGTCGAAGTCCTCGATCAACGCGTCGGCGGCCCCGCCGCGGCCGGTGGCGGCGCCGACCGTGCGCAGGTTGTCCTTCCACGCCGCACCCGGGGGTCCGGTGAACACCGTCGGCGCGATCGCCGACAGCTCCGGGAAATCCTCGGGGGTTCGGGCCACCGATCCCAGGATCAGGTCCGGTTGCGCCGCCTCGACGGCGGCGATGTCGGGCTCGCCGCGGCTCCCGACGCCGGGTAGGTCGTGGATCACGCTGCCCAGGTACGACGGTTGCTGGTCCGACCCGTCAGGGAGTGCGGCAGCGACGATGCGGGACTGAAGTCCCAACGCGCACAGCGCGTCGAGTTGATCCCCGGCGAGGACCACGATGCGCTGCGGGTCGGCGGGTACCAGCGTCGTCTCCGGCAACGGCGGCGTCACCGCATGCCCGACCGCATTGCCCACCTCACGCTCCGGCGGGCCCTCGTCGAGCGCGGCCGGCTCGGGCGCGCATGACTCGTCGGGTCGTCGGTCGTTGCCGAGAACTCCGGCACCGGCGATCCGCGTGGTGCTGGTGATGACCGAGTCCTCGCCACTGCCCGGCACCGGTGTGTCACCTGCTCCGCAACCGCTGAGAACGAGGGTGGCGACGAGGGCGCCCACCGCCGCGGACCGCACCGACCGGCGGCTCCGGCGGCCCGCCTGTACTCGCCTGAACAGCACGTCGCCGACGGTAACATCCGGGCAGTTCGGGGCTGTTCAGCCGACGACCCGGAATCGAATACGACCGTTTGTAGGACCACCCCGACCGCGGACGGGTTCGGGGGCTAAGATTCATAACGAACACCCGTCGGCGAGCCGGCGAATTGATCGTCGGGACAGCCCGGGACCCTGCCCGGTGGCTTGCGAAAACGTTGGAGGACCTGTTGGTAGCCGAAGCGCCCCCAATCGGAGAACTCGAGGCCCGGCGACCCTTCCCGGAGCGGCTCGGTCCCAAGGGCAACCTGATCTACAAGCTGATCACGACCACCGATCACAAGTTGATCGGCATCATGTACTGCGTCGCCTGCTTTGCGTTCTTCCTCATCGGCGGGTTGATGGCGCTGTTCATCCGCACCGAGTTGGCGGTGCCGGGTCTGCAGTTCCTGTCCAACGAGCAGTACAACCAGCTGTTCACCATGCACGGCACGGTGATGCTGCTGTTCTACGCGACGCCGATCGTGTTCGGGTTCGCCAACCTGGTGCTGCCGCTGCAGATCGGCGCGCCCGACGTGGCGTTCCCGCGGTTGAACGCGTTCTCGTTCTGGCTGTTCCTGTTCGGTGCGCTGATCGCTACCGCAGGCTTCATCACCCCGGGCGGTGCGGCCGACTTCGGCTGGACGGCGTACTCGCCGCTGACCGACGCGATCCACTCACCCGGCGCAGGCGGTGACCTGTGGATCATGGGCCTGGCTGTCGGTGGTCTGGGCACCATCCTCGGCGGCGTCAACATGATCACCACCGTGGTGTGCATGCGTGCCCCCGGCATGACGATGTTCCGGATGCCGATCTTCACCTGGAACATCCTGGTGACGTCGATCCTGGTGCTTCTCGCGTTCCCGCTGCTGACCGCGGCGCTGTTCGGCCTGGCCGCCGACCGGCACCTGGGCGCACACGTCTACGACCCGGCCAACGGCGGTGTGCTGCTGTGGCAGCACCTGTTCTGGTTCTTCGGTCACCCCGAGGTGTACATCATCGCGTTGCCGTTCTTCGGCATCGTCAGCGAGATCTTCCCGGTGTTCAGCCGAAAACCGATCTTCGGCTACACCACGCTGATCTACGCGACGCTGGGTATCGCGGCGCTGTCGGTGGCGGTGTGGGCACACCACATGTACGCGACCGGCGCGGTGCTGCTTCCATTCTTCAGTTTCATGACGTTCCTGATCGCGGTCCCGACGGGCATCAAGTTCTTCAACTGGATAGGCACGATGTGGAAGGGCCAGTTGACGTTCGAGACACCGATGCTGTTCAGCGTCGGGTTCATCGTGACGTTCCTGCTCGGCGGCCTGTCGGGTGTGCTGCTGGCCAGCCCGCCGCTGGACTTCCACGTCACCGACAGCTACTTCGTGATCGCGCACTTCCACTACGTGCTGTTCGGCACGATCGTGTTCGCCACCTACGCGGGGATCTACTTCTGGTTCCCGAAGATGACGGGGCGGTTGCTCGACGAACGGCTGGGCAAGCTGCACTTCTGGCTGACGTTCATCGGCTTCCACACCACGTTCCTGGTGCAGCACTGGCTCGGTGACGAAGGCATGCCGCGGCGGTACGCGGACTACCTGCCCAGCGACGGGTTCACGACGCTGAACATCGTGTCCACCGTCGGCGCGTTCATCCTCGGTGCCTCGACGCTGCCGTTCCTGTGGAACATCTTCAAGAGCTGGCGCTACGGCGAGGTGGTGACCGTCGACGATCCGTGGGGTTACGGCAACTCCCTGGAGTGGGCCACCAGCTGCCCGCCGCCACGGCACAACTTCACTGAGCTGCCGCGGATCCGCTCCGAGCGTCCGGCGTTCGAACTGCACTATCCGCACATGGTCGAGCGGATGCGACGCGAGGCCCACGTGGGTCGTGCGCACGGACCCGACGACGGCGACGTCACCAGGCTCGATGACGAGAAGGTCCGCACCTGACGGAGCGCGTGGGCGGCACTCGGGGGTGACCGCATCAGAGGCGGCCGATTCCCTCGGCTCGGCGCGCACGCGCTCGTCGCTCCTGATCACCGTGACCGGCCGCGATCAGCCGGGTGTCACGTCAGCGCTGTTCGAGGTGCTGTCGCGGCACCGGGTTGATCTGCTCAACGTCGAACAGGTCGTCATCCGCGGCCGGTTGACGTTGGGGGTGCTCGTGGGCGGCCCTGCCGAGGTCACAGGCGGCCCTGAGCTGCCGGCCGAGGTGGAGTCGGCGATCCACGGTGTCGGCCTCGAGGTCACCATCGAGCGCAGTGACGCCATCGTGGTGATGACGGAGCCCTCCACGCACACCATCGTGGTGCTGGGGCGGCCCATCAGTGCCTCGGCGTTCGGCGTGGTGGCCAGAGAGGCGGCGTCTCTGGGGGTGAACATCGATTTCATCCGCGGGGTGTCGGATTATCCGGTGACGGGCCTGGAGCTGAGGGTGTCGGTGCCGTCCGGGGTGTACCGCCAACTGCAGACGGTGCTGGCCCAGGTGGCCGTCGAGGAACGCGTCGACATCGCGATCGAGGACTACAGCCTGTCGCGGCGCGCCAAGCGGTTGATCGTCTTCGATGTCGACTCCACGCTGATCCAGGGCGAGGTCATCGAGATGCTCGCCGCGCACGCCGGTGCCGAGGCCGCGGTGGCCGAGGTGACCGCGGCGGCCATGCGCGGCGACATCGATTTCGCCGAGTCGCTGCACCGCCGGGTCGCCACGCTGGAGGGGCTGCCGGCCGAGGTGCTCGACGAAGTGGCCGACCAGATCGAACTGACCCCGGGAGCCCGCACCACGCTGCGCACGCTGCGCCGGCTGGGTTATCACTGCGGCATCGTCTCCGGCGGATTCCGCCAGGTGATCGAACCCCTCGCGCATGAGCTGACGATGGACTTCGTGGCCGCCAACGAACTGGAGATCGTCGACGGCAAGCTGACCGGCCGGGTGGTCGGCAACATCGTCGATCGGCCCGGAAAGGCCAAGGCGCTGCGCGATTTCGCTCAGCAGGCCGGCGTGCCGATGGAGCAGACGGTGGCCGTAGGTGACGGTGCCAACGACATCGACATGCTGTCGGCGGCGGGCCTGGGGGTGGCGTTCAACGCGAAGCCGGCGCTGCGCGAGGTCGCCGATGCCTCCCTGAGCCATCCGTACCTCGACACGGTGTTGTTCGTCCTGGGCGTCACCCGCGGCGAGATCGAGGCGGCCGACGCCATGGACGGCGTCGTGCGCCGGGTCGACATCCCCGACTAGGATCACCTTTCGCCGGAACGGCATTCCGGCAGAGCTCGTCTCGAACTTTTTCTGCTGGAATGCAATTCCGGCGAGAGGCGGGCTCAGACCACCACGGTGGTGGGCTCCGGTGCGGCGGAGCCGGTCACGCTGTGCCACGCCCGGGCGAGCAGGACCACCGCCTCGGTGAGCTGAGCCTCGGGCAATGCATACGGGACGCGCACGAAGCGTTCCAGTGTCCCGTCGACGCCGAAGCGCGGTCCGGCAGGCAGTTCGAGGCCGATCCGCGACGCGGCGGCCGACAGGGCGGTGCTCACGGGCGCGGGAAGTCGCACCCACAATGACATCCCCCCGGCGCCGGGACCCGGCTGCCAGTCGGGCAGGTGCTGCTGCAGCAGGGACCGCAGAAACGCCCTGCGGGTCCGCAGGATCTCCCGGCGCTGCGGCAACAGATCGTCGCGCTGCGTGAGAAGCTTTGCCGCCGCGAGTTGTTCGAGGATCGGGGTGCCCATGTCGACCGACGGCCGCAGCGCGACCAGGGTGGCGATGGTGTTGCGCTCGGCGCGGATCCAGCCGATCCGGAGCCCGCCCCAGAAGGACTTGGACATCGATCCGACCGTCAGCACCAGATCGTGTCGGCTCCTCAGCTCGGTGGCCAACGGCGGGGGAGCGGGTTCATCGAGCCAGATGTCAGTGATGGTCTCGTCGATGATGGTCCGGGTCCGGGTCTCGGAGATGATGTGCGCCAGGTGCTTTCGATCGGCGGCGGGTAGCGTGTGCCCGGTCGGGTTCTGGTTGTCGGGGATCAGGTACGCCAGGTTCGGGGCCAACTGGTGCACAGCGGCCTCCAATGCTTCGAGATCCCAGCCGTGCTCGGTCATCGAGACGGGAACCGGGCGTGCGCCCGCGGTGGTGATCGCGGACAGCGCACCGTGATACGTGGGTTGCTCGACCAGGACACGGTCGCCGGGTTGCAGGTACGCCGTGAGAATCAACCCGATGGCATGCAGGGCGCCGGTGGTCACCATGATCTCGTCAGGTTCGGTCGGAAGGCCGCGCTCGCAATATCTTTCGGCGATGGCCTGGCGCAGGGCGACGGTGCCGACGAGTTCGTGGCCCATGCCCTGCAGGTAGGGTGCCACGTCGTCGGCGGCTTCGGCGAAGGCCGTCATCACCGCTGAGGCAGGCGCCGAAAGCGCTGCGCCGGCCAGGCTGAGGGTCGGTGCCGAGATGGGCGCGGCGATCGCGGACGTGACGGGCAGTGCGGTGGTGCTGCGCGCGCCGCGGCGGGCGTTGAGGTAGCCGTCCTCACGCAGCTGGGTGTAGGCAGCGGTCACCGTGGTCCGCGAGACGCGCAGCGCCTCGGCCAGCACCCGCTCGCTGGGCAGCCGCGCCCCCACCGGGAGCCTGCCGTCGACGATCAACAACCGGATGGCGTCGGCCAGGCCGTGATAGGCCGGTCCGCTGCGAGTGGAGGTGCGCCAGTTGCCCAGCTCACGTGCCAAGAGGTCCACATCGAGCGAGCGCGCCGCCATTACCGCAGTCATTGAGGCCAGTATTGGTGAAGTGGATATTGTTTGGCAAGCCAGGGGCCCAGAAACTACTCACCATGATGAAAAACTGGTTATCGATCTGGGTGGCTCGGCTGGTGGAGCTGAAGCGCAGGCTGGCTTTCGCCGCGATGCGTCCGTCGGGTTGTGTCGAGTCGTGGGATCGCTGGGATGTCACTGCCGACCGTCGCCGCGAACTCAACGACCTCGACGCCATGCGGACCCGGTTCCCCGATCACGCCTGACGGCCGGCCGCGCCGGCTGACGCCGGTCCCGGGGTGGATCGTGCGCCACGCAGCCGTGATGATGGCAGGGGTGAGCGGCCGACACACGCTGGAGTCGCTGACGGCCGACGCCCTCGCCATGGGGGAGAACAAGCCCCGCGCGGTACTCGGCGTCGCCGGCAGCCCGGGAGCCGGCAAGACCACGCTCGTCGAGAAGCTGTGTGAGCTGATCGAGGAGCGTCGCGGCCCGGGATGGGTGGCGCACGTGCCGATGGACGGTTTTCACCTGGCCGACGGCCAGCTGCGCCGGCTCGGCCTGCTGGACCGCAAGGGCGCACCCGAGACCTTCGACGCCGCCGGGTATGCCCACCTTCTGGAGCGGCTGCGTACCGAACTCGACACCGACGTCTACGCCCCGGGGTTCGACCGGGTGTTGGAGCAGCCGGTGGCCGGCGCGTTGGTGGTGCCGCCGACGGCGCAGCTGGTGCTCACCGAAGGGAACTACCTGCTGCTCGACGACCCGGTATGGGGCCGCGCCCGCCGGGCCCTGGATTGTGTGTGGTTCGTCGCCGCCGACGAGCAGACCCGGTTGCGTCGGCTGATCGCCCGCCATGTGGAGTTCGGCAAGAGCCCGGCCGCAGCCCGTGCCTGGGTCGCCGAGGTCGACCAGCGCAACGCCGCGCTGGTGGCAGCGAGCACCCCCGCCGCGGACCGGGTGATCGCGCTGGGGTGATTTCGGCGTCGTCGGTCACGGTGTGCGGGACCGCTGACGGCGAAGCCGCCTGACTACGATGAGCGGGTGCCAGTCGACAGGTCTGATGAAGAGGAAGCAACCGCCGATCCCGACCTGCTGATCGACTTCGCCGAGGTCACGCTGCGCCGGGGCGGGCGGACCCTGGTCGGTCCGGTCACCTGGTCGGTCGAACTCGACGAGCGATGGGTGGTCATCGGTCCCAACGGCGCGGGCAAGACCTCGCTGTTGCGGATCGCCGCGGCTATGGAACATCCGTCCTCGGGCACCGCCTACGTGCTCGGGGAGCGGCTGGGCCGGGTCGACATGGCCGAACTGCGGGCGCGCGTCGGGCTGAGCAGTTCGGCACTTTCCCAGCGGGTGCCCGACGACGAGGTGGTGCGGGACCTGGTGGTCTCGGCGGGCTACGCGGTGCTCGGCCGGTGGCGTGAGCAGTACGACGAGATCGACTACCACCAGGCGGTCGACATGCTGGAAAGCGTCGGCGCCGAGCACCTCGCCGAGCGCAGCTACGGCACCCTGTCCGAGGGCGAGCGCAAGCGCGTCCTGATCGCGCGATCGCTGATGACCGACCCGGAACTGCTACTGCTCGACGAGCCCGCGGCCGGACTCGACCTCGGCGGCCGGGAGGAACTCGTCGCCCGGCTCGGTGACCTGGCCGTCGACGCGGACTCCCCGGCGATGGTGCTGGTCACCCATCACGTTGAGGAGATCCCGCAGGGGTTCTCCCACGGCCTGATCCTCGCCGAAGGCGGGGTGGTCGACTCGGGCTTGCTGCCTGACGTGCTGACCGCCGAGAACCTCTCCACTGCGTTCGGGCAGTCCATCGCGCTCGACGTCATCGACGGGCGCTACTTCGCGCGTCGTGCACGAAGCCGCGCGGCACACAGGAGGCGGAAATGACAGACCCATCGGCAGCCCCCGCCGCGCCACTGCCTGCGCGGCCCGCCGCGACGGTGATGCTCATCCGGGATCAGCCCCAGAACGAGCAGGCACTCGAAGTGTTCCTGATGCGCCGGCACTCCGCGATGGATTTTGTCGCCGGGGTGATGGTGTTCCCCGGCGGCGGTGTCGACGACCGCGACCGCAACGCCGACGTCGCCTGGCACGGGCCCGACCGGCAGTGGTGGGCCGACCGGTTCGGGATAGACGTCGAGCTCGCCGAAGCGCTGGTGTGCGCCGCGGCGCGGGAGACGTTCGAGGAGTGTGGCGTGCTGTTCGCCGGTGCCGCCGACGACCCGGACCTGCTCGTCGACGACGCGTCGGTGTACCGCGAGCAGCGCGCGGCACTGGAGAACAAGAGTCTGTCGTTCGGTGAGTTCCTGCGTTCCGAGAAGCTGATGCTGCGGGCGGACCTGCTGCGCCCCTGGGCCAACTGGGTGACCCCGAAAGAGGAGCGCACCCGACGCTATGACACGTACTTCTTCGTCGGGGCGATCCCGCAGGGACAGCGTGCCGACGGCGACAACACCGAGACCGACAAGGCCGACTGGGTGACCCCACAGGCCGCGCTCGACGACTTCGCTGACGGACGCAGCTTCCTGCTGCCGCCGACGTGGACCCAGCTCGACGCCCTGCACGGGCGGTCGGTGGCCGAGGTGCTCGCCGTGGAGCGTCAGATCGTGGCCGTCGAACCCCATCTCTCTGCAGCGAAGGGTGGCAACTGGGAGATCGAGTTCTTCAACAGTGACCGCTACAACGACGCGCGCAACCGGCGCGCTCCCCAGGGCTACACCGACGGGGCGCCGCTCGCGTGACCGAGTTTGTCAGCGTGGTGCTCTCCGAGCATGACGAGCGCGCCGTCGCCCAGGGCGCGCAACCGGCGCGGATCGCAACGCTGCTGCTGTCGCGCCCGCCCACCAACGCGCTGACCCGCCAGGTCTGCCGCGAGCTCGCGAAGGCGGCCGCGGAGGTCGGCCGGCTCGACGACGTGTGCGCGGTCATCGTGTTCGGCGGTCACGAGATCTTCTCGGCCGGCGCTGACATGCCCGAGCTGCAGACCTTGGACGCTGCCGAGGCCGACGCGGCGGCGCGGGTGTGCCAGCAGGCGGTCGACGCGATCGCCGCGGTACCCAAACCCACCGTCGCCGCCATCACCGGGTACGCGCTCGGCGCCGGCCTGACGCTGGCGCTGGCGGCAGACTGGCGGGTCAGCGGTGACAACGTGAAGTTCGGCGCGACGGAGATCCTGGCGGGGTTGGTGCCCGCCGGGGGCGGTGCCGGCCGGCTGGCCGGCGCGGTCGGGGACAGCAAAGCCAAGGACATGGTGTTCAGCGGACGTTTCGTGGACGCGCGCGAGGCGCTGGAGCTGGGATTGATCGACCAGATGGTGGCACCGGACGGGGTGTACGACGCTGCCGCCACGTGGGCCGGCCGGTTTCTTGACTATCCGCCGGAGACGTTGAGGGCGGCGAAGGCGTCGTTCGGCTAGCAGATCCGCACGTTAGGCTGCCCTGCATGACGGAAACGAAGGAACCCGGCGCCTACCCCGATGTCGCCGTGCCGGCTCCGACGCCGCACGCGACCGAGGAGCAGGTCGAGGCCGCCCGCCACGACACCAAGCTTGCCCAGGTGCTCTATCACGACTGGGAAGCCGAGAGCTACGACGACAAATGGTCGATCTCCTACGACCAGCGATGCATCGACTACGCCCGCGGCCGCTTCGATGCGATCGTGCCCGACAGCGTGCAGCGCGAGTTGCCCTACGACCGCGCCCTGGAGCTGGGCTGCGGTACCGGGTTCTTCCTGCTCAACCTGGTCCAGGCCGGGGTCGCACGACGCGGATCGGTCACCGATCTGTCCCCGGGCATGGTGAAGGTGGCCACCCGCAACGGTCAGTCGCTCGGGCTGGACATCGACGGCCGGATCGCCGATGCCGAGGGCATCCCGTACGACGACAACACGTTCGACCTGGTCGTCGGGCACGCGGTGCTGCACCACATCCCCGACGTCGAGCTGTCGTTGCGCGAGGTGGTTCGGGTGCTCAAGCCCGGTGGCCGGTTCGTCTTCGCGGGCGAACCCACAACCGTCGGCAACGCCTACGCCCGCCGGCTGGCCGATCTGACGTGGAAGTCCACCGTGGCGGCGATGAAGCTGCCCGGTCTGGCCGGCTGGCGTCGTCCGCAGGCCGAACTCGACGAGAACTCGCGTGCCGCGGCCCTGGAGTGGATCGTCGACCTGCACACCTTCGACCCCGCCGAGCTGGAGTCGATGGCTCGCTCGGCCGGTGCTGTCCAGGTGCACACCGCGAGCGAGGAGTTCACCGCGGCGATGCTGGGCTGGCCGGTCCGGACATTCGAGTCGACGGTGCCGCCGGGCAAGCTGGGCTGGGGCTGGGCGAAGTTCGCGTTCGGCAGCTGGACCACACTGTCCTGGGTGGACGCCAACCTCTGGCGCCGGGTCGTTCCGAAGGGCTGGTTCTACAACGTCATGGTGACCGGGGTCAAGCCGTCGTAGCATTCGGCCTCGACGATGTGCAGTATCTCTGCAGTGATGCCGGGAAGCTGGCACTGGCCGAGGTCGCGGGGTATCGCCTCGACAGTCGGAGTCTGATCGCCGATATCGATTCGGCACGAACGCGTTTCGGTGACCGGGCGGCGGTTTTGGTGGAGACCGTGATGCTGCGGCGCAAAGCCGCTGCGAAGTTCGCCGACGCGTCGGACTGGCTGTTCACCGACGAAGCGCTCCAGCAGGCGACGGCCGGCCCGGTCGCCGGGCACCGGGCGCGACGGCTGGCCGGCGCGACGGTGCACGACGCCACGTGTTCGATCGGCACCGAGCTTGCGGCCCTTCGGCATTCGGCAAAATATGTGGTGGGCAGCGACATCGACCCGGTGCGTCTGGCGATGGCCGGCCACAATCTGGCTGCAGACGGCCCGGTCGTGCCGCTGTGCCGCGCGGACGCGCTGCGGCCGGTGACCGCCGACGCCGTCGTCGTCGTCGACCCGGCACGGCGCAGTGCGTCGAGGCGGCGGTTCGACCCACGCGCGTATCTGCCACCGCTGGACCGGTTGCTGGAGGTGCTGGGCGGGCGTGACTACGTCGTGAAGTGTGCTCCCGGAGTTGATTTCGCCGTGCTGCGGCAGCTCGGGTTCCACGGAGAGGTGGAGGTCACCTCGCTTGCGGGCAGTGTGCGCGAAGCGTGCCTGTGGTCTGCCGGACTCACCGAGACGGGGGTGCGCCGCCGGGCGACCCTGCTCGACAGTGCAGAGGAGATCACCGACGCGCAGCCGGACGAGTGCGCGGTGGCCCCCGTCGGCCGCTGGATCGTCGACCCCGACGGCGCGGTGGTGCGCGCCGGATTGGTGCGCCACTACGCCGTTCGGCACGGTCTGTGGCAGCTGGATCCCGACATCGCCTATCTGTCGGGGGACACCCTGCCCGACGGGGTGCGCGGCTTCGAGGTCCTCGAGCAGCTGGCGTTCAATGAAAGACAGTTGCGTCGGGTGCTTTCGGTTCGAGATGTGGGGGCGGTGGAGATCCTGGTCCGAGGGGTCGACGTCGATCCCGATGCGCTGCGGTCACGTCTTCGACTTCGTGGCTCGGCTCAGCTCTCCGTCGTGGTGACCCGGCTGGGGTCCGGGGCGGCAAGCCGGGCAACGGCATTCATATGTCGTCCGTCACGCTGATCAGCCACGTACCCTGGCAGCAACAGCGCCGTGGACCGAGTCGGCGCCGAGATTGAGGACGACGATGCGAATTCTCGCCGCTGCCCTGTTGGCCGCCGGTGTCGTGGCGGGTTGGGCAGCCGCCCCGGCGGCTGCGGCCCAGACGGCCTGCGCGGACCTGGGCGGCACGGTCGACGACGAACAGATCTGTCACGTGTTCGCGGAGAACCCCACCTACCGGCTGGACTTCACCTTCCCCGCCGACTACCCGGACCAGCAGGCCCTGACGGCCTATCTGACGCAGACCCGTGACGGATTCGTCAACGTCTCGGAGATGCCCGGGTCGTGGAATCTGCCCTATGTGCTGGACGGCAAGGGCCGGGCCTACCGGTCCGGTCCCGAGGACGCCGGAACCAGCAGCGTGGTCTTCGAGGTGTACGAGAACGTCGGGGGTGCCCGCCCGCAGACCTGGTACAAGTCTTTCAACTGGGATGTCGAGGCGCAGGCTCCGATCACCTTCGACACCCTGTTCAAACCGGATGCCCGGCCACTGGACGTGATCTTCCCGATCGTGCAGTCCGCGGTGGCCCGGCAGATCGGCGTGGACGCGCCGATCTCGCCGGCCGACGGCCTCGATCCCGCCAAGTACCAGGAGTTCGCGATCACCGACGACTCGGTGATCTTCTTCTTCGGCCAGGGCGAGATGATGCCCGGCGCCGGTGGCGCGCTGCAGGCGGCGGTACCGCGCAGCGCGATCGCACCGATGCTGGCCTGAGCAGGCGTCAGGCGCTGCTGGCGGGCTCCTTGTCCTTGCCGGTGGCGGGGTCGTAGTTCTCCCAGAACGTCGCGTTCTTGATGTCCAGCGCCGTCGGGTCGAACATCGGGTCCAGGCCCTGCTTCTTCTGCTTCTCGTAGTCCCACAGCGCCTTGTAGGCGGGCTGCTGCAGGATGATGATGCTGATGATGTTGAGCCATGCCATCAGCCCGACGCCGATGTCACCCAGCGTCCACGCGTCCGATGCGGTGGACACCGCGCCGATGGTCACCGACACCAGGATCAGTGCCTGCAGCATCATCGTGGTGTTCGAGCCGACCGTGCCGCGGATGTAGGGGACGTTGACCGTGTTGCTCTTGCCCAGCAGGAAACGCAGGTTGGTCTCGGCCATGTAGTAGTAGGCGATGATCGTGGTGATGCAGAAGAACGCCAGCGAGATCGCGATGAAACTGGACCCGGCACCGCTCCACAGGGTGTCGAAGCCGGTCTGCGCGAACGTCGGGCCGACTTCGGCGTCGGCCGGGAGGAGTCCGCCTTCGCGGATGACCGCACCGTCGGCGCTCTCACCTTCGAACACCCGGTAGGCCCCGGTGGACAGGATCAGGAAACCGGTGGCCGTGCAGATGAACAGCGTGTCGATGTACACCGCGAAGGCCTGCACCAGGCCCTGTTTGGCGGGATGTGACACCTCCGCGGCCGCCGCGGCGTGCGGACCGGTGCCCTGGCCGGCTTCGTTGGAGTAGATGCCGCGCTTGACGCCCCACATCACCGCCGAGCCGAGGATCGCCCCGAATGCCGAGTCGAGTCCGAATGCACTGGAGAAGATCAACGAGATCACCCCGGGGATCTCGCCGGCGTTGAGCAGCACGATGATCAATGCCAGGACGATGTAGACGACGGCCATGAACGGCACCACGATCGAGGCGAACGTGGCGATCCGCTTGACCCCGCCGATGATCACGAAGGCCAACACGATCACGGTGCCCACGGCCACCCACCACTCGGACCAGCCCCAGGCGGAGTTCATCGCCGAGGCCATCGAGTTGGACTGCACGCTGGGCAGCAGCAGGCCCATCGCCAGGATGGTGACCGCCGCGAAGACGTAGCCGTAGATCTTCATCGCCGGCGCCGCCGCGGTGTGGGCGAAGGCCCTGCTCAAGTAGTAGGCAGGGCCGCCGCGGTACTCCCCGGTGAGCGGGTCGCGGGTCTTGTAGATCTGGCCCAGCGTGCACTCGACGAACGACGTCGAGGCGCCGAGGAAGGCGACGGTCCACATCCAGAACAGGGCGCCCGGACCGCCGAACGCGATCGCCGTCGCGACACCGGCGATGTTGCCCGTGCCCACGCGGCCGGCCAGGGAGATGGTCAGCGCCTGGAAGCTCGAGACACCCGACGGCGACTTCTCGCCCTTGAACATCAGCCGGATCATCTCGGGGACCTGACGGACCTGGACGAACCTGGACCGGATCGAGAAGTACACGCCCGCGGCCAGACACAGGTAGACCAGCGCGTTACTCCATATGTAGCTGTTCACGGTGCTCAGGAAATCCGACAAGATCGTGTCCCCTCTAGTGGCAACATCCAGGTGATCGCAATGGATGGTTGCACCGGCGAGCGCTGCGCGTGTTGCAAAATTGTGAACTGGCTGTTGCGGAGGTCGCGAGTTCAGGACGGCGCGAAACCGAAGACCCGGCCGTCGCTAGTGCCGGCCACGACCCGCCCGTCATGGCCGATCGACACGCCGACCGGCCATCCGGTGGCGCCGCGCAGCGGATAGCTGTTCAGGGTGTGACCGTCGCCGAGGTCGAACACGACCAGGGCCATCCCGTTGTCGCCGTCGCGCACCACCGTGTAGCCCACCCCGGCGAGGCTCGACGTGGACAACGGCGAGGTGTCGTCGCGGCTCCACACCTCCTCGCCCTCGTCGTCGACATCGCGTAACGCCACCAACCGTGCTCCCGGGCCGCCACCGGCGACGATCAGCCCGTCCGGGGTGACTGACGGTGGGGTCTGGGGCAGGTAGTCCAGCGGCACCGACCATTTCTCGGTGCCGTCGTCGCTGTTGAGCGCCCACAACTTCTCGTCGCGACCGTTGACGTACACCGTCGACCCGTCGGCGGAGACCACCGGGCTTGCCAGCGGTCCGCCGCCGACGGCGTCGCTGGTCCATTCGCGGGTCAGCAGCGGCGTCTGCCCCGGCCGGTACCGCAGGCCGACCAGCACCGGCGCGTCAGCGCCGGGCTCCCACAGCGTCAGCACGATGACGCCGCTCGCCTCGGTGAACGCCGGTGCCGCGGCCACGGGGCACTCCGGGCGCGCCAGGGGGCAGTCGTCGAGGCCGCGCAGGGAGTCGGTGGGGTCGACGCCGTCGACCAGATCCAGCGAGTTGCCCGTCACGGTGCCCCGGTGGGCGTCGAACACGAGCACCTGTCCGAGGTGGGTCGCCACCAGCAGGTTCCCCGGCGACAGGATGCGGGTCGTCATCGGCATCCCGATCACCGGTTTGCGCCACCGGATCCACTGGGTGGTCGGGAACGACAGCACTGTTCCGGGTTGACCGATGTAGACGTTGTCGAAGCCGTCGAACATCGGGCTGGCCAGGCCGCCGCCCTGGACCAGCCTGGTGCACCAGCGTTGCCGCGCCTGGTTGTCGGTTTCCCAGACCATCAGCGAGCAGCCCCCGGCGGTCTGGCCGTTGACGGCCAGGTACTCGCCGGAGCCCAGCGCCGCCTGCGCGGCGAGCTCACCCTTGACCGAACGTGTCCACTCCAGACGCAGCGTGTCGGCGCCGTCGACGCGCGAGTAGCTGCTGTTCGCGGCATCGGCGTACTGCGCGGCCCAGCCCGTCGCGGCGCGGGCCTGCACCCAGGAATCGGTGTTGCCGCAGCCGACGAGCGCACCCGAGATCAGCGCCGTTGCGGCCAACGCGAGGATTCGCCGGAGCACTGGATCCCTTCTGACGCTTCGGAGCGGCCTGCCGCATCCGCCTGTTGTTCGAACCCAGGAGAGGGTAACCGTTCCACCGACCGTGCTCGCGTAGGCTTTCCGGCCATGACGACGATGTGGGGTGCGCCGCTGCATAAGCGCTGGCGAGGCTCCCGACTGCGGGATCCACGTCAAGCCGACTTCCTCACCGTGGCATCGCTGAAATGGGTGCTGGCCAACCGCGCGTACACCCCGTGGTACCTGGTCCGGTACTGGCGGCTGCTGCGGTTCAAGCTGGCCAACCCGCACATCATCACCCGGGGCATGGTGTTCATCGGCAAGGACGTCGAGATCCAGGCGGCTCCCGAGCTGTCCGAGATGGAGATCGGCCGCTGGGTGCACATCGGGGACAAGAACACCATCCGCTGCCATGAAGGGTCGCTGCGCATCGGTGACAAGGTCGTACTCGGGCGCGACAACGTCATCAACACCTACCTCGACATCGAACTGGGCGACTCGGTGCTGATGGCCGACTGGTGCTATGTGTGCGATTTCGACCACCGGATGGACAGCATCGAGCTGCCCATCAAGGACCAGGGCATCGTCAAGAGCCCGGTTGTGATCGGACCGGACACCTGGGTGGCAGCCAAGGTGACGGTGTTGCGGGGGACCAGCGTCGGCCGGGGGTGTGTGCTCGGCTCCCACGCGGTGGTCAAGGGCGACATCCCGGACTTCTCCATCGCGGTGGGGGCGCCCGCCAAGGTGGTCAAGAACCGCAAGCTGTCCTGGGAGACGTCGGCGGCGCAGCGGGCCGAGTTGGCTGCGGCGCTGGCCGACATCGAACGCAAGAAGTCCGCCCGCTGACGCACAGAACCCGTCCAAGCGCTGCATCCGCGCGACGTTGGTGACAGCATTCCGGTGGTGACCA
The DNA here is from genome assembly GCF_049683355.1 of Mycobacterium sp. Taxonomy (GTDB): domain Bacteria; phylum Actinomycetota; class Actinomycetes; order Mycobacteriales; family Mycobacteriaceae; genus Mycobacterium. The sequence goes on from NZ_JBAUJB010000238.1 coordinate 20,923, forward strand.
CCGGGACATCGCACAACATCTCATACCCCGCTCCAGGCGCCCACCCGTTCCGCAGGGACGAAGCGAAGTTGGCGTCGTTTGTCATCGTGCTGTTCGGCGCCACCGGCGACCTGGCGCGCCGCAAGCTGTTGCCCGGACTCGCCCACCTCGAGCAGTCGGACCTGACCCCTGACATCCGGTTGATCGGCACCTCGCTCGAGGAGTACACCGACGACGAGTTCCGGGCGCTGGCGCGCGAGGCCATCGACTCGTTCGGCAACCACCACTTCACCGAGGAGGAGTGGGCCCAGTTCGCCGCCAAGGTGTCCTACATCCCGCAGTCGGCGGGGCCACAGGCGCTTGCCGCGGCCGTCGCCGGCCGGGAGGCCGAGCTCGGAGCGGGGGTTCAGCGTCTGCACTACCTGTCGGTCCCGCCGAAGGCCGCCGAGTCGGTGATCACCATGCTCAAGGAGGCCGACCTGGTCGACCGGTCCCGGGTGGTGATGGAGAAGCCGTTCGGTACCGACCTCGACAGCGCCGTGGCACTGAACAAGTTCGTGCACGACACGTTCGTGGAGTCGCAGATCTTCCGCATCGATCACTTCCTGGGCAAGGAGGCCGCGCAGAACATCCTGGCGTTCCGGTTCGCCAACGGCCTGTTCGAACCGATCTGGAACCGCAACTTCATCGACCACATCCAGATCGACATCCCGGAGACGCTGGGCCTCGATCAGCGGGCCGACTTCTACGAGAGCACCGGCGCCTACAAGGACATGGTGGTCACCCACCTGTTCCAGGTGATGGCCTTCGTCGTGATGGAGCCGCCGACCGCGCTGGAGCCGCGTGCCATCGGCGAGGAGAAGAACAAGGTCTTCCGGTCGATGCTGCCGGTGGAGCCCGACTGCGTGGTGCGCGGTCAGTACTCTGGCTACCGCGAGGAACAGGGGGTGGCACGGGACTCGGACACCGAGACCTTCATCGCGCTGAAGGTCGGCATCGACAACTGGCGGTGGGCGGGGGTACCGGTGTACCTGCGCACCGGCAAGCGGATGGCGGAGGGACAGCGGATCGTGTCGATCGCGTTCAAAGAGGCTCCGCGGACGATGTTCCCGCCAGGGTCCGGGGTCGGCTCCCAGGGGCCCGACCATCTGACCTTCGACCTGGCCGACTCGTCGAAGATCTCGCTGTCGTTCTACGGAAAGCGGCCGGGGCCCGGCATGAAGCTGGAGAAGCTCTCGATGCAGTTCTCCACCCAGGAGACCGAGTACAGCGACGATGTCCTGGAGGCCTACGAGCGGTTGATCCTGGACGCGATGCGCGGTGACCACACGCTGTTCACCACCGCCGAGGGCATCGAGTCGCTGTGGGAACGCTCGGCGCAGCTGCTCGCCGACCCCCCACCGGTCAAGATGTACCAGCAAGGAACATGGGGTCCCAACGCGATTCACCAACTGATCGCGCCCAACGGCTGGCGGCTGCCGTTCGAGCGGGGCTGGCGGGACAAGAAGGCGCCCTGACGCTCAACGGTTCGGCAGCGGCCGCTCGACGATGGGCCTGCGCCGGTGTGGTTGACGTTCACCGCGTTTGGCGGCCAGGTAGACCTGCGAGGTCTCGGCGGCCACGGTCTGCCAGGCGAAGTCCGACGTGAGCCGCTCGCGTGCCGCCCTGGCCCGTTGCTGGGCGGCCGCCGGCGAGTCGAGTACCACCCGCACCGCGGCGGCCAGCGCGGCCACGTCGTTGGGCGGGTGGGACAGCCCGGTCTGGCCGTCGATCACCGCCTCGCCGAGCCCACCGGCGTTGGACGTGACCAACGGAACGCCGGCCGCGGCGGCCTCGAGAGCGACGATGCCGAACGGCTCGTAGTGTGACGGCAGCACGGCGGCATCGGCCCGGTGCAGCAACTTCAGTAGCTGCGAATGATCCACCCGGCCAACAAAATTGGTCGCTTTCATGACCCGGTGCTTGCGGGCCTGCTCCTTGAGGAAGTCGAGCTGGGTGCCGTCGCCGGCGATCGTGAGCGTGGTTCCAGGATGCGTGCGACGGATCCGGGGCATCGCAGCGATCGCGTCGTGCACCCCCTTCTCGTACTCGAGACGCCCGAAGTACAGCAGCTGGGCCGGTCCCGACTGCCGACGACGCGTCGCAAACGGCCAACCGTCGGTGTCGATCCCGTTGCGGATGACCGAGATCTCGGCGAGTTCCGGTCCGAACAGCGTGCTGATCTCGTCCCGCATCGACGCCGAACATGTGATGAGAGAGTCGGATTCGCGCACAAGCCAGGATTCCAGCGCGTGGACCTGCCGGCTGACCGCACCCGAAACCCAGCCGGAATGCCGACCCGCCTCGGTGGCGTGGATGGTGGAAACCAGCGGCACGTCGAAGAATTGAGCCAGGGTGACGGCAGGGTGGGCGACCAGCCAGTCGTGGGCGTGGACCACATCGGGGCGCCAGTCGGACAGCGCCAGGCCGGCGCGCACCATCGCATGCCCCATCGCCAGGGTCCAGGCCATCATGTCCGCGCCGAACGTGAACTCGTGCGGGTCCTCCGCGGCGGCGATCACGCGCACACCTTCGGTGACCTCGTCGGTGGACGGGTGAGTGTGCGGGTCGGTGCCGGTCGGTCTGCGGCTGAGCACGACGACGTCGTGGCCGGCCAGCGCCAGTTCGGTGGACAGGTGGTGCACGTGCCGCCCCAGGCCGCCGATCACCACCGGCGGGTACTCCCAGGACAGCAGCAGGATCTTCATTCTCATGTGCCCGGGAGTCTCCGCGCGTCGAGCGCCCCGAACAGGCCGTCGGCGCGGTTCCATGCCGCGGCCAGGCGCTGCGCATGCTCGGCGCGCCCCGCGGCGAGCGCCCCGGCGATCTCGCGGGTGGCGTGTGCGTGCAGGTGCGCCCGGTAGCGCGCGTAGTCGGCGGCTGAGCCCTTGCTGACCATGAACGGCCAGTCGCTGGACACCGTGAGCAACGTTTCCCGCAGTATCTGGTCGGCGACGAACATCCTGGGTGTCGGCGAGCCCAGCGATCCCCGAGATGCGTTCTGGACCAGCGCCTTGTCCACCGTGGTCAGCGCGGTGTCGACGACCTCACTGTTGAGCTGGACCAGATCGGCCACCTTCTCACCCGACCACACCTGCCAGTCCTTGCCCGAGCCCCATGAACTCGGTGGCAGGTCGACGGGCGTACCGACGTAGCCACCGGAGATCGCGTCCGCCAACGTGCCGACGCGGACGCCAGCGGCCGGCAGTGCGCGCAGCACCCGCTCGAGCCATACCGGGCCCTCGTACCACCAGTGGCCGAACAGTTCGGTGTCGAATGCCGCGATGACGTGGGCGGGCCTGCCGATCCGAGCGCTCTCGGCGCTCAGCCGCCGGCGCACCGTGTCGACGAAATCGGCGACGTGCACGTCAACCGCGGCGTCCGCGCGCCCGGGGTCGTAGGGCGCCTTGGCATCCGACGGAACGTTGCGCCCTGTCACCCGGGCGGGCTTGAGCCCGGTGAGGTGGTCATAGGTGTGGAAATCCCGGTAGGCCGGGTGACCGGGATAGCCGGACTTCGGTGACCAGACGCGGTAGCTGACCGCCAGATCGCGCCCGAACGCCACGACGTCGGAGTCGGCGACCGGGCGGCCCAGCGAGGTGTCCCCATGCAGGGACGGACCGTCGACCATGAAGTGGCCGACCCCGGCGGCGGCGTAGTCGACCTCCATGCCCGGGGCGTACGCGCACTCCGGTGCCCAGATGCCCGTCGGGGTGTGGGCGAACCGTTGACCTGCGTCCGCAAGGCCCTCGCGGAGCGCGAACTCGCGGAGCCGGGGATTGAGCAACGGCTGGAACGGGTGCGCGAGCGGTCCGCCGAGCAGCTCGATCACCTCGCCGTCGAGCAGCTCGCGGAACACCGGGCTGGCGCCGTGGCGCCAGAGCGTGTCGAACTCGGCGAGCTCCCGGTCTGCCTCGGCGTACTCCCGGGACCCGAACTGACGCAGGGCTTCCGGCGTCGACGCCGGCGCCGAGGCCGGTGACGTGCGGAGGGTTGCGGCCTCGAGGGCGCGCAACTGCCAGTTGGCCAACCAGTGGTGCATGCCCTGCAGGCAGTACGGGTCGTCCAGCTGTGCGGCCACCACCGGGGTGATGCCGAGTGTGATCAGGTGCCTGCGGTTCTCGGCGGCAAGGGTGCGCAGCACCCGCACCAGCGGAAGGTAGGCCGCCGACCACGACTGGTAGAGCCATTCCTCGCCGACTGGCCAGCGGCCGTGATGGGCCAGCCAGGGCAGGTGAGTGTGCAGCACCAGGGTGAACAGCCCGGGTACCGGGGTGGCGTCCGGCGGACCGGGGTCGACCTCTGTCACGGGCGCACCGCGATCGCGACCAGATCGAGGCTGTCATCGATGGCTCTGTCGTCGCGACTTCCCGCCTCGGCGATGTCGAAGTCGTCGGCGCTCACGGCCGCGACGTCGGCGAGCAGGTCCTGCGGCCAGGGCGCGTCGGCGACCGCGCGCGCGATCTGCGCGTCGATGATGGATCCGCCGTGGCGGTTGTCGAGTTCGGCGAGGCGCTCGCCGTGGAAGACCCCGTAGAGGCCTTCGATCTCGAAGCCGGCGGCCGTCACCAACTCGGTCAGCTCGGCGGCGTTGAGCTCGCGGGTGTGGAAGGGGTTGACCGGGGTGTCACGACCGGGGGAGAAGGTGATGCGGTTGGGGGTGGAGATGAGCAGTACCCCGCCGGGGCGCAGCACCCGGTGGCATTCGGAGACGAACTGCCCCTGGTCCCAGAGGTGTTCGATCACCTGGAAGTTGACCACCACATCCACCGATTCGGCGGGCAGTGGCAGCTCGGCGAGGTTGCCTTGGCGCATGTCGACGCGGGGATAACGCGCGCGGACATGGGCCACCGCCGAGTCGTCGTAGTCCAGTCCGATCACCTGACGGGCGACTTCGGCGATCAGGTCGGCGCCGTATCCCTCGCCGCAGCCCGCCTCCAGCACGTCGCGGCCGCGGCAGCGTTCGACCAGTCGCCGATAGACGACCTCGTGGCGACGGAACCAGTAGTTCTCCTCGGCCAGGCCGGGCACTGTCCGCTCGCCGGTCAGCGGCATCGGGGCAGCCGCCGGAGCCTTGCCGGGCTCGGTCGACCCGGTAACAAATGCGCTCATTGGAAGGCAGGCTAACCCGTAACCGTCCGGAGGTGAACTGTTCGTCGGACCCGTGCTGTTCGCGGGGCCGGCAGAGCACAAACTTCGACCAGCTATGGTGTTTCTGCGAACCACAAATAAGTTACTTGCGGGTAACATCGTGGTGGTTGCTTGAAACGTGTTATTGCGGGCCGGTCGCCGGTCCCTTCGAGGAGGACGAACCAGAGTCATGACGAATATCGTGGTCCTGATCAAACAGGTCCCAGACACATGGTCGGAGCGCAAGCTGTCCGAGGGTGATTGGACCCTCGACCGAGAGGCCGCCGACGCGGTGCTCGACGAGATCAACGAGCGTGCCGTCGAAGAGGCGCTCCTGATCAAGGAGCGCGAAGGCGGCGACAGCACGGTCACCGTCCTCACCGCCGGCCCCGAGCGCGCCACCGAGGCGATCCGCAAGGCCCTGTCGATGGGCGCAGACAAGGCGGTCCACCTGGTCGACGAGGGCATGCACGGCTCCGACATGGTGCAGACGGGTTGGGCGCTGGCCCGCGCGCTGGGCACGATCGAGGGCACCGAGCTGGTCATCGCCGGCAACGAGGCCACCGACGGCACCGGCGGCGCGGTCCCGGCGATCATCGCCGAGTACCTGGGCCTGCCCCAGCTGACCCACGTGCGCAAGCTGACCGTCGAGAACGGCAAGGTCACCGCCGAGCGCGAGACCGACGACGGCCTGTTCACGCTCGAGGCGAGCCTGCCTGCGGTCGTCAGCGTCAACGAGAAGATCAACGAGCCTCGCTTCCCGTCCTTCAAGGGCATCATGGCCGCCAAGAAGAAGGAAGTGACGACTCTCACGCTGGCCGAGATCGGTGTCGAGGCCGACGAGGTAGGCGTTGCCCACGCCGGCTCCAAGGTGCTCGCGTCGACCCCGAAGCCGCCCAAGACAGCGGGCGAGAAGATCACCGATGAGGGCGAGGGCGGCACCAAGGTCGCCGAGTACCTGGTCGCCCAGAAAATCATCTAGGCAGATCTTCCACCCCCATTCCATGAACCACTGAGACATAGAGGCGAACGAAACGCATGGCTGAAGTACTCGTGCTCACCGAGCACGCCGAAGGTGCGCTGAAAAAAGTCAGCGCTGAACTGATCACCGCCGCCCGTGCGCTGGGCGAACCATCCGCCGTGGTGGTGGGCAAGCCCGGTACGGCAGAGCCGCTCATCGAGGGGCTCAAGGCCGCCGGTGCCGGCAAGATCTACGTCGCCGAGTCCGACGACGCAGAGAGCTACCTGATCACCCCCCAGGTGGACGTGCTGGCCTCCCTGACCGAATCGGTGTCTCCGGCGGGCGTGCTGCTGTCGGCCAACGCAGACGGCAAGGAGATCGCAGGCCGGCTGGCCGCCCGTATCGGTTCGGGTGTGCTGACCGACGTCGTCGAGGTGAAAGAGGGCGGCAAGGGCATCCACTCGATCTTCGGCGGTGCGTTCACCGTTGAGGCCGAGGTCGTCGGTGACACCCCGGTGATCACCCTGCGCGCCGGTTCGGTCGACGCCGAGCCGACCGACGGTGCCGGAGAGGTTGTCACCGTCGAGGTGCCGGCCGCAGCCGAGAATGCGACGAAGATCACCTCGCGTGAACCTGCCGTCGCCGGTGACCGCCCCGAGCTCGCCGAGGCGACGGTTGTCGTCTCCGGTGGTCGTGGCGTCGGCAGTGCCGAGAACTTCGGCGTCGTCGAGGAGCTGGCCGACTCGCTCGGCGCCGCGGTCGGCGCCTCGCGTGCCGCGGTCGACTCGGGGTACTACCCGGGCCAGTTCCAGGTCGGCCAGACCGGCAAGACCGTGTCCCCGCAGCTCTACATCGCGTTGGGCATCTCCGGGGCGATCCAGCACCGCGCCGGCATGCAGACGTCGAAGACGATCATCGCGGTGAACAAGGACGAAGAGGCGCCGATCTTCGAGATCGCCGACCTCGGCATCGTCGGTGACCTGTTCAAGGTGACCCCGCAGCTGACCGAGGCGGTCAAGACCCGCAAGGGCTGACGAACCCGTTCTGTACGCAGGAACCCCGGCGCACCTGTGGCGCCGGGGTTCTTGTGTTCTGCGGTAGACACCACACTTCGTCATCTGGCGCTCACGGACACGTCACGCGCACGATGCCGTCCGGAGACCCGGCTCAGCGAACGTGCACGGTATGAGCACTGCTTCTGTACTCATCCGATCCGACAACTGCGCCCCGGCCGGTTCCGCGCCGCGGTATTCGATGCTGCTGTGCACCGACGCCGACTCCATCGAGGCCGCACAACGGCTGCGCTACGACGTGTTCACCACCGAGCCGGGCTTCGCGCTGGCCGACGACGGCCGGTCGTCAGGTCTGGACGCCGACCTCTTCGACGAACACTGCGACCACCTCCTGGTGCGCGACGACGACACCGGCGAACTCGTCGGCTGCTACCGGATGCTGCCGCCTTCCGGCGCGATGGCCGCCGGCGGCCTGTACCTCGCCACCGAATTCGACGTGACCGCGCTCGACCCGCTGCGTCCCTCACTGGTCGAGATGGGGCGCGCCGTGGTGCGCCACGACCACCGCAACGGCGCCGTGGTGCTGCTGATGTGGGCCGGGATCCTGGCCTACCTGGACCGTAGCGGCTACGACTACGTGACCGGGTGCGTCTCGGTGCCGGTACTGGATCCGACGGGCCACGGTGCTGCGGGCAGTCACCTGCGGGGGGTGCGTGATTTCGTGCTGCGCCGCCACCCGGCGCCCCCCGAATACGGCGTCCGGCCCTTCCGGCCCGTCGTGATCGACGGCGTCGCGCTCGATGACATCGAGCCACCGGCACGGCTGTCGGTGCCCCCGCTGATGCGCGGCTACCTGCGGTTGGGAGCCCAGGTGTGTGGGCAGCCCGCCCACGACCCCGACTTCGGGGTGGGCGACTTCCCGGCGCTGCTCGACAAACGCCACGCCGACACCCGCTACCTGCGCCGACTCCGCTCCGTCGGGGCGGCCACCGCGATCGCCGGCGAGGTGGAGTCATGACAGCCACCACGCCCGAGCACGCCTGGCTGCAGCGAGCGACCTGTGGCGCCGGATGCGTCCACGCCGGCGCCGACGTGCCCGGTCGACGGTGGGTGGTCGTGGTGCGCACCGCGTGGCGGGTGGCAGCAGCGCTGCTGCTGTTCTCAGGAGTGTGGCTGCTGGCCGTGCCGATGCCGGGTCGATCACATCTGCAGCGCGGCTACTGCCGAATGATGCTGCGGTGCCTCGGGGTGCGGATGTCGGTGTCCGGCGGACCGATCCGCAATCTGCGTGGCGTGCTCGTGGTGAGTGGGCACGTGTCATGGCTGGACACCTTCGCGATCGGCGCGGTGCTGCCGGGGTCATTCGTCGCCCGCGCCGACCTCGTGGAGTGGCCGGCCCTCGGCCCGATCGTCCGGTTGATGAAGGTCATCCCGATCGACCGGGGCCGGCTGCGCAGGCTGCCTGCCGTGGTGGCGGCCGTCGCCGACCGGTTGCGGGCCGGACACACCGTGGTCGCGTTCCCGGAAGGCACCACGTGGTGCGGACTGGGCTACGGCCGGTTCCGTCCCGCGATGTTCCAGGCCGCGGTCGACACCGGCCGGCCCGTGCAACCGCTGCGGCTGACCTACCGGCACAAAGACGGCCGGCCGTCTACTGTGCCGGCGTTCGTGGGTGAGGACTCACTGCTGACGTCGATCAAGCGGGTCATCACCGCGCGCCGCACCGTCTGCCACGTCTCGGTCGAGTCGCTGCAACTGCCCGGCGGGGACCGTCGTGAGCTGGCCGCACGCTGCGAGGTCGCCGTGCGTGGCGGCACGACGCGTTCAGCGCTGACGGCACGGTCCGGCTGCGGTGAGGGCCACGCACTGGTGGCGTGAGCGGAATGAGGTCAGCAGGCGCGCGACGGCTATTGTGGAACGGTCATGTCTGCGTGCACGCCGGTCTATCTCGACCACGCCGCCACCACCCCGATGCGTCCCGCCGCGATCGAGGCGATGGCCGCTGTGCTGGCGACTGTCGGCAACGCCTCCTCGCTGCACGGCTCCGGCCGGCTGGCGAGGCGCCGGTTGGAGGAATCGCGGGAGACGACGGCCAAGCTGCTGGGAGCACGCCCGTCGGAGGTGATCTTCACCGCAGGTGGGACCGAGAGCGACAACCTCGCGGTCAAGGGCATCTTCTGGGCGCGCCGTGATGCGTCGCCGCAGCGCCGACGCATCATCACCACACCCGTCGAACACCACGCGGTCCTCGACGCCGTGCAGTGGCTGGTCGAGCACGAGGGCGCCGAGGTGACATGGCTACCGGTCGACGCGGTCGGCGCGGTGAGCCCGGCAGCGCTGCGCCCCGCGATCGGTGACCCTGCCGATGTCGCCTTGATCTCCGTGATGTGGGCCAACAACGAAGTCGGCACCCTCATGCCGATCGCCGAGTTGGCCGCCGTCGCGTACGAGTTCGACATCCCGATGCACAGCGATGCGATCCAGGCCGTCGGTCAGGTCCCCGTCGACTTCGCCGCCAGCGGGTTGTCGGCGATGAGCGTGGCCGCACACAAGTTCGGCGGCCCCACCGGGGTGGGAGCACTGATGCTGCGTCGGGACACTGCCTGTGTGCCGCAGTTGCACGGTGGTGGCCAGGAGCGCGACGTCCGTTCCGGCACGCAGGATGTCGCCGGTGTGGTGGGGATGGCCGCTGCTGTGCGGACAGCCGCCGAGGGTATGGAGTCGACCGCGGCGCGGCTGCGGGCACTGCGCGACCGGCTGATCGACGGGGTGCTGGGGACGATCGACGACGTCTACGTCAACGGCGCGCCGGGCACCGCCCGGCTGCCCGGCAACGCCCACTTCACCTTCCGTGGATGTGAGGGCGATTCCTTGTTGATGTTGTTGGACGCCAAGGGAATCGAATGTTCCACCGGCTCGGCGTGTACCGCCGGGGTGGCGCAGCCGTCCCATGTGCTGACCGCGATGGGTGCCGACCCGGCGAGCGCGCGCGGATCGCTGCGGCTTTCGCTGGGGCACACCAGCACCGACTCCGACGTCGACGCCGTGCTGGAGGTCCTGCCCGCGGCGGTCGAACGGGCCCGGCAAGCCGCGCTGGCCAGTTCGGGGCCCCGATGAGGGTGCTCGTCGCGATGAGCGGCGGCGTGGATTCCTCGGTCGCCGCAGCCCGGATGGTCGACGCCGGCCATGACGTCGTCGGTGTGCACCTGGCGCTGTCGAAGGCGCCCGGGACGTTGCGTACCGGCTCACGCGGGTGCTGTTCGAAGGAAGACGCGGGTGATGCCCGCCGCGTTGCCGACGTGCTCGACATCCCGTTCTACATCTGGGATTTCGCCGACCGGTTCAAAGAGGACGTGATCGACGACTTCGTGGAGTCCTACGCCCGGGGCGAGACGCCCAACCCATGTGTGCGTTGCAACGAGCGAATCAAGTTCTCCGCGTTAGCATCCCGGGCATTAGCCCTGGGCTTCGACGCACTGGCCACCGGTCACTACGCGCAGCTGTCTGCCGGGCGGCTGCGCCGGGCCGTGGACCACGACAAGGATCAGTCCTACGTGTTGGCGGTGCTCAGCGCCGAACAACTGCGCCATGCCGTGTTCCCGATCGGCGACACCCCGAAAGCGCAGATCCGCGAGGAGGCCGCCCGCCGCGGGCTGTCGGTCGCGGACAAAGCCGACAGTCACGACATCTGCTTCATCCCGTCGGGGGACACCCGAGCGTTCCTCGGTGCCCGCATCGGTGTGCGGCGCGGCCAGGTGGTCGACGGCGCAGGCGCCGTGCTGGCCGAGCACGATGGAGTGCACGGTTTCACCATCGGCCAGCGGAAGGGGTTGGGCATCGCCGGACCCGGTCCGGAGGGCCGCCCCCGATACGTCACCGGTATCGACGCCGACACCGGCACCGTGCGCGTCGGTGACCTCGCCGACCTGGAGGTGACCACCCTGGCCGGGGAGGCGCCCGTGTTCACCTCGGGCGTCACTCCCGACGGCCCGGTGGAATGCGTGGTGCAGGTGCGCGCTCACGGCGGGATCGTCGATGCGGTCGCCGAATTACGCGGCGAGGAGTTGGTGGTCGATCTGCGGGCGCCGCTGCGAGGTGTCGCACCCGGCCAGACCGTAGTGCTCTACCGCCCCGATCCCGACGGCGATGAGGTTCTGGGCAGCGCGACGATTCGCGACGCGCATTAGCCGGGCACGTTGGCGAGGATGTTCGACATCACGATGTCGGGGACCGAGTCTGGGAACGCGCAGAACGTGACCTCCACCAGCACGACCGACTTGACCCGGTAGTCGCGTCCGCAGTTGCCCGGGCGGGTGGCGACGGAGTCCTCGGTGGTCGTCACAGCGCCGACGAGTGCCGGACCCGAATCGGTCGCGTCACATCCGCCGATTCGTTCGACGAGGGCGTCGAAGGCACGTTGCGCGGCCGCGGTGTCGCGGTAGCCCGCCGCCGCTTGCGAGATCAGGCCGCCCCTCGGCGGGTTCTGGAACGTCGACTTGCGGAACTCCTCGAGCTCGGTGCCGAAGATCTGCGACTCGGCGAAGACCCACTGACATTGTGGTGGAACGGATTCGAACATAACGTCGATGTCCACGGGGGCCTTGCTGTCCATCCCGGGGATGGCGGTGAGGTCGTCGCCGGCTCCGGTGACGGCCTGCATTTGTGCACGTTTGAGTAGCACGACGTCGACATCAACCGGCGAACGCGAGTCCTCGTCGATGCCGGGTACCGACCGGACCGCGGTTCCGTCCACAGTGTGCGCGCACCCGGCGACGAGCAGCACGACGGCGCACAGCGCAGACGCGCGCAGCCGGGCCGTCATACGCACGAGAGTAGACCGTCGCATAGTGTCGTTCGAGTGAGTGTTTTCGCCAGTGCGACCGGTGTCGGATCGTGGCCGGGCTCGTCGGCCCGGCAAGCCGCCGAGATAGTCGTGGGTGAGTTGCACCGCCTACCGCACCTCGTCGAACTGCCCGAGCGTGGCGTGGGAGCAGATCTGATCGGTCGCGCCGGCGCGCTGTTGGTGGACATCGCCATCGACACCGTGCCCCGGGGGTACCGAATCGCGACCGGTCGCAGATCGGTGACCCGCCGGGCGGTGAGCCTGCTCGACGAGGACATCGACGCGCTCGAGGAAGCCTGGGAGACCGCCGGATTGCGTGGTGGCGACCGTGTGGTCAAGGTGCAGGCTCCGGGTCCGGTTACCCTGGCCGCGCACCTGGAGCTGCCCGGCGGACACCGGGCCATCACCGACAACGGTGCGGTCCGCGATCTGACCAGATCACTGGCCGAAGGTGTGGCCGTGCTGCGGGCGCAGCTGGCGCGACGGTTGGAGGCGGCAGTGGTCGTACAGTTCGACGAGCCGTCGCTGCCGGCCGCCCTTGCGGGTCGGTTGACCGGTGTGACGAGCTTTTCGCCGGTGCATCCGGTGGACGAGTCGGTGGTGATCCAGTTGCTCGACGAATGTGTCGCAGTCGTGAGCGGCGAAGTCGCAGTGCACTGCTGCGCTACCGGCCTGCCGTGGAAGTTGTTGCAGCGCAGCACGGTCGCCGCGGTGTCGGTGGACGTGCAGGCCCTGACCGCGGCGGATCTGGACGGCGTCGGCGAGTTCGTCGAATCCGGTCGTACGGTTCTGCTCGGAGCCGTGCCGACAGTGGTTTCCGGACCTGGGCTTTCTGTCCGGCAGGTCGCCACGACCGTCGCGGAGGTGACCGATCGGCTGGGGTTCGCACGGGCCGTGCTGCGCGACCGCATCGGCGTCACGCCGGCCTGCGGACTGGCCACCGCGAAGCCGGCATGGGCCCGCAGATCCATCGAGCTAGCCCAACAAGCCGCGGATGCGTTGGCGGAAGACCCGGAGGCCGTCTGACCGGCGCAGTCAGGCGGCGTCGAAGGTGACGAGGTCGATGCTGAGTTGGCTTTCGGTGAGGCTGATTCGGCGTCGGCGCGGTGGTCCGGGTAGTGGTGGGGCAGTGGAGTGGTAGACCGCCCCGGTGGGGGTGCGGTATTCGGCGGTGTGGTTTCCGTCAGCCTCGGTGGTGCTCACCTGCCAGCCGGGGGCTTCTTTGGCGTAGTTGCAGGCTTCGCAGTCACCCAACCCGTTGCGCGCGTTGGTCGGTCCACCGTCGCGGGCTGGGGTGGCGTGGTCGCAGTGCCGGATCGGGGAATCGCAGTACGGGGTCCGGCATGTCTGATCCCGCAACTGTAGGAACCGTGCCAACGCTGTGGGGAAGATCCGCGCCCGCGACTCCATCGCCACCAGCTGCCCCGACTTGGGGTGGCGGTAGAGCCGGCGCAGCGTGGCCTTCACGTTTTTGTCGGTGGCGGCGTCGCCGGTCAGCGCGCAGGCCAGCCCGGCCGGGATGG
>NZ_JBAUJB010000239.1:0-27419 GCF_049683355.1 Mycobacterium sp.
CGAGGTAGATGCCCTCGATGCCCATCCGCTTCATCACCACGGCCTGGCCGGGGGAGTACGGCCCGAACGTGGTGATGCTCTTGCCGCGGGAGAACAGATCCCGCAGGTGCGGATAGAACTCCGTCGCCGCCTCCCGGGCGATCGCGTAGTCGGCGGGGATCGTGCCGCGCTGCTCGGCGACCTGCCGGGCCGTGTAGAGGCGGGTGATGCCCTCGAATCGGGGACTGTCGAAGTAGCTCTGCGTTTCGGCGACATCCTGCTCGAACGGCGTCTGTGGCTGGAGGTCAGCTTCGATGATGGCCATAACTCACAGTACGGCGCGGGTTGGGCGCGTGGGAACGATTCGAGCGCGGGCGACGGGCGCTATTTGGTGCCGAAGATGCGGTCGCCGGCGTCCCCGAGCCCGGGCAGGATGTAGCCGTGCTCGTCGAGTTCCCGGTCGATCGCCGCGGTGTAGATCGGCACGCCGGGATGGGCGTCGGCCATCGCGGCGATTCCCTCGGGGCAGGTGAGTAGGCAGACGAACTTGATGGACTTGGGTCCGTGCTCGGCCAGCCGGTCCACCGCCGCCACCGCGGAGTGCCCGGTGGCCAGCATCGGATCGACCACGATCACGTCGCGCTCCCGCAGCTCCCCGGGCATCTTGAAGTAGTACTCCACCGCGACAAGCGTTTTCGGGTCTCGATAGAGGCCGATGTGACCGACCCGGGCCGACGGGACCACCTCGAGCATGCCGTCGAGGATGCCGGTGCCGGCCCGCAGGATCGACACGAACACCAGCTTCTTGCCGTCGATCACCCGCCCCGTGGTCCGCTCCAGCGGGGTCTCGACCTCGACCTCCTGCGTGGTGATCTCGCGCAGCACCTCGTAAGCCATCAGCACCGAGACCTCCTGCACCAACCGGCGAAAGGTGTTGGTGGACACGTCCTTGCGGCGCAACAGGGTGATCTTGTGCTGGATCAGCGGATGCTCGATCAGGTGCACCCCGCCTGCGCCCAGAGCCATGTTCTCTCCTGCCCGTGTTAGAAAACAGTGCCGTCACTGGCGATGGCCAGCGGCGGAAGACCATCGCGCAGGCGCTGCGCGGACGCCCGTCCGGCGGCCCATGTGCCGCCTTCGAGTACACACGCCAGCGGCATCCGCTCGGCATCGAGTCCCAGCCCGGCGCGCACCAGCGGCGCGAGCTCGTCGAGCAGCGCGACGGTCAGCGCGCGCCACTCGACGACGAGCTCATCCGCCGGATTCCAGGTGCGGGTGGCGAGGCCCTGGTCACGCAGTGCCAGGACCCCGGTATCGAGCAGCAGGCCCCCGTTGCGGTATTCGGGTAGCCCGGTCAGGCCTTCGACACCGGTCACCGTGATCCCGGCCCACACGAACGGTTCGATCAGCGAGTAGGTCAGCCACTGCGACAGTTTGTGCAGCGGCAACCATCCGGCGGTCAGGCCGGGGCCGGACACGGCCCCGTGACGCCAGCAGTCGCCCAACGGATGGTCGCCGATGGTGTTGCCGGCCGGCCAGATCGCCGAGAAGTGGGTCAGTAGCAGTGTGAGGATCTGCCGGGCGTCGACGGATCCGTCGGCGGCGTGCAGCGCGTCGAACAGTCCACCGGGCCTGCCCGGGGTGCCGAACACGGCGGGTTGGTCGGCCAGCACGTCACCGAGCCGACGCAACACCTGCACGCGGCCGGCGAGCCCGACCAGCGGGTTGTCGGGCGCCACCTGCAGCACCTCGGCGAGCCGCTGCTGGGTCAGCGCCCGTAGGGCCACGGCGTCGACCTGCAGCGGGCGGCCCGGATCGCTGGAGAATGCGCCGGCGACGAACCCGTGCCAGCTCGCGACGGCCAGCCCCTCCGAGCGGGTGAACCGCACCCCGACGTCGTCGCGATTCTCGACGAAACTCCATTCCGCCCCGGCCCCGGCGTCGAGCAGCACGCTGACGACCGCGAGATCGATCATCGCGCGGGCCCTGTCCCGGGGAGTGCACGGCGCGAGCAGTGCGTCGAGCTCGGCACGACGGTCCACCCCGCCGACCTCGAAGTGGCGCCACCTGCTGTGGTACGGGATCTGCAGGTCGGGGTAGCGGGCGCGGGTGACGGCGGCGACCGCGTCGGCCGCCTCGCCGAGTGCGTCGTCACGCACGGCGAACCAGCGCGACTCACCCGAGCGGGCCCGCGCCAGCAGCTGACGGGAGCGCGCCCGCACCTCATCGGTGGTTCGCAGCAGCGCGACGGCATCGGCAGGGTGTGCGGCCCGCGGGTCGGCGCCGACGGCACCGCCGGGCCGGCTCACCCGTCCAGCTCCCGGCCCTTGGCCTTCCGCAGCTCCTCGGCGTCGGGCGTCACGCCGGGGGTGTAGTAGCCGGCGGCGGTCTTCGCATCCATCTCCACCTGCGCGTCGGCGGGGATCAGCGCGTCAGGGATGGACACCCGCTCGCCGACCTCGATGCCGGAGCCGGTGATCGCGTCGTACTTCATGTTGCTCATCGAGACCAGACGGTGGATCTTGCGGATGCCGAGCCAGTGCAGCACGTCGGGCATGAGTTCCTGAAAGCGCATGTCCTGGACGCCGGCCACACATTCGGTTCGGGCGAAGTACTGGTCGGCGGTGTCTCCGCCGACCTGGCGCTTGCGGGCGTTGTAGACCAGGAACTTGGTCACCTCGCCGAGCGCCCGGCCCTCCTTGCGCGAGTACGCGACCAGTCCGACCCCACCGCGCTGTGCGCCCTGGATGCACTCTTCGATGGCGTGGGTCAGGTAGGGCCGGCAGGTGCAGATGTCCGAACCGAACACATCCGAGCCGTTGCACTCGTCGTGCACGCGGGCGGTGAGCTCGACCGCCGGATCGGCGAGGCCGCGCGGGTCACCGAAGATGTAGATGGTCTGCCCGCCGATCGGCGGAAGAAAGACCTCGAGATCCGAGCGGGTCACCAGCTCGGGGTACATTCCGCCGGTCTCTTCGAAAAGCGCTCGGCGCAAATCGGTTTCGCTGCATCCGAAACGCCGCGCGACGCCGGGCAGATGCCACACCGGCTCGATGGCGGCCTTGGTCACCTGCGCGGCACCGGTCGAGAGCAGCACCCTCTCGTCGGGACGCAGCCGCCCCCGCAGGATCCCGTCGCTGATCTCGGGCAGGATCACCTGGGCCTTGGTGACCGCGATCGTCGGACGGATGTCGATGCCGGCGGCGAGCTCGTCGGCGAAGGCCTCAGCGACCATCGCTCCCCAGGGATCGAGGCTGACGATCGCCGACGGGTCCCCCCACTGCGGATGCGGGCCGAAGACATCGGTCGGCGATGTGTTGGTCAGGTCGGCGCGGTGGTCTCGCGACAACGAGCCCGCCGCAACGGCCAGCGCCCGGTAGACGCCGTATGCGCCGCTATGGGTTCCGATCACGTTGCGATGCGAACGATTGCCGGTGGTCCCGACGACCGGGCCGCGCAGCGCCGCGGTCGGCGCACCCCACAGGATGGCCGGAGCGCCGGTGCCGGCGCTGTGGGAGGTCAGCCTGATGTGGCCACCTGCCGCCTTCGAGGGAGGCGGTGCGGTCGCGTCGGCGGGCATGGGGCCTGTCGACCTCCTTGCATGAAGGGAAAGCCGCCAGCATAGCCACTGGCAGCACGACGCGCCTGCGAGCGCCGGTCAGAGCGGCCAGGCCTCGCGTCGGTGGGCGGCGTCGAAGAACATCCACTCGTATCGCGATGTCGTCACGAAATGCGCGCGCGCAACTGCTTCCTCGGTCGGCGTCAGCTCCGGTCCGATCCGGTCGGTCAGGCGCAGGACCTCGGCGACGGTGGTCACGAAGTCCTCACCGGCGTAGCTGTCGATCCAGAGTTGGTACCGGGGATCGGTGGAGCCTTTCTCCAGCAGCCGGACGCCGACCTCCGCGTAGATCCAGTAGCAGGGGAGCACCGCCGCCAGACCGTCGGCGAAGCTGCCGCCGTATGCGGTGGCCAGCAGGTAGCTGTTGTAGGCCTGCGTGGTCGGGGTGACCGGGGCGGCGTCGACGGCCTCGATGCTCAGCCCGAGCGCCGGGAGTAGTTCGCCGTGCAGCGCGAGTTCGACGTCGAAGACCTCGGCGGCATGACGGGCGAACATCGCGGTTTCCGACAGATTCGGCGCTTTCGCCCCGACCACCGCCAGGGCGCGCGCGTACGCCCGCAGATAGTGCACGTCCTGCGCGACGTACTGGGCGAAGGCGTCGGCGGGCAGGCTGCCATCGGTGAGCCCGGTGACGAACGGGTGGGCGGTGATCGACTCGAACACCGGCTCGATCTGCGTCCACAGCCGGGTGGACCAGGAACCGGGATCGGCCGGGCCGATGCGCGGTGCGGAATTCCTCTGAGTCATGCCGATCATCCTTTCAGCGATGAGTAATCGCCTTACGGTCGGTCAGTACCGGTGAACACCCTGAACCAACCTGCCGGAGGTGCCCAGATGACCGACACGACCGCACTGCCCCCCGTGGTGGACGCCCGCAGCTGGCGCGAGGAACTCGACAAGCTGCGGGAACGCGAGAAGGCCGCCACCCGCGAGCTGGACGCCATCGCCGCTGCGCGGCGCCGGCTTCCGATGGTGGAGATGCCGGACTACACGCTGATCGGCGCGCAGGGTCCCGTCCGCCTCGCCGACGTCTTCAAGGGTCGCTCCCAGCTCATCGTCTACAACCACATGTGGACCGACGGCGCCGAGTGGCAGTGCGGTGGCTGCACCGGCTACACCTCGCAGTTCACCCGCCTGGACTTCCTGGACAGCTATGACGCCCGGTTTGTCATCGTCACCTCGGGACCGATCGACGAGGCACTGGCCTACCGCGACAAGGTCGGCAACCAGATGGAGTGGTACTCGTCATCGGAGAGCCCGTTCGCCACCGACGTCGACGCCGCACCCAACACCGGCTTCGCGGTCAACGTGTTCCTGCGCGACGGCGACACGGTGTACCGCACCTGGCATACCAACGGACGCGGCACCGAGCAGCTCAGTCATACGTTTGCGCTCATCGACGTCCTGCCCTGGGGTCGGCAGGAGAGCTGGCAGGATTCTCCCGAGGGATGGCCGCAGCAGCCGACCTATTCGGGGTGGCTGGATTCCCCGGACATCGCCCGCGCGTACGGCAACTCCGCACCCCAGCGGACCTGAGCCGCGCGACCCCCGCGCGACGGCGCGGACCGCGCTTGGCAGACTGTGGTCATGGCTCAGATAACCTTGCGTGGAAACGCGATCAACACCGTCGGAGAACTACCCGCTGTCGGATCGCCGGCTCCGGACTTCACGCTCACGGGCACCGATCTCGGCACGGTCAGCGGTGAGCAGTTCCGTGACAAGCCTCTGCTGCTGAACATCTTCCCGTCGGTGGACACGCCCGTCTGCGCGGCGAGCGTGCGCACGTTCAACGAGCGCGCGGCGGCGAGCGGGGTGTCGGTGCTGTGTGTGTCCAAGGATCTGCCATTCGCGCAGAAGAGGTTCTGCGGCACCGAGGACATCGAGAATGTCAAGGCTGCATCGGCGTTCCGCGACAGCTTCGGTGAGGACTACGGAATCACCATCGCCGACGGTCCGATGGCGGGTCTGCTTGCGCGCGCGGTCGTCGTGATCGGCGCCGACGGCAAGGTGTCCTACACCGAATTGGTGCCCGAGATCGGCCAGGAGCCCGACTACGACGCGGCGCTGGCAGCACTCCAGGCGTGAGCCGCGACATACCCTAGACGGCGGCGCGCCGCCACAGGTCACCGTTCGGTTCCGGAACCGCATCTGATTGATTCGCCGTTCTGCGACGACATCAAAACACGCCTACCGGTGGTGTAGAAGTGGTCATAGTGACTGTTGTGAATTGAATCCAGCGCCGCCGGGCGCTGGCGTCCGGAAAGCGATGGAAGTGCGATGCGACGCGTCCGTGTGTTTGTAGTCCTCCTGCTCGGTTTTGCCCTACTGGTGGCGACGCCGGGCCTTGCGACCGCTGACATCACGCGATCGGCCACCAACCAGAAGGCGGTAGAGCTGGTCATCGCCCGCGCCATGTCCCAGCGCGGCGTCCCGTTCGCCTACGGCGGTGGCGGCGCGTCGGGACCGAGCAAGGGCACTGTCGCGGTGTCCGAGCCCAATGAGACCGCCCAACCGGATTCGGCCGCGGCCGATCTGGTGCCCGGGTTGAACCTGCCCGGCGTCACGCCGGACGTCGGAGTGCCCGCGCCGGAACCGCGCCGCGTCGAGGTCGTCGGCTTCGACGCGTCGGGTCTGATGGTGTACGCCTACGCAGGTGCCGGGGTGAAGCTGCCGCGCTCGTCGGGTGAGCAGTACAAGGTCGGCCAGAAGGTCGTTCCGGCGGCCGCACTGCCGGGCGACTTGATCTTCTTCGGCCCCGAGGGAACTCAGAGCGTCGCCCTTTTCATCGGCAACGGGCAAATGGTCGAGACCACCGACGCCGGGGTGGCCGTGTCGCCGGTTCGCACCAAGGACATGGCGCCGTACCTGGTCCGCATCATCGCCTGAGCGCAGCGTCCGCCGAGCCGCCAGGGTTGCCGAGATCGTCTGCTGCGCAGGCGTGTTCGGCTGGTCGGGTCACACCTGCGGGATGGCTCCGGCGAGACCGAGCATCAAGACCAGCCCCGGCAGCAGGTTGGTGACCTGGTGGGCGACGATGCTCGCCGTCAGGTTGTCGGCATAGAGTCGCGCCAACCCGATCGGCAGCGCCACCACCAGAAGCAGTGGCGCCCTGGACCACTCCACGTGCGCGATCGCGAAGACCACGGTGGTCACCGCCAGCGCCACCCAGCGCCCCCAGCGCCGCTCCACCGCACCCCAGAGCAATCCCCGGTACACGATCTCTTCGCAGAACGGGGCGACGAAGACGATCACGACGAACACGACGACGGCCCACGCCCACGTGCTGCGGGTTCCGCCGAACACCTCGCCTGCCGCGGAGTTGGCGTCCTCGCCGACGATCCAGACCCACAGCAGTGCCGCGGGCAAGGTGACCAGCAACCCGGCGACGCCGAACAGAAGGCCCAAACCCGCGCTGCGCCGCGACCATTGCAGCTTCAGGTCGATCCGCGGTCCGTTCCCGCGCAGTCCCGTGATCAGGATGGCCACCCCGGCCGCCAGGAGCGTGGGCGTGGCCACGACCAGCACCACGTCCGAGATCGGAGGGCTCCCTTGGCCTCCCAGCAGGAAGGCAAGGGACAGCGACGACGCCAGGAAGATCACTTCGACGAGCAGGAAAGCGCCGAGCCCCCAGCGGCGCGGGCGCAACGGCTGTTCAGCGTCCACGAGGGGACGTTAGCTCACTAGCTGATGGCCACGAACGGGCTGATCACGTCCCGGACGAACTGGGTGATGTTGATCGACGGGTTCTGGTCCGGAAAGCTCACCGTCGCGAGCACGTTGCCACCGGCGTCGGCGAAGTTGCCGTCCGCCCGATCCTGATGGGACGACGAGGTCACCAGGATGATCCCCGACGTGCCCGCCTGCTTGGCCAGCGGCACCGAGAACCTGGCGTTCTGCACCGTGCTGTTGGCTCGGTCCTCGACGATGATCCGCTCGGGGGGAGTGCCGTACAAGCGCAGCATCTTGCTCATCTGCTCTGCTTCGGTGTTCCCGTTACGAGGGTTGCCACCGGTCACGATGATGGGCGCCTGGGGGAAGATCTGGGCCACCGCCAAGCCGGCGAGGACCCGGGTGTGCAGGATCAGGCGCATCGTGCCGTTCGGTTTGAGCCCGTAGCCCAGGATGACGATCGCCGGCTTGGAGAAGTCCTTGGTAACCAAGGGTGGGGCGGCGAGGGCGGGTCCCGCCGACACACCTGGCGCGACGAGCGCCGCAGCCAGCGCGACGGCGAGGACAAACGCTTTGCCTGCGGCGCCGAGGTGCTTCACGGCTTTTCGTGGAGTCATCGTCAATTTCATCGCCGCGGCGCGCCGAGTCATTACGGTCAGGTCTCAAAGCACGAACAATGCAGTGATCATCGGGGGTCGCCGAGCGCGCGATCAGCCGGGACGTGCTCTCGTGGAACGTGATGGCTGCCTACCGCATGTTCTCTGCCCGCGTCGTTCTCGCGACGGGTGTCTGCACGGCCCTGCTCGTCGCGGCGCCTACCGCGTCCGCTGCGCCCCCGTCCGACGGCCAGGGATATGTCAACTCGACGGCACGGTGCAGCGCACCGGACGCGGTGGTCGTTTTCGGGAGCACTGTGAGCTCTCGGGTGGCGATCTGCGAAAGCGACGACGGTGACTACGAGTACCGGGGAGTGCGGGTGCGCGACGGCGCGAGGCTGATCGCGCCGGCCTCACGATCCTCCGACGGCGCCTTCATCGCCACCAACGACGGCAGCGAGTACACGGTGACGTCGAGCGCTCTGATCATCAGCGCCGGGACGCGGGTGATCCGTGACGAGCCGATGCTGGACTTCCATCGCCCGGGTGCGATCGCAGCGCCCAGCGAGGCGAGGGCGCCGGCCACACCGACCACGCCTCTGCCGCCGCCGTTACCGGCCGAAGAGGGTGGCAGCTGACTGCTGCTGGGGTGACGCGCCGATCGCGCCCAGCGTCGCGAATTCGGTAGGTAACAGCCCGAACGGCCACGAATTGCGTGCTCGTCACCGAAGTCAACGTTTGCTGAAGACCGTACGGACGTTAACTGACGACATCGTCAGCAAATTGATTTCTACGGAAGAGATCCGCCGCACCGGGTAGACAATCGGCCACAATGTCGATACGTTTCGTGCGGGTCGGGGCCAGCACAGCAACATGGAGAAGCCTCATGCCCACAATGGCCATACCTATTTCACCGCGGGCGTCGCGCTGGTCGGGGCCAGCGTCATATCCGCGGCGCCGGTCGCCGCGCCGCAGCCCGATGCGCGGTTGGCAAGCTGGGACGTCAGCTTGGCCGCGACGACGCAGACCTGCGCGCAGGCGGCTGCAAGCACCCTGTGCAGCGAGCCGGCTGCGCTACCCGACGCGGCCCCGTCGCTACCACCGCGGACAGCGGTGGCTTTGTCAATATCCCCGCGAATCTGTTTATCGCGCTCGCGAATACGCCGTTCAACTTTTCACCGCCCTGGGCGAGGGAAACGTGCAACTCGGGTCGGACCCCGAGGGTGACTTCAGCTTTCAACTCACCTACGAGGGCGTCACGCTGACCCAGCCCGAGGGAAGCGTCCCGGGCCTGGCCAGGAACCTGCGATACACCGGCAGTGGGTGGCTCTACAGCCAGACCAACATCCTCGGCACCGACCCTGCCGACCCGTCCCGATACCAGGCGATCACCAATATCCTTGTCCCCGTTCCCGGCACTGGCTGTGCCGCTGGGCAACATCTTCGCCGCGATCGCCGCCTCGCAACTGCCGACGCACACCGGGTGCACCGGAACCGGCCCCGGTGCATGCGACGACCCGGTCGGCATTCTGAGCAAAATGTTCGACCTTCGTAATATTGCGGCACTGTTTTCGCCAGAGGGATACACCTATCCCGAGACGCGCGCAGGCATCACCTGCAACGAGGACGGGCAGTGCTACGTGAAGGACGAGGACGGACCCGAGGTGCCGTGGTCCGGGCAGACGGTCAAACTGGATGCGACAGAACCGTTCACCAGCACTTACGACAGCCTGACCGAGACACCGGATCTGTCCTCGATCAAACCGGTGACAGCCGAGTTGGTCACCGGAAGCCTGGTCAGCCTCGGCAGCGGACTGAACACCGCGTTCAACCCCTTCGTGCTGGGCACCCAGTGTGCGATCTGCGCCCCGTTCGTCCCCAATCCGGACAACGAGCCGGTGCCCGGGCCGGTCTTCGAGGACCTCGACGCCACCGAACCGGTCACCGCGGCGGTCTCCGCGGCGGTGGAGAACACCGCGCCGGTCGAAACGACGCAAACCGACGCCGCCACGGCGATGTCCAGCACACCCGACGCGACCGCCGACACCGACATCGACGAGGAGCCCGCGAAGACCGGTCCCAAGCATCGCAAGCCCAGCGCCGCGAGCGGAACCGTGAAGCAGGTGCGCAGCAGCATCAGCTCAACCATCTCCAAGGTCACCGACGGCTTCAAGAAGCCGGGCTCCAGGGTCGGTCAGTCGGACGACTCCTCGGCCGGGAAGGACAGCGACTCCGCCTCGGATTCGGACAAGAGCGACGCGGATTCGGGCAGCGACGACTGAGTCACCGGCTCACAGGTACGGGTCGGCCCACGCGCTGATGATGCGGGCCGCCCGTGCCGCCTGATTCTTCTCGGTGAGCAGGTGGTCGGCACCTTCCAGCGACACGAAACTGCGTGGGTGCCGCGCGGTGTTGAAGATCTCGCTGGCGTTCTCGATGCCCACCGTGTTGTCGGTGGGGGAGTGCATGACGAGCAGTGCTCGCCGCAGAGCGCTGATGCACTCGCGTAGATCGGTGGCGCGAATGTCCTCGATGAAGTGCCGCCGCAGAGTGAGTGCCTTGCC
Source organism: Mycobacterium sp. (assembly GCF_049683355.1). Taxonomy (GTDB): domain Bacteria; phylum Actinomycetota; class Actinomycetes; order Mycobacteriales; family Mycobacteriaceae; genus Mycobacterium. The sequence continues at coordinate 10,428 of NZ_JBAUJB010000239.1, forward strand.
TCCGATCAGAAACGGTGCCTCGCCCTCTGCCTCGATCCGTTGTACCAGCGCGTCGTAGTTGTGCTCGACGTGCGCGGGTTCGACGGGCGCGCCGACGGTGACCACGGCAGCGACGCTCGGGCAGCCGTGCGCCGCCGAGACCACCGCAGAGCCTCCGAAGGAGTGGCCGACGAGAAGCCGGACCTCACGGCCCGATTCGTTCATGAACTCCACCGCACGGACGGTGTCGGCGACCTTGTGGGAGAACGAACCGTCGCCCCAGTCACCTTCGGAGTCCCCGAGGCCGAGATTGTCGAACCGCAGCATGCCGACGCCCTCACTGGCCAGCTGCTTGCAGATCCGGCTGGCCGCCGGCGAGTCCTTGCTGAGGGTGAACCCGTGGGCGAACACCCCCCATCCCCGAACCTCGCCCTCGGGTGGGTCGATCAGACCGGCCAACGCCGGACCGCTGCTACTGGGGAACGTGATGCGTTCTGCCACGTGGCCATCCTGTCACCGGCGAAGGCTGCCGGTCGCATCACCCTCCGCGACCTCGCCACCGCCGACGGGCACAAAACGTCATCTGTGGGCGTTGCCCAGGTGTGACAGTCCAAGCCAGGAGGTAGGCGTGAAGGTTCGGTTCGGAGTCAGCCTCGGCGCGGAAGTCGCCCCGGATCAGTTGCCCGGGTTCGTCGATGACCTCGAGCGCGCCGGTGTCGACTCGCTGTGGTTCTCTGAACTCGTCTACTCGCCGGCGGTGGACCCCTTCGTCGGCATGACGCATGCACTGGCGCGCACGACGAAGCTGAAGGTCGGCACCTCGGTCGCGGTGCTGCCGGGCCGCCACCCGGTGCTGATCGCCAAACAGCTGGCGTCACTGGCCGCACTCGCACCGAAGAGGGTCCTCCCGGTCTTCGGGCTGCGGTCGGCGATCCCCGCCGAGCGTGACCTGTTCGTCGTCCCGCACGGGCAGCGCGCAGCGGTCTTCGACGAGTCATTGGCGTTGCTGCGCACCGTCCTGCGCGACCGCGACGTCACGTTCGACGGGCAGTTCTTCACCGTGCGGGACGTCGAGATCCTTCCGAAACCAGCTGCACCGGTCGATATCTGGCTCGGTGGCGCCAGCCGGGCCGGCTTCCGGCGGATCGGCCGCTACGGTGACGGCTGGCTGGGCAGCTTCGTCACGCCCGCCGAAGCGCGCCGGGCCTGCCTCGACATCGACGCCGCCGCCGACGCGGTGGGGCGCCACGTTCCGGCGGATCATTTCGGAATCAATCTGGCGGTGGGAGAAGGCGAATTACCCGAGCAGGTTCTGGCAGCCGTGCGCAAGCGGCGACCCGATCTCGACCCGGCAGAACTCGTCGCGACCGACTGGGCACAGCTGCATCGGCAGATCGATGAGTACGTCGCCGCGGGTCTGACGAAGTTCGTGATCAGACCGGCCGGGCAAATCGGCAGCGAGGCGTTTCTCGAGTCCTTCGTCAGGGAACTGCTCCCTCGACAGAATTGAGTCCGTGAACGGTGCCACTCCTGCGCGGTTCAGTGCAGGTTTTCGGAGACCCACGCGCGCAGCGCTCTTCGGTCGAGCTTCCCGCTGGCGAGCGTCGGGATCTGGGCGCTGGACGCGGTGATCCACCGCGTCGGCACCTTGTAGGAGGACAGCACATCGCGGGTGCGGCGGGCCAGCGACTCCACATCGAGGTCACCGTCGGCGGGCACGAGCACGGCGCACACCTCTTCGCCGCGCACAGCGTGGTCGACGCCCATCACCACGCACTGCGCCACCTCCTCGAAACCCTCGATGACCGCCGCGACCTCCAATGGGGAGACATTGGCTCCGGACGTCTTGATGAGCTCGCTGGAACGGCCGACGTAGAACAACCGGGGGTCGTCGGCGTTGCGGTACACCCGGTCTCCGGTGTGGTACCACCCGTCGGCGTCGAACGTCTCATTGCGTTCCCGCTTGTTGTACCCCGCCATCACGCCGATACCGCGGACCAGCAACTCGCCGATCGTTCCGTCGCCGACGGGCATCCCGCTCTCGTCGACGATCGTCATCTCCGTGTAGGCGAATCCGCCGGCGGTCTCGGACATGGTGCGGTGGACGGGGAAGCCGTCGGGGACATCGGTCATGGCGATGTCCAACGGGCCGTCACGCAGCATCGGCGCGGCAGACAGGTCCCGGGCGGCGAAGCTGGGATGCTCCCGTATCCGCTGGGTGAAGGCCGGCCATCCCACGATCCCGGTAGCTCGCTCCGTTTCAGCGAGGTCGAGCGCGGTTCCGGCGTCGAGCCCGGGCATCACGAGCAGCGTCACGGGTTCGTGTAGTGCGCCGGTGGCGGCAAGCACGCCGCCGATCCAGAAGAACGGCATCGCGCACAGAATCACCGGCGCCGAGGGTGACCCGGTGATCGCGCGGATCGCTGCGGGCCATGTCGAGGTCTGTCTGGCCACTGTGCCGTGGGTGTGCAGCACACCCTTCGGGTCGGCGGTGGATCCAGAGGTGTGCACCATGATCGCAAGATCGGCGGGCGAGACCTCGTTCTCGGCAGAAGTGAGGACATCGGCGGGGAGGCGGTCCGTGTCGGTGTCGCTGTGACTGCCCGACCACTGTCGTCGGCTGTTGCCGGTCAGCACGATCCGCCGCAGGAACGGCGCCCGATCCAACGCCAGCCGCTCAGCAGTCTGTCCGGTCAGCTCCGGAAAGGCCGCTTCGAGCCGCTCGGCGACGTCGATGTCGAGCACCCGGTCGGGGGCGATCAGCAGGCCGATGTCGGCCAACCTGACGACCTTGGCGATCTCGGCGGGGCGATACATGGTGCTCAACGGCACCGCGACGGCCCCGATTCGCGACACAGCGAGCCACCAGGTCACCCATTCGGCGCCGTTCGGGAAGAACAAGCCCACGCGGGTCCCCTTGCCGACTCCCCGGGCGAGCAACCACCGGGCGAGCTCGGCTGAGCGTCGGTCGGCCGACGCGTAGCTGAGCCGCTCCGTGGGAGTGACCAGGTAGGTGCGGTCACCGAACTCCCGAACGGCGTGCGCGAGCAGTGCCGGAATCGTCAGCGGTGGTTTATGCACATGCCGATCATCTCCAACCGCCGCCATGGGGTGTCACTCCGGTGTCCGGTCGACGGTCGCCACGGCGCGGGCAAGCAGCCACGCCCGGCCGTGCGCTTCCTCGCCCGCGATCACGTCCAGACCGGCGAACGCCCGTCGCAGCTCACCGGCGCCCACCCGGAAGGATCCCGGCGATGCCCCGACTTCGCTCAGCGCGCTGGCCGCGAGGAGGCCACCGGGTGCGATCCGGCCGGTGATGGCCTGGTCCAGACGGGCGTCGCGAAACATATTGCAGATCAACACGTCTGCGGGGCTCCCCGCGGGTAGACCGTTGTCGAGGTCACAGACCTCGAAGTGACACCGCGCGGCCACCCCGCATCGTTCGGCCAGCTCGCGGGCCTGCGAGATCGCCACCGCGGATACGTCGCAGCCCCACACGGCCATTCCGCGCTGCGCCAGCCACACGGCGGCTCCACCGGTTCCGCATGCCAGGTCCAGTGCGCGGCCGGTCGTCGGGAACTCCTCCGCGAACGGCTGGAACACGGCAGGCAGCGCGGCGTCGTCGAGCGTCACCGAGCCGCGGTCGGCGTAGCGCCGGTCCCAGCGGACGCCACCCTCATCGGACATCAAAGCAAGGTTAAGGCTTCGCCGCGGCCGGCCGGCGATGACTCCGCCGCGGCGCAGGAGTCTGTATGGCGAGATGCCCGCAGACGTCAGGAGAGAATAGTGACCTCGAAAGCCGCGAGTGTGTGGTCGATCGTGCACGCCGAACGGGCTCAACTGGTTTCCGACCTCCGCACTGTGCCTGCCGAGGCGTGGTCGACGCCGTCGCTGTGTGCGGGATGGACCGTGCACGACGTCCTTGCTCATCTCCTCGACACGGCGAAGACCTCGAGGACGCGCTTCGTTCGACGGATGATCGCTGCGCGGTTCGACTTCGACGGTGACAACGCCGCCGGGGTCGCAGCGGAGCGACGCGACGATCCAACAGCCACACTCGACGCCATGGACGCCGTCATCGGGCTGACACTGACGCCACCAACCGCCCGCGCAACTCGGCTCGTGGAGGCCATCGTCCACGGCGAGGACATCCGCAGACCGCTGGGGATCGCTGCTGCCTACCCGCCTGCGGCAGTGGCGACGGCGCTGGCGTATCAGGCCAGGACCGCTGTTTCGTTCCACGGCGGACGCGAGAGGGTGCAGGGCTTGCGCCTCGTCGCGACGGATACCGGCATCGAGATCGGAGACGGTCCGGAGGTCCGCGGACCCGCAATAGACCTCCTGGTCGTCACCTCCGGACGCCGGGCCCCGGGGTGTTCTCTCGAGGGCCCGGGCGCCGCCCGTCTGCTCGCCTCCGCGGGGTAGCCCTGCTGATCGAACCCATTGTCATTCGAGCATCTCGGCGATCGACGGGCCGGCGCGCCACTGGTCGACGACCGGCTTCACGGCGTCCACGAGCAGCGGAAGCTGAGGCGCCAAACCCAGGCAGGAGACCGCCGCGAGCAGCGCGGCCGCCTCCGTGATCCGCAGTACCGATTCGTGCGCCGGGCGCAGCCCCAGGCGTACCGCGGCATCGTTGTAGGCGGCCACCCCGTCGGGCCCTGCCATCGCGAGATCGGACTCGATCGGGCCGGTGGTGACGAGTTCGAAATCGGACCACAACTCGCCGTCTGCGGTGCAGATCAGGTTGTGGAACGGCGCGTCACCGTGGATCGTCTGGAAGCCAGCTGCCGGGAATGCCTTCGCGAACGCCGCTTTGGATGCCATAACCGAAGCAAGCAGCGACCATTCCCGTTGCACCCGTTCATGTTCGGCGGTGCTCAGCAGATCCGGTCGCTGTCCGAGTTCGTTCAGCCCGTCGGGGATGTAGTCGTTGAACGGCGTCCAGAACCCGAGATGGCTGCCGTCGTACCCGCGCAACGCGGCGTGCAGGTGAGCGGTGGCCTCGAAGCGTCGGCACGGGTCGAGCACAGCATCCGGAACCTCTTCGACGAACTCCCAGAACGTCATCGAGAACCCTTCGCGCCAAACGGGTTCACGCGGAACCAGCGGACTCGGCGCAACCACGGGATGGCCGCGATCGGCAAGCCAACCCGTGACCGCGATCTCTGAGCGCTGTTGGGCGGTCTGCCGCGCGGGAGACTGGAGGTAGGAACGGGGGAGAACCGTCGGCACGCGAACCGCAACGGGAGCCGGGGCGAGATGGACGATCACCGAGAACACGTCGTAGAGCACCCGGGGTTCGTCCACCGGCAGCCCGAAGTCGCGGCCGGCTGCCGTCGCGGCCGCCACCGCGCGGGCAGTCCGGTCGGCGATCTGGTCGGGGGTCAACACCGTGCCCAGTTTGACGTCTCCCCGCGGGGTGCGTCGAGCCGATTTCCGCGTGCGGTTGGCCACCCGACTACGGTCGGGTGTCATGACGAACCGCCGTATGAGGGTGCTCATCATCGGGGGCGGCTTCGGCGGTCTGTTCTGTGCGCGAAGGTTGGGCGGCACCGACGTCGACGTCACCCTGCTCGACCGGGCAGCCGGCCACCTGTTCCAACCGCTGCTCTACCAGTGCGCCACTGGGACGCTGAGCATCGGGCAGATCAGCCGTCCGCTGCGCGAGCAGTTCGCCCGCCACCGCAACATCACCACGCTGCTCGGCGAGGCCAACGAGCTGGACGCAGAGGCCCGCCGGGTCACCGCCCGCCGACCCGATGAGACGACGTTCACCCTGGACTACGACGTGCTCGTCGTCGCGGTCGGCATGCAGCAGTCCTACTTCGGCAACGCCGACATCGCACAGTGGGCGCCGGGGATGAAGACTCTCGATGACGCGCTGAGCATCCGGCAACGCCTGTTCACCGCATTCGAGATCGCCGAGACGCTGCCGCCGGGCGCAGAGCGGGACAGCTGGCTGACCTTCGCCGTCGCCGGTGGTGGTCCCACCGGGGTGGAACTGGCTGGGCAGATCCGCGAGATGGCGACGCGGACGTTGGCCAACGAGTTCCACAGCATCGACCCCGAGGACGCTAGGGTGATGTTGTTCGACGGCGGAGACCGGGTGCTGAAGAGCTTCGCTCCGGACCTTTCCAGCAAGGCCGCCGACACCCTGCAGCGGCTCGGCGTGGAGTTGCGGTTGGGCGTGCACGTCACCGATGTACGCCGCGAGGGCGTGACCGTCTCGCCGAAAGGCGGTGGCCCGGACGAGGAGTATGCGGCCAGGACCGTGCTGTGGACCGCCGGCGTCGAAGCGGTGCCCTTCGCACGGCACCTCGCCGACGTGGTCGGCGCCGGGTCCGACCGCTCCGGTCGGATCCATGTCGAACCCGACCTGTCGGTACCGGGACGGCCCGAGATCTTCGTCATCGGCGATCTCGTCGGCCGCGACAAGCTGCCGGGCGTCGCCGAGAACGCGATGCAGGGAGGGCTGCACGTAGCCGCCTGCATCCGGCGCGAACTCGAGGGAAAAGCCCGCAGGCCGTACCGCTACCGTGACCTGGGCTCCGCGGCGTACATCAGCCGGGGAAACGCCCTGTTGCAGATCGGCCCCATCAAGGTTGCCGGTTTCCCGGGCTGGTTGGCGTGGGGGCTGCTGCACATCGCATTTCTCACCGGTGTCAGCAATCGCATCAGCACCGTCGTCACCTGGTTGGCCACCATCGCGCGCACCAACCGCCGCCACCACCGAGCGTTCATGCTCGGCGACAGCCACACCACCTCCCTGCAGCGCTACACCTGGGCGACGTGTGACGACCATCCGTCCCGGCCGCAGCCAGGGTCGGCGATCGAAAATTAGCGACGAGACGCTGAGATTACCGGTAGCGACGACAAGGGTCGGCGGGGTGTTTATATATCACCCCATCGGGGTGGATAGACATCTGGCTGTACTCGCCGACTGCGGGTCCTACCGGACCCGGGATTGGAGTTCACCGATGAAGTTGACCGGTTTCCTTGCAAGCGCGGCTGTCGTGGGCGGACTCACCGCCGGCGCCCTCGGTTTCGCGCCGCCACCGCCACTGCGCAACCCGGCTGGACACCGCCGCCGGTGCCGCCTGCCGGTCCCGATACCGGACAGCCGCCGGCGTGGGCACCGCCGCAACCGGTGCCGCCGCTGTGGGTCCAGGGCCAACCCCAGGTCTGGGACGAAGGTTGGCAGCACTGGGGCGTGTGGATGAACGGCGTGTTCATTCCGACGTACTGATCACGCCCGAACGGCGACCACCGCAGATCTTTCGGATCTGCGGTGGTCGACTCGTTTTCGGGCCTCAGACACCCAGCGTGCGCTGGATGTCCGGCTTCATCGCGTTGAGCTGCGAACCCCAATACCCCCAGCCGTGGGTGCCGTTGGCGGGGAAGTTGAAGACACCGTTGCTGCCACCGGCAGCCTCGTACTGACGCTGGAACGCCTGATTGCTGTCCTGCGTGATGCCCTCGAGCAGCTGGCCGGGGATGTCGCCGCCGCCACCGAGGTCACCAGGCCGGCCGTTGCCGGTGTACACCCAGATGCGGGTGCCGTTGGCCACCAACCGTCCCGCCTGTACCGTCGGGTCGTTGCGCTGCCACGCCGGACCGCCGCCGGGACCCCACATCGCGGTGGCGTCGAAGCCGCCTGCGTCACGCATCGCGAACCCGACCAGGGTGGGCCAGATGCCTTCGGACAGGTTGAGGAAGCCCGACAGCGAAGCCGCGTAACGGAATTGATTCGGGTGGTACGCGGCCAGGATCAGCGCCGAGCTCCCCGACATCGACAGACCGACGACGGCGTTGCCGCTGGGGGAGATGCCCTTGTTGGCCGCGAGATACGCCGGCAGCTCGGAGGTCAGGAACGTCTCCCACTGGTAGTTGTAGGTGCGCCCGTTACCGACAGCCGGACGCTGCCAGTTGGTGTAGAAGCTCGACATGCCGCCGACGGGCATCACAACCGACAGACCCGACTCGAAATAGTTCTCGAACGCCGCGGTCTCGATATCCCAGCCGCTGTTGTCGTCGCGGGCGCGCAGCCCGTCGAGCAGATAAACCGCCTTGGGGCCTCCGCCCTGAAACCTGACGGGGATGTCGCGGCCCATCGCCGCCGACGGAACCATCAGCGTCTCCACCGGCAGACCGGGCCGAGAGTAGGCACCCGCGGTGGCCGGGGTGCCGGCGACGGCGATCAACCCCGTCAGCAGCAGCGCTGCAAGCGCGCCGGCCTGTAGCCGACGACCCAAACTGTGCATGAATTTCATGTGATTTGTTGCCGTTCTCTCTGGACGCGCACCACAGCGCGTTCCTCACGAAAAGGTCTGCGGCCAGCCCTTCACCGAATCGGATGCCACTGCTTCGCATCCACCGCATCGCGAGCGGACCACCGCCGAAGCGGTGCCATCAGTTAGTTCGTCATGTGACGATTTGCCGTTACGGCGAATCGGCAGCGGGCGGGGCTGGTCACATCTACGTAAGAAATGCCGCTGTCGCGAGCACGCTCACTGCTGCGCTGCCCGCCACTTGTCCAGCATGCGGCGGTCCCGTTTGGTGGGCCTGCCGGCGCCGCGGTCCCGGACCGCCAGCGGCACCTGGGGAGTGGCGGCCGGCGCGGGGGACCGATCGAGATAGCAGGTCACGGCATCGGCTGCCCCGACCCGCTTCTGGATCACCCGCACCACCTCGACGATGCGCGTCCTGTCGCCCAATCGGGCGCGCACCTCGTCACCAGGAGACACCGTGGTTGCGGGCTTGGCGGGCCGGTCGTTGATCCGCACGTGGCCACCCCGGCACGCCGCTGCGGCGTCTGGCCTGGTCTTGGTCAGGCGGACGGCCCACAACCACCGGTCCACGCGGGTCGACTCCATGACATCCATCATGGACCGCCAGGCATCCGCGTCGCACCGTTGACAGGCAAGCAGATGCTTGCATAACGTGGATTCGCGTGGGCGACGTCTTCAAGGCACTGGCCGACCCCACGCGCCGCACCATCCTCGACGAGCTGACGGACCGCAACGGGCAGACGCTCTTCGAGATCTGCGCGCGGCTGGCGACCAAGCACCGCCTGGGCTCGTCGCGGCAGGCGGTCTCACAGCACCTCGACGTCCTGGAGGCGGCGGGGCTGGTCGAGACGCGTCGCGAGGGCCGCTACAAGTTCCACTACATCAACACCGCCCCGCTCGAACCGATCATGGCGCGGTGGCTCGAACAGCCGGGGAAGGATGACCATGAGAATCAATCTGACAAGCGTGTTGGTTGACGACCAGGACAAGGCACTGCGCTTCTACACCGAGACCCTCGGGTTCGCGCCGAAGCACGACGTCCCGATGGGCCAGCACCGTTGGATCACCGTCGTATCCCCGGAGGATCCCGACGGCACCGAGCTCGTCCTCGAACCCGACGAACACCCCGCAGCCAAGCCGTTCAAAGAGGCGCTGATGGCCGACGGCATCCCGTTCACCTCGTTTGCCGTCGCCGACGTGGCCGGGGAGTACGAGCGACTGCGGGGATGCGGGGTGAACTTCGCTCAGGAACCGACGCCCATGGGGCCGGTCACCACCGCCGTGCTCGACGACACCTGCGGCAATCTGATCCAGATCGCGCAACGCAACGGCTGAGGATGGCCCCGCCACGGATGAATTTGCATCAGGTGGGTACTTACGCCTCAGCACGAACCAGTCGCTGAGGTAGGCGCAACACATCGTGTCATTAAGATTTCGCACGCTCAAAAACCTGCCCATTCAACGAAGATCTTGCATTCGTATGCTTTTTGAGCCATTCTGGATGTGACTTCAAACACGATCAAGTATGTGGAGGGGATGGCATCACCCATCGTTGTCATGGGCGTCTCGGGTTCCGGCAAGTCGACCGTAGGCGCGGCGTTGGCTCAGCGCCTGCGGGTTCCCTTCGCCGACGCCGATGACTTCCATCCGCCCGCCAATGTCGCCAAGATGTCGGCCGGTGAACCGCTCGACGACGATGACCGCCATCCATGGCTGGATGCGATCGGACAGTGGTTGGCCGATCACCCTGATGGGGGAGTCATGAGCTGTTCGGCACTCAAGCGCAAGTACCGTGACCAACTCCGAGGGCACTGCTCGGCGATCGAGTTCCTGCATCTGTCCGGCACGACCGAGGTCATCGGCAGGCGACAAGCCAGCCGTCCCGGGCACTTCATGCCGGCCTCGTTGCTCGAGTCACAGTTCAAAACCCTCGAGCCCCTGGAATCCGACGAACAGGGCATCGACATCGACGTCGATCAGAACATCGATGCCATCGTCGAGACCTACATCGCCGCAAGCGAACAGCCGGACCGATGAACCATCGGGTGAGCTGGACGATGCGCAGACTTCACGATCGTGACACGCCCGGAACCTGCCGGGCACTGACAGTTCGGAGGCCTCGTGGAAGCAATTGACCCGGCATACGGCGCCGCAACCCTGCTGCTGATCGCCGCCGGTGCGGTCGCGCTGCTGCTGTTCCTTATCATGCAGGTGAAGCTGCATGCGTTCGTGGCGCTCGTGCTGGTGAGCGTCCTCACGGCGTTGGTCGCCGGCATCCCGGTGGCGGACATCCCTGACGCGCTGGCGTTCGGTTTCGCCGATACGATCGGGGCAGTCGCCCTACTTGTCGGCTTCGGCGTCATGCTCGGTCGGCTCCTCGAGTTGACCGGCGGGGCCCAGGTGCTCGCCGACACCCTCATCGGCCGCTTCGGCGAGAAGCGCGCTCCGCTGGCGCTCGGCGTCGCCGCGTTGCTATTCGGCTTCCCAATCTTCTTCGACGCGGGGCTGGTGGTCTTCCTCCCGATCATCATGACCGTGGCGCGGCGATTCGGGGGATCTCTGCTCCTGTACGCGTTGCCGGCCGCAGGAGCATTCGCCATCATGCATGCGTTGGTTCCGCCACACCCCGGGCCGGTCGCAGCAGCCGAATTGCTCGGTGGCAACATCGGTCTCACCCTGCTGGTCGGCGCTCCCATCGCGGTGGTCTCGTGGTACGTCGGCGCCTATCTCGTTTCGCGGGTGATAGGCCGCAGGGTGCAAGTCGATGTCCCTGCAGCGTTGTTCGGAGAGATGAACGGGGGCCGCGACGACGCCACCGAGGATCGTGACGACTCCGCTGATGGCGGTGGCGGTGCTGTCACCACGCGGGCCCGCACGGCCCCGTCCTTCGCGACGGTGCTCGGACTGCTGTTGCTGCCGTTCGTTCTGATCTCGTTCGACACCGTGCTGAGCACGCTGATGTCCGCAGGGGTGATCGAGGAAGGCACCACCTGGGCGCAGTACCTGATACTGCTCGGCAACACCACCGTCGCCCTTCTGATCACTGTCATTGTGGCGATCCTGGTGCTCGGCTTGCGTGACCACACGATGGCCGACGTGGGCACGATTCTCGATAAAGCCCTCGGGCCGATCTGCTCGATCATCCTGATTACCGGCGCCGGCGGAATGTTCGGCGGCGTGCTTGAACTCAGCGGCATCGGTGACGCACTCAGCGAGTCACTGTCGGATCTCGGGATGTCGTTGATACTGCAGGCCTTTGTCATCGCGACGCTGCTTCGTGTCGCACAGGGTTCGGCGACCGTGGCATTGACGACGACGGGCGGCCTTCTCGCCGCGGCCCTGGCCGAGGCCGGTCTCAGCGATTTTCAGGTGGCCCTGCTGGTGATCGCCATCGCCGCCGGCGCGACCGTGCTATCCCACGTGAACGACTCGGGCTTCTGGCTGGTCAATCGGTTCTTCAACATGGACGTGAAAACCACACTGAAGACCTGGACGGTGATGGAGACGACGCTGGGCCTGACCGCGTTCCTGATCGCTCTGGGATTGTGGATGGTGTTCTGACCCGACGTCGGTGACGGGTCACGGTCCGTCCTCGAGCTCGGGATGCGCAGCGACGGATGTGTCGTCGAGCTGTTCCTCGGTGAGCAGTCGTTCGGTGGCGCTGTTGAGGAAAGCCAGCAGTGGCACCGCAAGAAGCGCGCCGATGACAAGCAGCCGCCAGCACCACGCCGCGGCCTTGCGTACCAGTGGATGGACCGAGTCGACCGCTGAATCGGCCGAGGAGGGAATCACTGCCATCGACTCAGCGTAGCCTCAGGTCTCTTGTTCGCCTTTTGCGTTGCACCGCAACACTGTTCAGCGGCGGTGTCCGTCGTAGGCGTGATACGTCATCGTTCAGCGTCGGCTTCGCTGCGCTCTTCCTGCAGCCGGTCTTTGCTGCGCACCAGACGAAGAAGCGTCACTAGGATCAGGCCGCCTGCGATGTTGCCGGCCAGGGTGTAGCCGAACCAACCCAGCCAATCGAGGTAGCCGAATGGAGCATGGCCGGTGATGAACGCACCGAAGATCAGCAGTGAGTCGAGGATCGAGTGGAACATCTGTAGTCCGGCGAGCAGGAACGCCCCCGCGACGGCCGCGGCGATCTTCCCCGGCACCGACTCGGTGCCGTGCTGCATGCGGGTCATCAGCGTGATCACCATTCCGCCGAGCAGTGCCAGAGAGATCGTCTCCATCGAGATCGGGGCGGTGGCGAAGTGTGATGCCGACTCCACCGTCTGCGCGTGCAGCTTGGGAAACCCCGCCATGATCAGCCACATGATGATCCAGCCGCCCGCCAGGTTCGCCGCGAGAGTGCCGCCCCACAGCTTGAACAGCTGCCGGACACTGGCGCGCTTGGCGGCGACGGTGGTGACTGGGACGAGGAAGCCCTCGGTGAACAATTCGCTGCGGCCGAGGAGGAGGGCGAGGAATCCGATCGAGAACGCCAGACCCGCGAGCAGCTGATTGCCCGTGGCCTGAAGGACGGCCAGATAGGCGAGCACGCCCATCGCCACCTCAGTGCCGCCGAAGAAGCCGGTCACCAGCACTTCGTGCCAGCTGCGGTGTAGGCGCTGGGTGCCTTCGCTGATCGTCCTGTTGAACGTCTCCTCGAGTTCGTCCTCGATCGGGCTGTCGGAATCGCCGAGTTCGCGCTGGCTAGTTTCACTCACGCCACGGAGTACCCGAACTTCGCCAGAAGATTCCGACCGCGAGGTAGGCAACATATTCCGCCGGACCTCAGTCGGTCGGAGACATCGCCGAGCCCCTCGGGATCCGCCAGCCGCAGGTCAGCAAACACCCTCGGGTGCTGAATGAATCGGGCATCGTCACCGGCGAAGCGCGGGCCCGGCGACTGATATATCACCTCGAACATTCGAACGACTCTGGGAGATCCGCTTCCATCCGTTCGGCCGCTATCTCGATTCCATCAATCATGAAGGGACACTTGATCAGCCAGAAGGACACCGTTGATCGCAACACCGACGACAAGCTCGAGAACCATCTTTCGCAGCAGTCATGAGTGGCCCGTGGGCCGGCCGAGACCGCTGGGCTCAGTTTGCGGCGTCGAGGATCTTGATCGCAAAGACGAGCGTGTCACCCGGGGCAATTCCGGCGCCGGGTTGGCCTTGCGGGTAGCCGTCGGCCGAGGTCATCGCCACGCCCACCGTGGAACCGACCGTCTGCCCGGCGATGGCTTTCTGGAAGCCCGGCACGACTCCGTCGAGCGGGAACTCCACGGGAGGGCCGCCCTGATAGCTGCTGTCGAACACCGACCCGTCGCGGCCGTTGACTCCCATGTAGCAGACCGCCACCGTCGCCGTGTCCGCGACGACCGGCCCGTCGCCGGCCTGCAGGGTGTGCACCTGGGTCTCACCGACGCTGAACGGTGCGGTCACGTCGATGAAGGGAGCCGAGGTATCCGTTGACCCGGTGACCGCGACGCTGCCGGTGGCCCCAGGCAGCGTCCACTCCGGCGCTACGCCCTGCTCCGGCGCCGCTGCCGGGCACGCGCTGCCGACAGCCGCAGGCGTCTCGGAGAGCGGCGGCGGGAAGTACTCCGCCGCCGGTGTGCCCGCCGCTGACGTGTCCGTCGGCGACGCGCTCGATTCGGAACCACATGCGGCGAGGGTCAGCACGAGGGAAGTGGCACACGCCACGACCGCGATCGAAGGGGACACACGGGGAGAGTTCACAGTCCGCCAGGCTACAGCCGCGACCTCAGCCCACCTCCAGTGGCACGGCCATCTCCCGTCCACCACCACGCGCGGCTCCGATGCTGGCGGCAACCACGGCGGCGATCCCCAGAATGCCGGCGACATCCGGCGCTTGATCGAGCAGCAGAAATCCCACGAGCAGGGCGAAAGCGGGCTCCAGGCTCATCAGGGTGCCGAACGCCGCAGTGGTCAACCGACGCAACGCCAACAGCTCCAGGACGTACGGCACCACTGGCAGCAGGATCGCCATGCCCAGCCCGAGCAGCAGCAGTTCCGGGGTGATCCGCTCGAAGACCGAAGTGCTCACGAAGAAGCTGGAGACCACCCCAGCGATCGGCATCGACACCGCGAGCCCGTTGACGCCGGCGACCTCGTCGCCGACGCGCTGGGTGAGCAGGATGTAGATCGCCCAGCAGATGCCGGCTGACACCGCGAGGAAGGCGCCTTTGGCGTCGGATGCCGCCGCTGAACGGCTGGCTCAACAGCACCACGCCGATCGCCGCCAGCCCGGGCCACACCAGCCGCTGCGGTCCTCGGCCGTGGAGCACCGCAACAGCCAGTGGCCCAAGGAATTCCAGGGCGGTGGCGGTACCGAGGGCAAGCCGGTCCAGCGACGCCATGAACAGCAGCGAGATCGCCGCAGGCACGCATCCCAGGACGATGCACATCCCGAAGGTGCGCAACGTGAACGCCGAGGGCCGGGGCCGCACGATGACGAGCAGCAGCACACCCGCCCAGGCCAGCCGGAGCCAGGCTGTCCCATCGGATCCGATTCGGTCGATGAGGCCGATGGCCACGACCATGCCCATCTGCACCGACACCTGCGCGGCAATGGCCATCGTGACGCCGCTGCGGGCGTGCTCTGCACTCACCCCTGCATTGAAGTGATCGATATTGATCGTGTCAGCGGATTACCGCGGACCGACACCGCCATCGCGGGCGACCACGGAGAACGCAGCTATTGATCGAGGGTGCTTTCGGGCGCGCGCCCATAGGCCTTGTAGTAGTCGGCCCGGAACCGGGCGAGGTTCCAGAAACCCCATCGACGGGCGACACCGGCCACCGTGTGCACCGCGGGGTCGGCGGCCGTGAGATCGCGGTGGACGTAGGACAACCGCACCTTCTGGAGGTACCGGGTCGATGAGCACTCCCGGTGCCTGGCGAACATCATTTCCAGTGCACCTGTGGAGACACGCGCTGCGCCGGCGATGTCGGCCGGCGAGATGTCGTTGTGGACGTTGTCGTCGATGAATGCGCCGGCACGGTGCAGCGCTTCGGGGTTGTCGCCGTCTCCCACCGACACCGGCGGCTCTGCTGCCGTGTGGGGGAAGGCGGCGAGCATGCTGGCGACCAGATACCGGGTGACGCCGCTGGAGACAAGGGGCTCCTGCGCGGCGAACGGGTTGCCCAGCAGACCATGGCGAATGTGGTCGATGACGTCGACGAGATGTCGGTTGGCTGCTGCGGTCACCGGTGTGGAACCGGTCAGCGACACCGGCGCAGCATCCGGGTCGCCGCCCGCAACCTCGGCCAGGACTCGCCGTGGAACGTTGATCATGTGGTAGCGCGCGTGTCGACATTGCCCCAGCAGCGGACGTCCCGCGACAGTGCCGAAGGCAACGGCCGCACCGGTTCCATGGCTGTGTGCCGGCCCCCGCGACGGGGTCTCCTCGAGCACGCCCGAATGCACTCTGCACAGCAAAATGTTCTCCGGTCCGGCCATTTCGTAGCTCATGTCGTAGCTGTACTCGGAGTCGTCGATGCTCAGCGCACCCACATCGCTGCGCCATACTCGGGTGCGGGTCATGCCACCGGGAACCGACTTCTCGATCCGGATGGCCCCGAAAGCAGCGGCGATCTGCGCTTCGGCCTGGTCCAGGTCGTCTGCGCTGATCAGGCATCTGCCGGCGGGCGGCTCAGGCATCTCTGGCATGAGTCTCACCTACCTAGGACCTCTCAATGCGTTGCACTCGCCACTTTACGACCTGTCATGCTCGATGCTGGCAACTTCTGCGACACGGTCTCAGCGACCGGTGGTCCCGTCGGTGAGTTCCCGCAGGATGTCCATGTGCCCGGCATGGCGCCCGGTCTCTTCGATCATGTGGGTGAGCGCCCACCGCATGGACGGTGGCCGACCGCTGCGCGTGGGCCGCGCACAGGGTTCGTCGAGATCTGAGTGACTGACGATGACGTCGTTGGCTTACCGTTCCTGCCATGTCCAGCCGCCCGATGGCGCTGCTCTGGTTGAGGGTGAACCACATCGCGCCGTCGGGGCCCGCGGTGATCATCGACGGGCTTCCACCGGGGACAGCCACGACGTCCACCTCGTCGCCAGCACCGATTCGGCCCACCGTGCCGGATGTCATCGTGGTGAACCACAGTGCGTCGTCGGGTCCTACACATAGGCCGAATGGAGCACTACCGTCGGGCAACTCGATCTCGCGCTGGGCACCGTCCACCGCGATACGCCCGATCCGGTCGTCACCGTTGCGGGTGAACCACAGGGCGCCGTCAGGCGCGGCGACGATGATCGAAGGCTTGCTCTGCGGGTGCACAGGAAACACGTCGAGTCCGCCGCCCGGGCCGATGCGTGCGATCTCCCCGGAGTGAACAAGCGTCACCCACATGGCGCCATCCGGTCCCACCGCAAGCGCGTAGGGCCCGCCGGGCACACGGATATCGAGGGCGCGGCTCACTCCGCGACGGTACTTCACGCCGTCGCCTGGGCAGTGCTCGGGCAGATCCACCAAGCCCCTGTGTCTACAATTCATCTACACTGCCGCCCATGTTGCGTCCTGCAAGTTGGATTGGACTAGCGGGTGTGGGTCCCGTCCCGGTAGGTACCGGAGCGCCGGGTAGCAGGCCCCGGTTCGTCGTTGAGAGGCGGCGGGCTGAGCGGGGTGTCAAAAGCCTCTTCGGAGGGAGCAAGTGTGCGGGCCGTAGCGTTGTGCGAACTCTGCAGCCTCGTC
>NZ_JBAUJB010000240.1:0-10880 GCF_049683355.1 Mycobacterium sp.
GTCGGCGCCTCTGCGCCGCGCGCCGGGGTCTGCGGCGAGGGTGCGTCGGCCTGCGGGCGCGACTCGGGCGCGGAGTCCTCGCGTGCGGAACTACGCGCCCGCAGCAGTAGCGGCACCGCCGCGATGATCACCACCGCGGAAACCCCGATGACGGTGTAGAGCACCCAGGGGGTGCCGGAGTCGCCGCCGGATGTGGCACCACTTCGGGACAGATCCACCAGCGCCACCGTCGCGGCGACCCCGGCTCCCAGAGCTGCCAGCCAGGCCGCTGCCGCGCTGCCGAGCAGGATTCGGTCGACTCGGTCCAGAGCGGAGAGATCAAGCGCGGGACCCGGTCCCGAACGATCGGCGGTGTCAGCGAGGTATGTCATCAGCGGTGTGGTCTGCCTAACAACTGGTCTGTGCAGCGTTGTTGGTGTTCGACGACAGCACTTCGCCGTCGCTCGTGGTGATCGAGCAGTTCAGCCTGCTGACCAGGAACAGGCTGGACGCCTGCACGGAACCGACCTCGGACTGCGAGATCGGGGTGACGGTCAGCGACCAGGGGATGTAGACGTTCCGCTGGGTGCGACTGCGGCCGGACGCGTCGATGTAGGTCACCGAGATGATGTCACCCGGGGCCTTGGTCCCGGTGACGGAGTAGGTCACCTGCCGGGGACCCGCCCGCGTGGTGGTTGTCGGTGGTGGCGGCGGTGGCTCCTCGGTGACCGGCGGTGGAGGCGGCGGCTCGGCAACCGGCGGTGGCGGCGGCGGTTCCTCGGTGACGGTGATGGTCTCCGGGGGCGGCGGAGGCGGTGGCGGCTCTTCGGACGGTGGTGGTGGCGGGGTGGTCGTGGTGAACTCGTCCTGCACCGGCGGTGCCGAACGCGTCGTCGTCTCCGGTGTCGCCACATTGTCGGTGTCGGTGCGGGTCACCAGGACCGACACCGAGACCACCAGCGCGACCGCCGCGATGATCGCGACGACACCGACCACCCATGGCCACCGCGGGGGCGGCTGCGACTCACCGGTGTCGACAGCGGGGTCGTAGCTGTCGTAGTCGTAGAGCGCCGCGTCGGCAGGGAGGTAGGGAGCGCTGACGAACTGTTCGGACTCCGGCGCCGAATACGCCTGGGAGTAGTGGTCGGTCTGACCGGTGTCTATGGGGTCGGGACCGGCTCCACCGTCTGGCGTGGCGCCGGTGGACTCTTGCGTCGATTCGTCCGCGGAGTGCCGGCCAACCGGCTCCTCACCTGGCAGATCCGAACCGCCAGGGTCCCGTCCCGGGGGATTCGGCCCGCTCATCTACGCCTATCCTTCTCGACTGCTACTCCACCGCCGGTGGTGCCGTCAACGGCCCACAGCGCCTGGGCCACACTACCCAACGGAGACACCCGAGTCGGACGCTCGGCGCGGTCGGCGGGCGAACTCATGCCCGGATTGTGACCTTCTGCCCGACACACAGCCCGCAACGCCGAGAGCGCGGTCAGTGCTTCTCGGGTCCCACGTGGTACTCGAAGACCAGACCGCACACCGTGGCCAGCACGAAGCAGACGCCGGCGACGATCAGCCAGGGCAGCCACATCGCCATGCCGACCGCGGTGATCGAGGCCGACAGCGCGATGAAGATCGGCCACCAGCTGTGCGGCGGATAAAAGCCCAGTTCACCGGCGCCGTCGGCGATCTCGGCATCCTCGTAGTCCTCAGGCCGGGTGTCGAGACGACGCGCGACGAACCGGAAGAACGTGCCGATGATCAGCGTCAGACCGGTGGTCAGCACGAGCGCGGTGGTGCCCGCCCACTCGACGCCGCCTGGGGCGAACATCGCAGTCAGAACGGCGTAGATGACCGACGACAACGCGAAGAACGCGGTGAGGAACTCGAACAACCGGGCTTCGATATGCATGTGCTGTCCTACCTGCTCGCCTGGGGGATCTGCGGCGCCTGCTCTCCGCGGCGGGTGTCGAACGGCTCGGTGGTGACCGCCAGCGGCGGCTGGCCGATCGCCTGCAGCGCCTCGGCGTTGGTCATACCGGCGATGCGCTGCCCGAGATAGGCCTTGAAGTCATTGGGCTCCACCACGCGCAGCTCGAAGTTCATCATCGCGTGGTAGGTGCCGCACAACTCCGTGCACCGGCCGACGAACGCGCCGGTCTGGTTGATCTCACTGACCTGGAAGACGTTGTCGGAGTTGTTCTCCGCCGGGTTGGGCAGCACGTCGCGCTTGAACAGGAACTCCGGCACCCAGAAACCGTGGACCACGTCGGACGAGGCGATCTGGAACTCGATCCTCTTTCCGGAGGGCACCACCAGCACCGGGATCTCGTTGGACGAACCCAGCGTCTCGACCTCGTTGAAGTTGAGGTAGGTGCGGTCCTCCGGGCTGACTCCGCCGATCGCGCCGACCTGGCCCCCGCCGTGGCCGTCTCCACCCTCACCCTCGGCCTCGCTACCCTCCGGGGCGGCGGCCATGGCCTGTTTGCGCTCGTCCTGGGCGCCCTCGTAGCTGTAGGTGCCGTCGAGGAAGTCGACCTTCTGGTAGCCGAACTTCCAGTTCCACTGGAAGGCGGTGACGTCGATCACGACCTCGGGGTTGGGCTCCTTGTGCAGCATCCGCTCCTGCACCACGACCGTGAAGTAGAAGAGCACCGAGATGATCAGGAACGGGGTCACGGTGAGCGCCAGCTCGAGCGGCATGTTGTAGCCGAACTGCCGCGGCAGCTCCGTGTCATCCTTCTTCTTGCGGTGGAACACCACCGTCCAGAACAACAGGATGTAGACGATCGCCCCGACGACCAGCGCGGCGATCAGCGAGCCGATCCACAGCTCGCGGTTCAGGTGCGCCTCAGGGGTGATGCCGTTGGGCCAGCCGAGGCCGAGCACCTCCGACCAGCTGCACCCGCTGAGCAGGACCGTCGTCCCTCCCAGGAGAACGGACAATGCCACCAACTTCAGGCCGCGAGCGGACACGTTGGCGCCTCCTTGAAAGTCATCGGGGCAGTCGGTGGACCGCCCGGCGGTCAGAAGACTGCACTGAATACTACGCAGCGTAGACCACCCCCCGGGGGTCGAGCGAAGCGACCGGGGAATGTGTCCGGTGCCGGTCCCGGCGCGCCCGCCCGATTAGGCATACTGGCGCGGTGTGCGGACTGCTGGCGCTGGTAACCGATTCCTCCGAGGAGGTCTCCCCCACCCTCGTCGAGGCGGTGTCCGGCGCCGCCTCCCTGATGCGCCACCGGGGTCCGGACGAGCCCGGGACCTGGCACGACGGCCGGGTGGTACTCGGTTTCAACCGGCTGTCGATCATCGACATCGCCCACAGTCATCAGCCGCTGCGGTGGGGTCCGGAAGACCAGCCCGATCGCTACGTGCTGGTGTTCAACGGCGAGATCTACAACTACCTGGAGCTGCGTGAGGCCCTGCGGTCCGAGCACGGGGCGGTCTTCCGCACCGACGGCGACGGTGAGGCGATCCTGGCCGCCTACCACCACTGGGGCACCGAGTCGCTGACGCGGCTGCGCGGCATGTTTGCGTTCGCGCTGTGGGACAGCGTCGAGCAGGAGTTGTTCTGCGCGCGCGATCCGTTCGGCATCAAGCCGCTCTTCCTGGCCACCGGGTCCGGCGGTACCGCGGTCGGCAGTGAGAAGAAGTGCCTCCTCGATGTTGCCGGGCAGCTCGGACTCGACCTCGGCATCGACGACCGCGCAGTCCAGCACTACACGGTGCTGCAGTACGTGCCCGAGCCCGAGACGCTGCACCGGGGCATCCAGCGGCTGGAGTCGGGCAGCTATGCGCGGGTCCGTCCCGGCGGCCGGCCGCAGGTGACCCGCTACTTCATCCCCCGCTTCGAGGCAGTGCCGTTTGTCGCGAAAACCGAGCAGAGTCGCTACGACGAGATCACCGCCGCGCTCGAGGACTCGGTGGCCAAGCACATGCGCGCCGATGTGACGGTCGGAGCGTTCCTGTCCGGCGGGATCGACTCGACGGCCATCGCCGCGCTGGCGATGCGGCACAACCCGCGGCTGATCACGTTCACCACCGGCTTCGAACGCGAAGGGTTCTCCGAGGTGGACGTCGCCGTCGCCTCCGCCGAAGCGATCGGCGCCCGGCACGTCACCAAGGTCGTCAGTCAGGCCGAATTCGTCGCTGCGCTCCCCGAGATCGTCTGGTATCTCGACGAACCCGTCGCCGACCCAGCGCTGGTACCGCTGTTCTTCATCGCCCGGGAGGCGCGCAAGCACGTCAAGGTCGTGCTCTCCGGAGAAGGCGCCGACGAGCTGTTCGGCGGTTACACGATCTATCGGGAACCGTTGTCGCTCAAGCCGTTCGACTACCTACCGCGGGGCCTTCGCAAGTCCGTGGGGAAGATGGCCGCGCCCCTGCCGCAGGGCATGCGGGGCAAGAGCCTGCTACACCGTGGCTCGCTCACCCTCGAGGAGCGCTACTACGGCAATGCGCGCAGCTTCTCCGACGAACAACTGCGGGCGGTGCTTCCGCGTTTCCGCGAAGACTGGGTCCACACCGACGTCACCGCCCCGCTGTACGCCCGGTCGCAGGGCTGGGATCCGGTGTCCCGTATGCAGCACATCGATCTGTTCACCTGGTTGCGCGGCGACATCCTGGTCAAAGCCGACAAGATGACGATGGCCAATTCCCTGGAACTGCGGGTGCCGTTCCTGGACCCCGAGGTGTTCGCGGTGGCTTCGCGGTTGCCGTACGACGAGAAGATCACCCGGACCACCACGAAGTACGCGCTGCGGCGGGCGTTGGAGCCCGTCGTGCCCGCACACGTCCTCAATCGTCCGAAGCTCGGTTTCCCGGTGCCGATCCGGCACTGGCTGCGCTCCGGCGAGCTGCTGGACTGGGCCAACGAGATGATCGGCGCCTCCGCGGCCGGCGACCTGATCGATCTGGCCGCCGTCCGGTCGATGCTCGACGAACACCGCCGCAGGACAACCGATCACAGTCGCAGACTGTGGACGGTGCTGATCTTCCTGCTGTGGCATGCGATCTTCGTCGAGAAGAGCCTCACCCCGCAGATCAGCGAACCGGTCTACCCGGTGCAGCTCTGATCGTCAGTTAAGCGCTTGGGCGATCTCCCGGCCCGCCTCGGCACCGTAGGCGCCACTCAGCCGCGTCACCGCGGAGTCGCGGTCCCAGGACCACTCCTGCGGACCCGGCGCCTCGAGCACGAGGGTGGCCACCAGGGACGCCAGCTGGGCCGCCCGCTCCAGCGACAAGCCGGCGTCGCGCCCGGTGAGGAACCCGGCGCGGAATGCGTCGCCGATACCGGTCGGATCCGTCTTGTGCGTCTCGGGCACCACATCGACGTGGATGAACGTGCCGTCCCGGCCGACCAGATCCACGCCCTTCTCGCCCAGCGTGGTGATGCGCATCTGGATCTGCTTCATCACCTCGGCCTCCGACCACCCGGACTTCTGCAGCAGCAGATCCCATTCGTAGTCGTTGGTGAACAGGTATGTCGCGCCGTCGATCAACTGGCGGATCTCCTCGCCGGACAACCGGGCCAACTGCTGGCTCGGATCCGCGGCGAACGCCAGACCGAGTGACCGGCATTCCTCGGTGTAGAGGAACATCGCGTCCGGATCGTTGGCGCCGATGATGACCAGATCCGGAGCGCCGGTCCGCTCGACCATGTCGGCGAGCTTGATGTTGCGGGCCTCCGACATCGCTCCCGGATAGAACGAGGCGATCTGGGCCATGTCCTCGTCGGTGGTGCACACGAACCTCGCCGTGTAGGCCGACTGGGAGACCAGCACCTCGTCGCAGTTCACGCCGTGCGAGGTGAGCCATCCGCGGTACTCGTCGAAGTCCTTGCCGACCGCCCCCACCAGAATGGGGTCACCGCCCAGCACGCCCATCGCGAACGCCATGTTGCCCGCGACGCCGCCGCGGTGCACCACCAGGTCGTCCACGAGGAAGCTCAGCGACACCTTCTGCAGGTGGTCGGCGAGGAGCTGTTCGGAGAACCGCCCCGGGAATCGCATCAAATGATCGGTCGCGATCGATCCGGTCACCGCAATGGTCACGCAATTTCACCCTTCGTGGTCTTCACCCTCCGCGTGCCCCGACGAGCCGCACGGACGAACGTCGTTCACCCTACTGTCGACGGTGGCAGTCCCGCCCTGTCGGCCCCTTGGTGGGCTGTCGCAGCCCCCGGGTACCCCGATCCGTTGCGCTAACCTGCCTATAGGTGCCTGCCCGGCCGCAACCAAGACGGCAGCGAGAGGGCAGCGAGAGGGCACAGCCTCTGATCGACATCCGAAATCCGACCTTCCCGGGAGCAAGTAGATGACTGGTCCGTATCCGCCCCAGTACGGCGCTGGACCGGGCGGGCCGCAGTCACAGCCCGGATATCCGAACTCGTTCGGGCAGCAGTACCCGGCCATGGGCGGCCAACCCCCTCCGGGGCAGCCCCAGCCCTATCCCGACGGTGGCTTCAACGCGACCTATCCGGGCACGCTGCCGCCACCGGTGCAGTATCCGCCCCGTAAACGCCGCAAATGGATCATCGCGGCCGTCGCGGTGCTGGCGGTGGCTGTCATCGTCGGCGTGCTCTCCGTGGTGACGCTGACGGGCGGGCGTGCCGAGGAGAGCTCCGGCGGGCAGCTGACCGAGGCGTCGGCGCAGGCCGCGATCCAGGAGTACCTGGACGCGCTGTCCAACGGCGACGACGAGACCGTGGCCCGGCACACGTTGTGCGGGCTTTTCGACGCCGCCAAGGAACGTCGTGCCGACCTCGCGCTTGCGAGCCTGTCCAGTGAAGCCTTCCGCAAGCAGTACAGCGTCGCCGAAGTGACCTCGATCGACAAGATGGTGCGGTGGTCGCCGATGCAGGCACAGGTGCTCTTCACGATGGAGGTGGAGCCGGCGCGCAACGCCAGGGGCTCACAACCCGAGGACGGCGAGGAACAGGCCATCGCCCAGTTGTTGTCTCTCGACAACGAGATCCTGGTGTGTTCCTACCTGCCGCGGACAGCCGGTCAGTACTGACCGGCTACCGCGGCGGCGCTGGGATCAGTTGAACGAATCGCCGCAGGCGCATGACCCGCTGGCGTTCGGGTTGTCGATCGTGAAACCCTGCTTCTCGATGGTGTCGACAAAGTCGATGCTGGCGCCTTGCACGTAGGGGGCGCTCATCCGGTCCACGGTGAGGGCGATGCCGCCGAACTCCACCGTCAGATCCCCGTCGAGGGTGCGGTCGTCGAAGAACAGGTTGTATCGCAGCCCGGCGCACCCGCCCGGCTGCACGGCGATGCGCAGCGCCAGGTCGTCGCGACCCTCCTGGTCCAACAGTGCCTTGGCTTTCGCCGCTGCGGCATCCGTCAGGATCACGCCGTGGGCGTCGGTGGCCTGATCTGCCTGCACTGCCGACTCGTCCTGAACAGTCATGGAATCTCCTGTGTGGATGTACGTGGGTGTAGGCCCTCCTCCCCATGCAAGGGGGATAGCTCCACTGTGTCAACGGTACCTTGTTCCGCGGGTATTCCCCATCTGTCACCAGGTCTGCGCTCCACCTGCGGGGACGTCAGGAGTATTCGGCCGCGACGGCGGTTGTGAGGCCGGTGAGCTGGTTGGCCGCATCCTCGATCGCGCGGTGCACCGACCCGGCGTGGTCGGTGACCGAATGCGCGGCGGTGATGCCGGCGGCCTGCAGCGCGACCCGGTCCAGGGTCACCTGGCCCGCCAGCACGAGCACCGGGGTCTGTCGCGCTCCGGCGCCGCCGGCCAGCGCGCTGACGACCTTGCCGTGCAGTGACTGGTCGTCGAAGCGTCCCTCGCCGGTGATCACGAGGTCGGCGGCGGCGACATCGTCGTGCAGGGCGGTGTGCTCGGCGATGATCGCCGCCCCGGACTCACGTCGGCCGCCCAGGGCGATCAGCGCCGCGCCGATGCCGCCGGCGGCGCCGGCGCCCGCCTGGTCGCTGACGTTTCGGCCCGCGGCAGCGTTCAGTTCCTCGGCCCATCGGCTGAGGCGTTCCTCGAGCACCGAAACGGTGTCCGGGTCGGCGCCCTTCTGCGGTCCGAACACCGAAGCGGCGCCCATCGGGCCGAGAAGGGGGTGTTCGACGTCGGTCGCGACGATCAGCTCGACACCGTCGAGCAGCGCCCGCGCGGCGCCCAGACCGCCCAGCGCCTCGATCATGCCGCGGCCACCGTCGGTGCATCCGCTGCCACCGAGGCCGACGACGATGCGTTCGGCACCGGCCTCCAGGGCGGCGGCGATCAGCTGGCCCACTCCCCTGCTGTGCGCGTCGAGCGCGGTACGCACCGTCGGGGGGCCACCGAGCAGCGCGAGGCCGCATGCCTGCGCGCATTCGATGTAAGCGGTCACCGGATGTGCCGACGCCGCAGTGTCGAGCACCCACCGGGCATCGACGTCCTCGTCGAGCGGCCCGCTCACCCGCTCGGTGTGCATCTGGCCCAGCCGACTGGCGAGCACCTCCACGAACCCGGGCCCGCCGTCGGACTGCGGGGCCAGCGTGAGCCGGTCCGCTGGACGGGAGTTGCGCCAGCCCTGCGCGATGGATTGAGCCGCTTGCACCGCGGTCAGGCTGTCGCCGAAGCAGTCCGGCGCGATCAGCACGTTCAAGCCCGCCATAACGGCAGACTATGGCTCGGGCCGACGAGCCGCATGCCCGGGATGGGATGCTCGCCACCCGCGGCCCTAGAAGTAACCTGGCAGTGTGAAACTGCTGGGCCGCAAGAAAGACGACTCCGAGGGGTCGGGAGACACCCAGAAGCCTGTCTCCGACGGCACGCCGGCCGGCACGTCCGGCCAGCGTGTGACGACGGCGCCCAAGGGCAAGCCGACACCCAAGCGCAGCGAGGCCAGCCGCAAGCGCGGCCCGGTCGCGCCCGCGCCACTGACCGCTGCCGAGGCCCGGCGCCGCCGCAAGGAACTGGGCGGGCCGAAGCTGTCCCGCGAGGAGAAGAAGGCACAGCGCGCGGAGCGGCGTTCGGAGATGTCGCATCGCCGCGAGAAGATGATGGCCGGCGAGGACGCCTACCTGCTGCCACGCGACCGGGGCGAGGTGCGGCGGTACGTGCGTGACGTGGTGGATTCCCGGCGCAATCTGCTCGGCTTGTTCATGCCCTCGGCGCTCGGTCTGATCTTCGTGATGCTGGCAGTGCCCTCGGTGCAGGTGCAGCAGATGTTGTCACCCGCGATGCTGGTGCTGGTCTTGGTGATGGTGATCGACGGCTTCATCCTGGGCCGAAAGGTGAACCGGCTGGCGGACGAGAAGTTCCCGGACAACACCGAGACCGGGTGGAAGCTGGGCTTCTACGCGTCCAGCCGGGCGTCGCAGCTGCGTCGCATGCGTGCGCCGCGACCCCAGGTCGAGCGCGGCGACCGCGTCGTGTGACGTACTTCCCCGCCATACCCGCACCCGACGCAGACGCCGCGGCTGCTGCCCGGAAGCGGCAGACCAGGTTGACGAAGCCGCTGGGTTCGCTGGGCCGGCTGGAGGACCTGGCTGCGTGGGTGGCTGGGTGCCAGGGCGAATGTCCCCCGCGGCAGTTCGAGCGCGCCCGGGTCGTGGTCTTCGCCGGCGATCACGGTGTGGCGGCTGCGGGCGTGTCCGCGTACCCGGCCGAGGTGACCGCGGCGATGGTGGCGAACATCGATGCGGGCGGCGCCGCGGTGAACGTGCTCGCGTCACTGGCGGGCGCCGGCGTGCGGGTCGTCGACATCGCGGTGGACACGGCCGACGCGCTGTCACCGGCGATCGGCGCCCACAAGGTCCGCCGCGCCAGCGGCAACATCGCCGTCGAGGACGCCCTGACACCGACCGAGGTGGTCGAGGCGATCGAGGCGGGCCGCCGGATCGCCGACGAGGAGGTCGACGCCGGTGCGGATCTGTTGATCGCCGGCGACATGGGCATCGGGAACACCACTCCGGCGACCACCCTGGTGGCGGCCCTGACCGGCACCGAACCGGTCGCGGCCGTCGGCCGGGGCACCGGCATCGACGACGCCGGCTGGGCGCGTAAGACGTCCGCCGTTCGCGACGCGCTGTACCGGACACGGCGCATCTCTGCGGATCCCATTGCGGTGCTGCGGATCTGCGCGGGTGCCGACCTGGTTGCGGTGACCGGGTTCTGCGCTCAGGCCGCGATCCGGCGCACCCCGGTGCTGTTGGACGGCGTCGTGGTGACCGCTGCCGCGCTGGCGGCTGAACGGCTGGCGCCCGGGGCCAGACAGTGGTGGCAGGCCGGGCACCGATCGACCGAGCCGGCGCATTCACTGGCTTTGCGCGAGTTGGACCTCGATCCCATCGTCGAACTCGGGATGCGGTTGGGCGAAGGCACCGGCGCACTGGTCGCGTTGCCCGTACTGCGCGCAGCGGTGGGCACGCTGGCGTCGATGGCGACCTTCGAGGAAGCCGGAATAGACGCATGATCAGTTCTGTCGCAGGCGCTTTCGCGTTCGCGACGGTACTTCCGACCCCAGCTGCTCAGCGGGTGAACATCGGCCGCGGCGTGATGACCGCGCTGCCGGTCGCCGGCGCCGCGCTGGGGGGGTTGGCCGCTGCCGTGCTGTGGGTGGGCTCGCAGGCGTTCGGCGCGGGCAGCGCGCTGGCCGGTGCGCTGACGGTGGCGGTGCTGCTGGTGGCCACCCGCGGACTGCACATCGACGGCCTGTCCGACACCGCCGACGCGCTGGGTTGTTACGGCGCGCCGGAACGGGCGCTGGCGGTGATGCGCGACGGCGCGGCGGGACCGTTCGGTGTCGCGGCGGTGACGGTGACGATCGTGGTGCAGTCCCTGGCCTTCGCCCAGACCCACTGGCCGGCGGTGCTCGTCGCCGTCGTGGCAGGTCGGGTCGCTGCGGTGGCCGCGTGCCGCCGCTCGGTCCCGGCCGCCCAGGGCAGTGC
>NZ_JBAUJB010000241.1:0-27387 GCF_049683355.1 Mycobacterium sp.
CCGCTGGACGCCGAGGCTCCCGCGCAGGTGATTGCGACGGGTGCCGCCGACACAGCCGTCGAGGCCGTTCCCCATCTGCCGAGCCCGGAGAACCTGCCCCCGGGCACCAGCGACGCCCCGGTGGCGCCGAGTCAGCCCCGGCTGACCTATCTGCGGGACCTGTGGCACGCCATGCAGACCCAGGAGGTCAGCGGCGGTGACGCGCTGCTGCTGCTGACACAGCGGCCCATGGTCGCCGACGCCACACCTCCTGCAGGCCTGCCCTTGGGCCCGCAGGCCCCGGTACCTGCCGCGCCGCCGCCGGCACCCGCCGCGCCGCCGCTCAGTCCTTAACCGCCGGCGACCGCTGCCAGCGGCGCGGGTTTGATCCGCGCCGGTACGTGCTTGTGCCAGGGCGTCCCGGCGTAGGCATCACGCCACGCACTGGACGTGAGAGAGTTCGGTGCCACCCCGCGGCGGTGCTCATGGCCGTCGCTGTCGGCGAAGTCGAGTCCGTAGCCGTTGGGTATCGAGGCGTGGCCGGACATCATCGTGTCGCTGACCTCGACGGTCACCTCCGCTGCTCCCGCCGCGGTCGTGACCCGAGCGCGGCCACCGTGGGTGAACCCGAGGATCTCCGCGTCCTCGACACTGACCCGCAGCGCGCCGTCGAGGTCGCGCTTGCGCCAGGACGGGTCCCGGAAGATGTCGTTGGCGGTGTACGCGCGACGCTCACCGGCCGACAGCACGATGGGGAACTCCGGCGACGTCAGACCCTCCGGCGCTGCTGCCAACCCCCGCACCTCGGCGATCATCTCCGGGATCTCCAGCGCGATCCTGCGGTCCGGATGGGAGATCAGCGTGAAGTCGTCCTCGTAGTCGTGGACGGTGAACGTGACACCGGAGCGACCTTCCAGAATCGCGTCGAACAGTGCGTTGCCGTCGGCATGCCCGGCCCGCGCCACCGCCTCCGGATAGGTCATCGCCGCCTTCTGCGCCAGCCCCCACAGCGGTGCCGCCCAACCGAGCCCGTCGGGCAACGTCGGACCCAGGGTCTCGTACAGCACGAACTGCAACACCTTTCCCAGCGCAGGGTTGGCGCCGACGGCCTGGAGAAACGCCTCGGTGAACGCCGCACGTCCCAACTCGGCCGCGCGGCGCAGCGGAATCAGTTCGGCCTCGTCGACAACACCGAGGGCGCGCATCAGGCGTGCCCAGATCTCGGGCTCGGGCAGGGTCCCGGGCAGCGGTTCCAGCAGTCGGTGCCGCAGATGGAAGGTGTTGTGCGGGAACTCCAGGTTGAAGAACGTCGCCTCGACCTTCTCGAACTGCGTCGCCGCGGGCAGGACATAGTGCGCCAGCCGGGCCGTCTCCGTCATCGCCACATCGATGACGACGAGCAGCTCGAGTTCGGTGAACGCCCGGGCCACCGCGTGCGAGTCCGCCATCGAGTGCGCCGGATTGCTGCTCTCCACGATCATCGCGCGGAACCGGTCGGGGTGGTCGGTCAGAATCTCCTCTGGCACGACGTTGCTCGGCACCAGACCCCCGATGATCGGCGCACCGGTCACCGGGGTTCGGCCGACTCCACCGGCCCGGAACAACGGCGCGAACGACGAATGCAGCTGCTGGCCAACAGGTTTGGCGAAGTTCCCGGTCAGGATCCACAGCATCTTGTCGAGGTACGAGCACAGGGTGCTGTTGGGTCCCTGCTGAACGCCGAGGTCCTCGAACACCGCGACGCTGCCGGCCGTGCCGATGCGGCGCGCCGCGGCACGCAGTAGGTCTTCGTCGACGCCACAACGCTGCGCGTATTCACCGACCGGCACCTCCCCGAGGACCTCCCGCACCGCGCCGACGCCGGTGACGTGATCGGCGAGAAACGCCTCGTCGCAGAGACTCTCCCGCACCAGCACGCCGGCAAGGGCCGCCAGGCACCATGCGTCGGTGCCCGGCCGGACCCGAAGGTGGAAGTCGGCCATCTTCGCTGTGTCGGTGATCACCGGGTCGATCACCACCATCGACCGCGTCGGGTCCTTGGAGATCTCGTTGAGTACCACCCGGGCCCGCGGAAAGCTCTGCGACATCGACGGGTTCTTGCCGACGAACACCGACACCTCGGCATGCTCGAACTCGCCGCGTACGGTTGCCGTAGAAGTGGGCGTCGATCCAGTGCTCGCCGGTCTTCTCCTGCGCCAGCGCATTGGAACGGTAGTGCGAACCGAGCGCCTTGAGGAATGCGCCACTGTAGGCACCGCCGAGGTGGTTGCCCTGTCCGCCGCCTCCGTAGTAGAAGATCTTGTCGCCGCCGTGGGTGTCGGCGATCGTCCGGAACCCGGCAGCGATCTCGGAAACCGCGGTGTCCCAGTCGACTTCTTCGAAGGTGCCGTCCGGCCGCCGGCGCATGGGGGAGGTCAGGCGGGCGTGGTTGTTCTGGTAGTGGTCGAGGCGCACGCCTTGTTGCAGGTGTAGCCGCGCGAGGCAGGATGGTCCTTGTCGCCGCGGATCCGGGCCAGGGTGCGACCCTCGCGCTGAACCACGATGCCGCAGTTGCATTCACACAAGATGCACGCCGTGGGCTGCCAGGTGCCGGGTTGGTCGGTCATCGCGGTGTTCGCTTTCGTCCGGTCGGTGGGGTCTGGGCATCGATCAGCGACCGGAGCTGGGCGCGGACGGTGTCGAGGGGCTCGAGGTCGCGCGACGCCCGCGCGATGACGAGGGCCCCTTCGAACGAGGACAGGACCAGCAGCGCCAGCGCGCCGGCCTGCTGCGCGGGCACCCCATCGGCGATCAGCCGCTGCCGAATCACCTTCCGCCAGCGGGCGAAGGCTGCGGCGGCCCGCTCGATCACGGGTTGCGCCTGGTCGAGTTTTGCGGGGTCACCGGCTTCGACGGCCACCGCAACCACCGGACAACCTGCACGAAAGTCACTGCGCTGCAATTGCTTACGATACTCCGCAAACAGTTCGTCGAGCGCGTCGAGGGCCGAGGTCGCCGCGTCGAGCCTGGTGGCCATGTACTCGCCGGCGTAGTCGACCGCTTCGCAGAGCAACTGCGTGCGTCCGCCGGGGAAGTAGTGATACGCCGACCCGCGAGGCGCTCCGCTGTGCGCGAGAACGTCGGCGATGGCGGTCGGATGCGCACCTCGTTCCCGGATCAGCAGTGCCGCCGAGACGACCATGCGTTCACGTGGGCTCGTCACTTCGGGGACCGCCTTCCTGCGCGCTATGTATGTAACCCTACATAATCTGGAGCCACAGGTGAAGAGAATGCGGACGTAGGATTTGCCGGTGCCCAGTGAATCCGACTCACGTCTGCGTGATCTCACGCTGTTGCGCCGGGTCCGCGACCGGATCGATCGGGAGTATGCCCAGCCGCTGAACGTGGACACGTTGGCCAGGGGCATCAACATGTTGGCCGGGCATCTGTCGCGTCAGTTCAAGTTCGCCTACGGCGAGGCGCCGTACTCATACCTGATGACACGCCGCATCGAGCGTGCGATGGCGCTGCTGCGTCGCGGTGACCGCACCGTGACCGAAGTGTGCTTCGCAGTGTGGTTTCGTCGTTGGGAACGTTCAGCACACGGTTCACTGAGCTGGTCGCCGCCCAGCACCTACCGCGACAAGGCCGCGGGATCTACCGCGGGCCTGCCGCCATGCGTGGAGAAGAAGATCACCAGACCGATCAGGAATCGAGAAGCACCGGGCTGCCAGTCCGCGTCGGGCGTAGCGGCGTAGGCCGATGCGGTCTTTGAGATGTCCGATGACGGGTTCTACGGTCGCTGAACGGCGTTTGTATCGCCGTGCCTGATCAGGTTTCGCAGCGTGTGGCGCATAGCGTCTGCCGGTGGCAGCTCCGGCGGTGGCGAGCCTTGGGTGGGGCGGTGTTCGGCGTCGTGTTGGGCGTCTCGGCCACAGCCGGGTGCGATCAGCCGCTCGGGGCCAGCGCTGGTGAGGTTGGCTTCGGTGAAATATCCGTTGTCGGCCAGGACTAGCCCGATCGTCTTGCCCAGCACATTGACCTGGGTTGTCGCCGCAGCCAAAGCCGGTGTCCAACAGTGCTGATCGTTGGCGTCTTGGGACACATGCACCCCGATGATGAGGTGGTCGTCAGAGCACAGGATCTGGCTGTTGTAGCCCTGCACCGATCCGCCGCCGCGGCCCTGCACCATCAACCGGGCCTGCGGGTCGGTCAGATTCACCACCGGTCCGCCCTTTGGTCCGCGGCGGGCTTGAAAGTAGACGCGTTGACGCGCCGCTGAGCCACGCCGATCGACCAGTCCCGCCGCCTGACGCTGTTCGGCGTCGGCCAGCCGCGCCTGCGCCTTGCGGATCAACTTGCGAATGTCGCCGCGCTGCTGGGCTTGTGGAGTTCCGCGCACGTCGATCAGCGGGGCCAGCCGCTGCTGTTGACGGGCCAGTCGGGCCCGCCACAGCCGGACCTCGTCGACGCCTGCCGGCGGGGGCCCCGTCATGACCTCACCGGCCTCGACACGCTGCAGATACTTCTCTTGGCGGTCGGCGGCGGCGGCGGCCTCGCCGACCGCGGCCTCGGCGATCTGACGAGCCCGCTCGCGCACCCACTGCTGAGATCGGTTGGCCGACATCGAGGCGTTGGCCGCGATCTTGGTGCCGTCGATCGCGACTGATTCCACCCGCACCATCCCGGCCTGGGCACACAACCGCAGCACCTGAGCGAACACGTCGACCAACGCAGCATCGTGCTCGGCGCGGAACCGCGCGATCGTGGTGTGATCCGGGGCGTCCTGGGCGCACACCACCCGGTAGGCGACGTGATCGGCACACAAGCGCTCGATGCGCCGCGAGGACCGCTGCCCCGTCGCATAGGCGTACATCAACAATGCCAACATGTCCGGGTCATAACCCGCCCGCCCAACGCCGCCGGTGCGTCGACGCTGGTGAAACGCCGATGTGTCCAGCTACTCCACGGCATCGAGAACGAACCAGACCAGATGATCATCAGCAAGCCAACCAGCCATGTTCGGCGCCAACAAGAACTGCTGATCACGCTCCACCGGACGATACGAACGAGCCATACCCCATCGTTTCGCGATCACCCGCTAAGACAAAGGACCTCCACCGGCATTTCGCAACAGCCACTGAGTGTGACGAACTGCGCCGACGTCACACGCTGGCGGCCTCGTTGAGCTCGTTGAGGGTGGTGGTCGCCTCGAGGTATTCCTGCACCCAGCGTTCGATGACTGTCGAGGTCTTCTCCACCTTCTCGAACTGTCCGACGACCTGGCCGACGGGGTTGAATGCGACGTCGACGGTCTCGTTCGGGTACTTGTGCGTCGCGGCGACGGCGAGACCCGAAACCATGAACTGAAGCGGCATCCCGAGCGGCTTCGGGTTGTCCGGGTTCTCCCAGGCGTCGGTCCAGTCGTTGCGCAGCATCCGGGCCGGCTTGCCGGTGAACGAACGGCTCCGCACGGTGTCACGGCTGCCCGCCTTGACGTAGGCCGCCTGCTGCACCGGGGTGTTCTCGGCTTCCTCGACCATCAGCCACTGCGAACCGGTCCACGCGCCCTGGGCGCCCAGCGCCAGCGCCGCAGCGATCTGCTGTCCGCTACCGATGCCGCCCGCGGCCAGCACCGGCACCGGAGCGACCTCCTTGACTACCTGCGGCCACAGCACGATCGAGCCGACCTCGCCGCTGTGCCCACCGGCCTCGCCGCCCTGGGCGATGATGATGTCGACATCCGCGTCGGCGTGCTTGCGCGCCTGACTGGGTGAGCCACACAACGCGGCCACCTTGCGACCCTCGGCGTGGATGTGCTCGATCATGTCCTTCGGCGGGGTGCCCAGCGCGTTGGCGATCAGCGTCATCTTCGGATGCTTGAGCGCGACCTCGACCTGCGGGGTCGCGGTGGCCTCGGTCCAGCCGAGCAGCTGCAGCGTGCTCTCGTTGTCCTCGGCGGTGAGCGGAACGCCGTGGTCGGTCAGGATCTTCTTCGCGAAGTCGAGGTGTTCCTGTGGGACCATGTCCTGGAGCATCTTCGACAGCTCGTCGGCGGACAGGTTCGCGTCCATGCCCTCGTACTTGTTGGGGATGACGATGTCGACGCCGTAGTTGTGGTCGCCGATGTGCTCGTCGATCCAGTTCAGCTCGATCTCGAGTTGCTCCGGACTGAACCCGACCGCGCCGAGCACACCGAAGCCGCCGGCCTTGCTGACCGCCACCACCACGTCACGGCAATGGGTGAAGGCGAAGATGGGGAACTCGATGCCGAGCTGATCGCACAGGGGAGTATGCATAGTTCGCTCCTGGTGGGCCGATAGGCACGTTCACGACAAAACTGAAACGTGTTCTACTTTAGTACACCACGGCGGACACCGAGAATGCCCCTGCCCGTCGGCGACATCCGCAGCACCGGCCAGCCCTGCTCGGCGGCCGTGGCGGCCAGGCCGCGGCGGGGGTTCACCGGCCGCGGATGCCCGACCAGAGCCATCAACGCGGCGTCCTCGTCTCCGTCTGCGTAGAAGTAGCTGCGAGTCAGGTCGATAGCGCTGGTCGCGCAGAATTCCTGGACCGCTGCAGCCTTCTGCCTGCCCCAGATGACGGGTTTGGTGATGCGACCGGTCAGCCGGCCCGCGTCGTCCACGTCGAAGTGGTTGCACAGCACGTGGTCGATCTCGAGAAAGCGGGCAACCGGTTCGGCGTGGATCGTCAGCGCCGAGGAACTGAGGACCACCGTGTGGCCACGCCGCTGGTGGGCGAGCACGATCTGGCGCATCGCCGGGTACACCCGCGAGCGCACCCGCTCACCGAACAGGCGTTCGCCGACGTCGTCGAGTTCCGCCAACGACTCCCCGTGCAGATAGCCGGCGGCACGCACCAGCAGCCGTTCGAAGTGCATCCGGCCGAACCGGTAGCGCATGGACGCCTCGATCACGCCCAGCACCTCGCCGATTCGCGCCTGACGACGGCGTATCCGGTCACCGGCGTGCGCGGTCGCGGTGAAACCGTCGACCAGGGTGCCGTCGAGGTCGAAGAACGCACCGATCCGGGGACCCGGCGGACTCGCATCGATCTGCGTGAGGGGATCTACCCGGTTCGCGGCGTCAGCGCTCAAAGATCCGCTCCTCGTCCAGAATCTGCGAGATGGAAAGATGGCTGTCAAGCGCTGTCACGCAGGGTGGACACACCATGCTACGGGCGTTGTCGGCACTGCTGGTTTAATCTGTGGCCGGATCGCAGCAGACGATCACGGTAGTTTGGTCTTGCCGGGTTCAGGATGCAGCCTGCGCGAGCGGCACTTTAGTGCTCTCGCAGTATGCGTGGAGCCGCCTGACATGGAAGGTGAACCTTGGACGAGCAATCAACCGAAGACACAACCGGTACTTTCGGGGCGACATCTTCATCGAACTGTGTGGTGACCGAGCGATGGGTCAATCGCGTCGCCGTCGTGTCGGTGTCCGGTGTGGTCGACATGCTCACCTCTCCCCAGCTGGAGACAGCGATCGACGGTGCGCTCGGGCAGCAACCGGCCGGCGTGGTGATCGACTTCACCGAGGTCGAGTTCCTCGCTTCCGCCGGGATGGGCGTCCTGGTCGCGGCACACGACAAGGCCGGCGCGGAGGTGTCCTTCAGCGTCGTCGCCGACGGCCCGGCGACCAGCCGGCCCCTCAAGCTGGTGGGTATCGCCGACATTGTCAGCCTGTTTCCGAACCTCGACGAAGCCCTTGCAGCCCATCAGACTTAGGAAAGCCGCGTAGGAACGTGATTTCCGGGGTAGCCCACCGACTGCCATGATCGATTCCATGCCGCCGACTGAGGTAGCCAACTCAGAACGCTTCGAGCGATTCGGACTCGAAGCCGACGCACAGGCGGTATCCCGGACCCGCCAGGAATTCACGCAGTGGCTGCAGCGGTTCTTCGATCTGGACGCCGTACGGTGCAGCGATATGGTGCTGGCCATCAACGAAGCACTGGCCAATGCCGCAGAGTTCGCCTACCGACTGGCCGACACCCCCGGCACCATGGACATCCAGGCCACCTATCACCCGGCCGAGCAGAAGCTGTGGGTGGAGATCTGCGACCGCGGCACCTGGCGGCCCCGGCAGACCGATCCGGCGCCTCGTACCCGGGGCCGCGGCATCCCGTTGATGGAGACGCTGTCCGACCGGGCCGCGATCGAGACCTCCACGGACGGCACGCGGGTGCGGCTCGAATGGAACGGGATCGGCCGGCGCTGAGCGATCACAGCCGCCGGTAGACACCCTTACCGGTCGCCAGGGGCAGGTCGAGCGTGGTCCGGATGCCGGGGCTGAAGGCGACGACGTCGGGGATGGCGTTGACGATCCTGCCGGCCGCCGCCAATATCGCTGCATAGTTGTGGTCGCCGTTGCGGCTGGTCGGCGCGATGTCCATGACGTAGGAGGGTTCTCCGGTGATCTCCACCCGGTAGGACCCACCTTCCTGCGCAGGCTGGGCCCAGTCCGGCCGCAGATCCCCGCGTAGCCGTGTCACATGTTCGACCACGATCACCGGGTCACCGTCGACGACCCCCTCGATCTGGAAGCGCACCGCGGCCACGGTGCCCTTCTTGATGGTGCCGACCGCGACGTCGAAGTCCTCGGGCGCGGGTTCCTGCTCGATGGAGTCCCTGATCTCGTCCAGCTCCACGCCCAGACCCGCTGCGAGCTGACGGATCCCCACACCCCACGCCGAACTCAGCATGCCGGGCTGATAAAGGAACGGCAGGTCGCCGAGCTGGTTGCCGAACCCCATCACGTCGAACATCACCGTCGCCCCGTCATAGGTGGCGTAGTCGGCGATCTCCATGGTGCGGATCTGTTGGATGCTCTGGCAGGTACTCGGCAGCGCGAGCGGCAGCAGGTCGGTGACGAACCCGGGATCCACCCCGGTGATGAACAGGCTTGCATTGCCTTGTCGCGCTGCGGCTTCCACCCGTTCGATGGTCCTGTCGGGGATGACACCCCACGGGTATTCGAGGAAGCCGGGAGACGAACCGACGACGTTGATGCCCGCATCGAGGAGCCCGCGGACGTCGGCCAGCGCTTCGCGTGCACGCACATCTCCCATCGCGCAGTAGACGGCACAGTCAGGTGCGGCCGCGATGATCGCGTCCATGTCGTTGACGGCTGTCACGCCCGTCCTCACATCCAGGTGCGCCAGCTCGCCGGCGTCCTTGCCGATCTTGGCCTCCGAGGAGACCCACACTCCGGTCAGGTCGAAGCGCGCGTCTTCGATGAGCTGACGCAGCGCCAGACTGGCGCAGTTCCCGGTACCGATGAGCGCCACACGATACCCATGGGAGCAGTATGCGTGCTGAATTCGGAAATTGAAACAGGTTCTAGTTTCTCCGCGGCCGTGCGGTAATCTGTCGCCCCATGGGACGCGTGGACGGAAAAGTAGCACTCGTCAGCGGCGGGGCGCAGGGGATGGGCGCCGAGGACGCCCGGGCGCTGGTCGCTGAAGGCGCCAAGGTGGTCATCGGCGACATCCTCGACGACAAGGGCAAGGAGCTCGCCGAGGAGATCAACGCCACCACAGCGGATTCCGCGCGGTATGTGCACCTCGACGTCACCCAAGCCGACGACTGGGAGTCAGCCGTCGCCACCGCGGTCAGCGAGTTCGGCAAGCTCAACGTCCTGGTCAACAACGCGGGCACGGTCGCGCTCGGTCTGATCGGACAGTTCGACATGGCGAAGTGGCAGAAGGTCATCGACGTCAACCTCACCGGCACGTTCCTCGGCATGCAGGCCTCGGTGGAGGCGATGAAGGCCGCCGGCGGGGGCTCGATCATCAACGTGTCCTCGATCGAGGGGCTGCGCGGCGCCATCATGGTGCACCCGTATGTGGCGTCCAAGTGGGCGGTGCGCGGACTGACCAAGTCGGCGGCACTGGAGCTTGGTGCGCACCAGATCCGCGTCAACTCCATCCACCCCGGGTTCATCCGGACCCCGATGACCAAGCACTTCCCCGACAACATGCTGCGCATCCCGCTGGGGCGTCCGGGGCAGCCCGAAGAGGTCGCCACCTTCGTGGTGTTTCTGGCCAGCGACGAATCGCGGTACTCCACCGGTGCCGAGTTCGTCATGGACGGCGGCCTGGTCAACGACGTCCCCCACAGATAGGGACCCGCAGGTCGAGGCGGCCGGCGCCTCGAGACATGCGTAGTGTCGTCTTCCGTGAGCGCACGGGCCGGAATCGTGGTGACGGGGACCGAGGTCCTCACCGGACGCGTCCAGGACCGTAACGGCCCCTGGCTCGCCGACCGGCTTCTCGAATTGGGCGTGGAACTGCGCCACATCACGCTGTGTGGCGACCGCCCCGCCGACATCGAGGCCCAGTTGCGGTTCCTCGCCGGTGAGGGCGTAGATCTCATCATCACCAGCGGCGGTCTCGGCCCGACCGCCGATGACATGACGGTGGAGGTCGTCGCCCGATTCTGCGGCCTGGACCTGGTCCTCGACCAGGCGCTCGACGCCCGGATCGGTGAGATCGTCCTGGGCCTGATGAAACGACGGACCGGCGGCCAGATCCTCGATGCCGAGGCCGTGCGCGCCGCCAACCGCAAACAGGCGATGGTGCCGACCGGTGCGGTGGTGCTGGACCCGGTGGGCACCGCGCCCGGCGTGGTGGTCGCCGGCACGCCCACCGTGGTGGTGCTACCCGGCCCACCGCGCGAGCTGCAACCGATGTGGCAGGCGGCCGTCGCCACCGAGGCCGTGCAGCACGCCATCGCCGGCCGGACGCAGTACCGGCAACAGACGGTACGGATGTTCGGCCTGCCCGAGTCCGGGCTGGCCGACACGCTGCGCGACGCCGAGCAGACCGTCCCGGGTTTCGACCGGTTGGAGATCACCACCTGCCTGCGGCGCGGCGAACTGGAGATCGTCACCCGGTACGAACCGCAGGACGCGGGCGTCTACTCCGACCTGCTGATGGTGCTTCGTGAGCGGCACGCCCGCGAGATCTTCTCCGAGGACGGCGCCCTGGTCGACGACCAGGTCGCCGGACTGCTCGAC
Organism: Mycobacterium sp.; assembly: GCF_049683355.1. Lineage (GTDB taxonomy): Bacteria > Actinomycetota > Actinomycetes > Mycobacteriales > Mycobacteriaceae > Mycobacterium. Next base: position 10,998 of record NZ_JBAUJB010000241.1, read on the forward strand.
GGCCGCAGCATCGCCACCGCGGAGTCGTGCACCGCGGGATTGCTGGCCGCCAGGCTGACCGAGCGTCCCGGCTCGTCGGCCTACGTCGCCGGGGGTGTGGTCGCCTACTCCAACGCGGCCAAGGCCGAGGTGCTCGGGGTCGACGCCACGCTGATCGAGACGCACGGCGCGGTCTCCGAACCGGTGGCCGAGGCGATGGCCCGTGGGGCGCTGCAGCGTTTCGGCGCCGACACCGCGGTGGCGATCACCGGGGTGGCGGGACCCGGCGGTGGCACGGCGACCAAACCGGTGGGCACGGTGTGCATTTCGGTGGCGCTGGCCGAGGGCACCTCGCTGACGCGGACGTTGACGCTGCCCGGCAACCGGACCGATGTCCGGGAACGCTCGACGACGGTTGCCATGCATCTGTTGCGACGGACGCTGACCGGCAGGGGATAGGGTGACCCCTGACAAGAAGGGATCATCGATGGTTGACACCGACGACCGGCAGACGATTTCCGCGATCGCCGAGCAGGCGGGGTGGAATCACCGTGTCGCCGATCGCAGCGACTACTTCAACAAGGGTGTGGTTCGTGTGCACATCGTGTGGCGCGGCGACGCCGCGATCAGCGGCGGCACGCTCTATCACGACGACTTCCTGCAGACCTACAGCCGGGATCTGCCGACGGTGCGCGGCTGGTTGAAGCGCTGACGACGGTCGGTCACCGGCGAGCGTCGTAGGCGTCCCACATCTCGTTCATGGTGATCATGATCGCCTCGGCTTCGCCCAGCCCACCGAGGTGGCTCTCGCCCGGCAACGGGTAGAGCTCGGCATCAGGCAGCATCCCGACCACATGCTCGCCGTGCGAGTACGGCACGATGTGGTCGCAGTCGCCATGCCACCAGCGCACCGGGACCTTGACCTCGTCGAGGCGGAATCCCCAGTCGCGGGCGAACACCACGACGTCGGCGAACGGTGCTGACAGTTGTTTGCGGCTGCCGTTGAGCAGGTCGTCGAGGAACATCGCCTTGACTCGGGCCGCACCAGCAGCCGGCGGTCACCTTCGGGCGAGATGCTGGCGTCCAGGTACAGGGCCGGTTCGGCGATCGGCTTGACCAGCCGGATCACTCCGGTGGCGACGATGCTCAGCGGCGTCCCCGCCTTCTCGAGCACCGGGGCCACCGCGAGCCCCACGTTGCCCATCAGCCCGCCGCCGATACCGTCGCTGCCCCGGGTCGGCGCGACACCGCCGAGCACCCCGACGGCGACCACCCGCTCGGGCATCGCCGCCGCGCAGCCCAGCGTGTACGGGCCGCCCCCGGACAGACCGATGATCTCCATCTTGTCGATGCCCAGGGTGTCGGCGATGGTGCGCAGGTCGTCGGCGAAGTCGATGACGCTCGCGTACTCGTGCGGTGTCGACGAGCCGATTCCGGGACGGTCGACACCGATCAGCCGGATGTGGCTGTGCTCGGCGTAGAGGCGCGCCTCGACGGGGATCTGCCGGCGCGCCGGGGGTGCGGTGCAGCCAGAACACTGCCCGGTGCAGCAGGACGGTCTCGTCGGGGGCCATCAAGCTGCACCCCGACGGGCAGTGCCCCGGTGTGCCCCAGCGGCAGCGACACCGCCGCCCACCCGGTGACGTTGGCCAGCGACGTCCATCCGGTCGTGGCGAACTCCACGTCGAAGAACGCCCGGGTTGATCCGCGGGGTTGGTCGAGCAGCCGATACGGCGGGGGAGCGGTGAGCAGGGTGGGCACCAACAACACATCGTGGTCTGCCATCTGCCCGGCGAACCGTCGGGTTTGGGCGTGCACCGCCGCGATGGCGGCGGCGTACTCGACGCCGCTGGTGTTGAGTCCCTCGCGGACCATCACCCAGGTACTCGGCTCGAACTCGTCCTCACGCGGTTCCCGGCCGAGGTGATTGCGCGCCAGGTCGTGGAGCTGCGCATTGCTGACGTTGTGCAGCACGGCGATGGCATCGCCCACGACGTCGGCGTCGATGGTCGGGCCGCCCAGCTCGATCGAGTGTCCGAGGTCGGCGAGCAGCGCCGCTGCCTGTTCGACGGCACTGACCACGGCCGGGTCGGTGGCCGGACCGGGAAACGGCGACGCGGTGGCCATCACGATGCGCTGCGGGGCCGGCTTCGAGGCGATCGCCTCTCGGAACGGCACGGCCGGAACCGGCACCGAGTAGGGGTCGCCGATCCCGGCGCCGGCGACGACGTCCAGGAGTGCGGCGCTGTCGCGGACGGTGCGGGTGAGCGCGTGTTCGTTCACCAGCCCTTCGAGGCCGTGTCCGGCGCCGGGGGCGAATGAGGTGCGCGCGCGGCGCGGTTTCAGCCCGACCAGACCGCAGCACGCGGCGGGCACCCGGATGGATCCGGTGCCGTCGCCACCCGAAGCGGCGGGCACGATGCCGGCCGCGACCGCCGCGGCAGATCCGCCGCTGGATCCGCCGGGGGTGGCCGACGGCGACCATGGATTGGCGGTGGCGCCGAACAGCGACGGCTCGGTGGTGCAGTGGTTACCCCATTCGGGGGTGTTCGTCTTGCCGAACACGACGAGGCCCGCCTCGAGGTAGCGCTCGACGATCCACGCCGACTCGCGGGCGACGTATCCGCGTAGGGCACGCGACCCCATCGCCTCGGGCGCATCGGCAAGCGACGCCCCGAGATCCTTGAGCAGGAACGGAACTCCGGCCAGCGGGCCGCCTTCCCCCCGGCGCAGGACACCGGCGGCGTCCAGGGCGGCGGCCTGTTCGCGACCACGGTCGAACAGGTCGGTGATGACAGCATTGAGCTGCCTGCCCGCCTCCAGCCGGATGATCGCGGCGTCGAGGAGTTCGGCCGCCGACACCTCACCGGCAGCGGCGAGCGCGGCCTGACCGACCGCATCGGTGTCGGCGAGTTCGAACGCCGTGCGAGAATCCATGACGCGGATCCTCCTGCGACCGGAGGGAGCCGGCAACTCGGGTCAAGGCCCCGGAGGGTGCGGCGTCCGATCGGGTGCCGGCACGCGGTTGTCGCGTTCGGTGCGCACCGCCGAGTCGACGATCGCGAGAGCGATCAGGATGTCGGCGGCCGTGATGAACAGTCCCCACCAGTACATCCACCGCACGGTGGGGTCGGGCTGGACCGCGAAGTACACCACCAGAAAGATCGGTCCGACGATCCCGAACACGAACGTCATCGCCTGGATACGCAGATACAGCCACAGTGTGGACATCGAACAGAAGTGTCCTGGGCGCAACCGTGCACGTCAACGCTTCGCGTGGCCGCTCGCGACGTCCCGGATGAGCGCAGTTTGATGAGACGATCTAACCTTATCGGCAGCGCCAATTGCAGCCCAGATGTACCCGACGAACGGATCTTGACACATGTCCCGAATCACGCGCATCACCCGCGCGGCCGCGGCCATGGCCATCTCGGTGTCGGCGTTGGCCAGCGGGATCGGTGCCGGTGCGGCGTCGGCCGACACGGCCGAGACGTTCCTGCCCTTGTCCCAGGCCCTGCGGCGATGTGACTTCAGCGAGATGGTGTACGTCGGCGGTACCGGTTACGGACGGGCGACCGCGCAGGTGCGCGCCGACGGCGGGGACGTGGTCGCCGACATCCAGTTCGCCACCGGCAGGCCCAACACCCGCTACGAGGTGCGGCTGATCCAGGCACCCCGGTCGTCCGCGGTGCCGTGCAATGCCGGGGACGCGGGGGTGGCCGGCAGCGCGCTGTTCACCGACGCTGCGGGCGCCGCGGGCATCACGCTGCGCGGCCCCATCATGTCGGGGGCCACCGGGGCCTGGGTGATGATCACCCGGCCCAGCGCCTACTCACAGATCCCGGCCGAGTTCTACACCACCGACACCATCGCCGAGTTCTGAGCCGGCTGCCGCCCGACCGCTCACGCAGGCACCAGGATGGTCAGATGGTCGCCGCGCCGCTGCACCCGCATCCCGGCGCGACGGGCCACCGCCGCGACGGCGGCCGCGTCCGCCGGCTCGGATCGGCTCGTCGACAGCGCGCGGGCCAGCCGGCCCTTGTGCGCCTTGTTGAAATGACTGACCACTGTGCGGCGCCCGTCGGCATGCTCGGTGACCACCTCGACGGTCACCGCACCGGGCACTCTGGCGAGTGCGGCGTAGGAGCCCGAGCGTAGGTCGACGACCAACTCGTCTTCGGCGATCGCAGCCAGCACCGGTTCGAGTGTCGGTCGCCAACGGGCGGCGAGGGTCGGCCGGCCCGGTAGCCGCGAGTCGGCCGAGAGACGGTAGGCCGGGATCCGGTCCTCGGCGCGCACGAGCCCGAACAGTGCCGAGACCACGGCCAGTCGGGCCCGTGACCGCGCAACCGCGGCGCCGCGCAGCGAACCGACGTCCAGGGCGTCGTAGAGCACGCCCGTGTAGCGGTCGATCGCCGGCATCGTCGGGGCCGTGCGCAGGGCCGCGTTGCGGTCGATCTCGGCAACCTGACGGGCTGAGACGCCCAGCGCACGTCTGCTTGCGTCCCGATCTGCCGCCAGCTCGACCAATTCGCCGATCAGGTCGGCGCGCAGCGGACGCAGGGCCGGCGAACTCAGCGTGTCCAGGGACAGGGCCGGGCCGTCTCCGCCGTCTCGCTTCGTCTCCGACGGGGGCAGCAACACGATCACGAGTCAGACGCTAATGGGTGCCCGGCAGGGCGCCGACGACGGTCAGACCGGTGCGCCGGGAGGTGGCGGCGGGACTTCCTCGCCCATCAGCACGACCGGCCCCGCCGGCGCCGGTGGTAGCGGCGGCGGAGGCGGGGGCCCCATCGGTGGTGGCGGTGGCGGAGGCGCCATCGGGGGCGCCATCACAGGGTCGGCGGCGGGTGGCTCGTTGGCCGGCATCGGCAGGAACATGTGGTTGGTGAACTGGTCCTGGTAGGCACCGCCACCCCCGACCTTGACCCCGCCGCCTTCCCCGGAGGACACCGGGGTGCCGTCGGGCAGTGTCACCGCGGTGTGCCCGCTGTTCCAGCCGACCACCAGCGCGCCCGGTTCTGACCCGTGCTGGAAACCGCGGGCGAGCAGCGCGCTCTCGATGTTGCCGGTGTGGAATCGGTCGCCGTAGACGGGCCTGCCGGTCGCGGCGTTGGTCACCCACGACACCAGGCCGGAGCAGTCCGTGCCCGCTGGGCTGTCACCACCGGTGACGTACGGCGTGCCCGACACCTGGTTGACAAGCGTCAAGAGTGTTGCGAGAGCAAACATGCGACGGGACATTAACAGCGGGTCTCTAAAACGACCAAAATCTGTGATGGCATTCACAATTGCCGTGACTGTGACGTGTGCCTCACGAAAAACGTTGTGCTGCGTCCTCATTGGCCGGCCGTTGCCGGCATGCCGGAACTAAAGCCAAATCAATTTCGCAACAACCTTTTTCGGGTTTCGATGAGCTACAGCAGCGGCAGATGTCAGCTCGCCGACGCGGCGTTCACGCCACTACGCGCGGCGGTCGGCCGCAAGACGTCAGCCCTGTTCAGCGATGGGCCAGCAGCAGTGGAATCATCTGCTCGGCGTCGGTGAGTGACCCGTGCTGCCCGACCAGCGAAGATTCGATCGGCTCAGCGGTGCGGCGCAGCACCCCCGCCGAGCCCCTGGCGGCAACGACCACATCTCCGATGCGCGGCCGGACATCGTCGGCAATCCGGTCGCCGAACCAGCCGGCGGCGATGGCTTCGTCCCGGCTGGTGACCCAGGCGCGGTCGGCGAGCACGTCGCGCCACACGGTCAGCACGTCCTCGACAGCGCCACCCCGGGTGTAGAGGTGGCGGGCCCGTACCTCCCCGCCGACCGCCTCCACGCCCTCGCGCAGCGATTCGGTGGCGTCGATGTCGACCACGTCGGCCTCGTCGAGCGACACCATGCCATGATCGGCGACCACCGCGAGCAAGCCGCCGCTGGGCAGGTTCTCGACGATGGACTCCACCAGCCTGTCGACCTGCCGCAGTTGCATCCGCCAGGCCGGTGACCCGGGACCGTGGAGGTGGCCCACCAGATCGAGGTCGGCGTGGTAGCCGTAGCAGAAGCCACCGTCGGCGATCGCGGTCGCGGCGGTGGCGGCCAGATCCCCCAGAGCGTGCACGCCGAGGTAGCGGCCACCGCGCAACACCGCGCGGGTCAGCCCCGATCCGGTGAACTGGGCCCCGGAGATCACGCTGACCGCAACGCCCGCGGCGGCGGCCCGCTCGAACACCGTCGACCGGGGTTGCACCGCTTCGGGAGGCAGTCGATCACGCAGATCCTCACCCCAGGGGTGCGGACGCCAGCGCAGCGCGTTGACGACCCCCACGTCGGGCAGCCGGAACGTCATTCCGACCATTCCGTGCTCACCCGATCGGCATGCCGTACCCACCGAGGCCAACCCTGCCGCGGTGGTGGACGGAAAGCCGACCTGCAGCGTCAGCCCACGCAGACCGGCGAGCACCGGGGCGTCGGCGGCATAGGTGTCCAGGAGCTGCGCGCCCAGCCCGTCGATGAGCAACACGCACGCTCCGCCGACGTCGGCGGCCAGCGGGATGCGCGGCTCGAAATCGGCGACTCCCATGGCGGCCAGCACCGAGGGCACCACATCGGCCAGATGGGGGAGTGCGGGATCGGGGCGCGGCAGTTCCATGTCAGAACTGCGGCAGCCGAACCACCTGCACGAAGAACTCGTCGATCTGGCGCACTGCGTTCATGAACTGGTCGAGGTCGACCGGCTTGGTCACGTATGCGTTGGCGTGCAGCTTGTAGCTGCGCAGGATGTCCTCTTCGGCCGACGACGTGGTCAGCACCACCACCGGGATATGGCTGAGATCCGGATCGGACTTGATCTGTTCCAGCAACTGCCGCCCGTCGTACTTCGGCAGGTTCAGGTCGAGCAGAACCAGGTCCGGACGGGGGGCGCCCTCGTAGGCGCCGCGCCTGTAGAGGAAGTCCAACCCCTCCTCGCCGTCGTGAGCGACGTGCAGATTGTTCTTGATCTTGTTGTGCTCGAAGGCTTCCCGTGTGATCAGTTCGTCTCCCGGGTCGTCCTCGATCAGCAGGACGTCGATGGCGCGCTCGGCCGGTGTCATGTCGGTGATCCTTCCAGTACAGGGGTCTCGGTGTCAGCTACTGCAACGGGCAGGGTGAAGCGGAAGCGGGTGCCCTCGGTGTAGGAGGTGTCTATCCAGATGGTCCCGCCGTGGTGCTCCACGATCTTCTTGCACAGTGCCAGCCCGATTCCCGTGCCGCTGTACGCGTCGCGGCCGTGCAACCGTTGGAAGATGACGAAGACCTTGTCGACGAACTCCGACGGGATGCCGATGCCGTTGTCCGCCAACGAGAACGACCAGTGCCGGCCATCCTCTCCGGTGTCGTCGTGGCAGTCGATGACGATGCGCGGTACCACGTCCTCGCGGCGGAACTTCATGGCGTTGCCGATGAGGTTCTGCCACAGCATCGCCATCAGGGTGGGGTCACCCTTGATCGTCGGCAGGCCGTCGGCCGGACGCTCGATCACCGCGCTCGTCTCCTCGACGGCCGTGGAGAGGTTCGACAGTGCGTCGTCCAACGAGGTGTTCAGGTCGACGTCGGTCTCGGTGGAGTTGAGCCGGCCGACCCGCGAGAACGTGAGCAGGTCGTTGATCAACACCTGCATCCGCTTGGCCCCGTCGACCGCGAAACCGATGTACTCGATGCCGCGCTCGTCGAGCTGGTCGCCGTAGCGCTTCTCGAGCAGCTGGCAGAACGACGTGACCTTGCGCAGCGGTTCCTGCAGATCGTGTGACGCGACGTAGGCGAACTGCTCCAGCTCGGCGTTCGAGCGCCGGAGCTCCTCGGCCTGGACGTCCAGCGCCTCGGTGGCCGCCTGCGACGCCTCGAGTTCCTCGACGATCTGTTCCCGCATCTCGTCCACGTCGAGGGCGATACCCCGGATGTCCTTGGGTCCCATCGGGCGGATGGGTTCGCCGAAGTTCCCGCGTGCGATGCGCCGGCACGACGCCGCCAGGGCGTCCAGCGGTCGCACCACCGCCTGGCGCAGCAACACGGCCAGCAGCACCATCGTCACCGCGAAAGCGCCGAGCATCGCCACCAGCACGCCGTTACGCCAGGAGCGGATCTGTTCGAGCTCGGCGATACCGTCGCTGCGGGCCTGCTCGAGATGGTCGTTCTGGACGTCGAAAAGGGCTCGCAGACGGTCGAATTCAGTTCTTCCGAGCGCGGTGGACTCATCGGCGATGACGTTGACGTCACCCGAGCGGACCGCACCGATCAGCGGCTCGGCAAACGATGCGCGCCAGGAGCCGGAGGCCTGCTCGATGGCATCGAGATCCTCGAGCAGGTCCGGACGGTCCTGCTCGAGGATCCGGATGTCCGCCGACGCCTGCTGCTCGATCAGCCGGCCCTCGTCATACGGGGTCAAGAACTGCGGATCGGCGGTGATGAGATACCCGCGTACCGCCGTCTCCTGGTCGCGCAGCGCGCCCTGCAGTTGGTAGGCCGCGACCCGCGCGGGCTGGATGTTCTCGATGAGCTGCCCGGACACCTGGTCGGTTCGATTGAGCAGCACCGCCACGGTGATCCCGCCGACGAGCACCACCATCCCCATCACCGAGAGCACGAGGTACTGCCAGCCCTGGACGGTCAACTGCGCTGCCCGCACCCGGCGTCGTGAGCTCATCGCCGTACCCGTTCGACCCGCACCACCGCGATGTCATCGGCGATGCCCCCGCTGGACTGCGCCTGCTCCTCGACGGCATCGATCAGCGCGTCGACGAACGCGCGGCCGGGCAGGGCGGCCAACGATCGGGCCAGCTCGAGCAACCCCGCCTCGCCGAGCCGTTCGTTGCCTCTCCCGACGTGCCCTTCGAACAAGCCGTCGGTGAGCAGCACCAGGCCTTTGCCCTCGGGCAGATCCACCTGCTGGGGCGTCCAGTCGCCGGCGTGCAGGCCCAGCGCCGGACCACCCGCCGGCTCTACCCACTCCACGGTGCCTCCGCCGTGCAGCAGCATGCCGGGATGACCGGCACGCACCGCGGTGAGCAGCGTGCCCTCCGGCGGAATCGCCAGACTGAGCACCGTCGCGAAGATCCCCTTTCCCGCGCGTTCGGCCCGCAGCATCCGCTCCAGCTGCCGCATCCGGTCCGCACCCCGCAGTCCGGCGAAAGTCAGTGCGCGCCAAGCAATGCGCAGGGCGACCCCGAGCGCCGCCTCATCCGCTCCGTGACCGGCCACGTCGCCGATCATCACGTGCACGGTACGGTCCGGGGTCTGCACGAAGTCGTAGAAATCCCCGCCGAGCAGGGCGTTCTCCCGGCTGGGCCGGTATTGGGTGACGATCTCGACGCCGGGACTGTCCAGCAGCAGAGGGGAGGGGAGCAGGCCGCGCTCCAGCCGGGCGTTCTCTCTGGCCCGCAGCTGACTGGCGTGCAGGTCGACTGCGGTCAGCTCGGCGCGCTTGCGTTCGATGGCGTAGCGCACGGCGCGGCGCAACGCCTCCGGGTCGACCCGACCCTTGACCAGATAGTCCTGGGCGCCCGACGCCACCGCCGAAACACCGACGTGCTCGTCGTTGAGGCCCGTCAACACGACGACCGGGACCGTCGCGTCCTGTTTGGCGATGCGGGTCAGCCCGTCGATCCCGTCGGCGTCGTGCAGGTGCAGATCCAGCAGGATGCAGTCGGGCCGGGCACGGGCGATCTCCTGCTCTGCCTTGGCCATCGACTCCGCCCAGACCACCCGGGTGTCGAAGCTCGCGTCGGCGACCAGTTCCTCGACCAGGATGGCGTCCGCGCGATCGTCCTCCACCAAAAGCAGCGACAGCTCTTCGCCGTCATCAGGCACGCGCATGCGCTCCCGAATCCCCCATGGCACGCAGTCGCGGCGCGCACCGACACCCTCGATTGACAATTTCCCGAGAATACCCTGGGCGGCGGGCCTCGTCGGCAACACCTCGACGCGGCGTTGCGGACCGCCGCGGCGGCGGTGCCGCTGGTAACCTCCGACCGGTTGCCGTTCGGGATCGGGGGAGGCGGCCCTGTGCCTTTTCCACGACCGACGAGCATCGACGACACCGCAGAATCCTGACGAAAAGAGTCGTGTGCGCACCGGTGAGATCAAGGCCTTGTCCGGCCTTCGCATCGTCGCCGCCCTCTGGGTCGTGCTCTTTCACTTCCGGCCGCTGCTGGCCCAGGCGTCGCCGTCGGTCAGCAGCGCGTTGGCACCGGTGCTCAACGCCGGTGCGCAGGGGGTCGACCTGTTTTTCATCCTCAGCGGCTTTGTCCTGACCTGGAACTACCTCGACCGGATGGGGCAGGCCTGGTCCACCCGCGCGACCCTGCGATTCCTCTGGCTCCGGCTGGCACGCGTGTGGCCGGTATATCTGGTGACGATGCATCTCGCGGCGGCCTGGATCATCTTCACGCTCTACGTCGGCCACGTGCCCGCCGAGCCCCCGGTCGTCGACCAGCTCAACGCGATCAGCTGGATCCGGCAGGTGCTGTTGGTCCAGCTCTGGTTCCAGCCCTACTTCGACGGCTCGAGTTGGGATGGTCCGGCGTGGTCGATCAGCGCAGAGTGGTTGGCCTACCTGCTGTTCGGCGCGCTCGTGCTGGTCATCTTCCGGATCGCGGCGGCGACCCGGGCACGGGGACTGCTGTGGCTCGCGGTCGCCGCCTCGCTGCCGCCGGTGCTGCTGCTGCTGGCCAGCGGCGTGTTCTACACCCCGTGGAGCTGGCTACCGCGGATCGTCATGCAGTTCACCGCGGGTGCCCTGGCCTGTGCGGCGGTGCGCAAGCTCCAGTTGTCCCACCGGGCCCGGCAGTCCTCCGGGTTGGCGTCGCTGGTGCTCGGGGGTGCCATCGTCGGCGGGCTGTACCTGCTGGACGCCCACCCGCCCGCCTCGATCTACGACGCCGGCGGCCTCGTCGATGTGCTGTTCGTTCCGCTGGTCGTCACGATGGCGATCGGCGTGGGCACCCTGCCGGCGCTGTTGTCCACTCCGATCGTCGTGTACCTGGGCCACATCTCGTTCAGCCTGTACATGGTCCACGAGCTCGTGCACACCGCGTGGAACTGGGCCGTGATGCAGTTCGACATCACGTTGACGCCCAGCTTGTCGGCCAAGATCGTGGTGCTCGGATTGATCGCTGTCGCCGGCATCGGCGCGGCGTTGCTGTACCACCTGGTCGAGGAGCCTGCGCGCCGATGGATGCGGCGCATGGTCGATACCAAGGCCCCCCAGGAGAAGTCGGCCGTCGGCCCACCGCAGAACCGGCTGCAGTCGGTCGCGGCCCGCGCCGGATAACGCGGTCGGACGCTCGCGGCGCGTCACCGCTGTAGCCGGCCCGGGCGACCCTACGCTGTTCCGGTGAGTCGACTGTTGACTTTGGTGCTCGCCGTCGCCGTGTCCTTCGGCGCGCTCGCCGCGCCTGTTCCCGAGGTACGGCATCACGATGTGCGGCTCACCGATTTCGCCGTCAACCGGATCTCGGTGATCGGCGACTCCTACACCACCGGCGGTGACGAAGGCGGCGCCGGCGTCAACGGCTGGACGACGCAGGTGTGGCGGGCTCTGACCCGACACGGCATCGCGGTGACGCCGACCGTGGCCGCCGAAGGTGGCGCCGGATACTGCACTCGCGGCAACCGGGGCAGCGTCTTCGAGGACCTGACCGTGAGAGCGGTCAGACCGACCGACTCGCTCGTCGTGTACTTCGGATCGCGCAACGACATCAACGTCGACCCGACCCGGCTGTCGATCGCGATGTACGGCACGTTGACGATGGCCCGTCAGATCGCGCGTTCGGCGAAGTTCCTGGTGGTCGGGCCACCCTGGCCGACAGCCGATCCGCCGCCGACGATCACGCGCATTCGTGATGTGCTCGGCTATCAGTCAGAACTGGCCGGTGCGACGTTCGTCGACCCGCTCGCCGCCCGCTGGTTCGTCGACCGGCCCGGGTTGATCGGCGCCGACGGCGTGCACCCCACCGACGCCGGGCACACCTACATGGCCGAGAAGCTCGCTCCGTTGATCGGCGCCGCGCTCAACCCGTACTGAGCGCGGCGGTCGTGGAAAGGGGCGCCCGGTCACCCGGGCACCCCTCTACCCACTCGGGCTGTTACTCGAGGCCCTTGCCTGCGTCGTAGCGGTCGGCGTCGAGCACCTTGGCGAACGCCGCGACGAAGTCCCTGACGAACTTCTCCTTGGCGTCGTCCTCCGCGTACACCTCAGCCAGAGCCCGCAGCTGCGAGTTCGAGCCGAAGAGCAGATCAACCCGGGTGCCGGTCCACTTCTGGGTTCCGGTGCCACGGTCGGTGCCGACGTAGGTTCCGTCCTCGGCGGGCGAGGGCTTCCACTGCGTGCCCATGTCGAGGAGGTTGACGAAGAAGTCGTTCGTCAACGCTCCCGGGCGGTCGGTCAGCACACCGTGCTGCGTGCCGCCGAAATTGGTGCCCAGCACCCGCAGGCCGCCGACCAGAACCGTCATCTCGGGAGCCGACAGACCCAGCAGGTTCGCCCGGTCCACCAAGCGGAACTCGGCCGGCAGCTGGCCACCCTTGCCGAGGTAGTTGCGGAAACCGTCAGCCGCGGGCTCCAGGTAGGAGAACGACTCGGCGTCGGTCTGCTCCTGGGTCGTGTCACCGCGTCCGGACGTGAACGGGACCTCGACGTCGAACCCGGCAGCCTTGGCCGCCTTCTCGACACCGACCACGCCGCCGAGCACCACCAGATCGGCGAACGACACGCCGGTGCCGGACGACTGCTGGATCTCCTCGAGCTTGCGGATCACCTGCGCCAGTTCGTCGGGCTCGTTGACCTCCCAGCCCAGCTGCGGCTGCAACCGGATCCGGCCGCCGTTGGCGCCACCGCGCTTGTCACTGACCCGGAACGACGACGCCGCCTTCCACGCGCTTGACACCAGCTGCGACACAGTCAGTCCCGAGTCGGCGACAGCACTCTTGAGGGTGGCCACGTCGGCTGCGGAAAGGTCGGATCCGGTCGGCACCACGTCCTGCCAGACCCAGGTCTGTTGCGGCACCTCGGGGCCGAGGTACCGGACCACTGGACCCATGTCGCGGTGCAGCAGCTTGAACCACGCCTTGGCGAACTCCTCGGCCAGTTCTTCGGGATGGTCGAGCCACCGGCGGGTGATCCGCTCGTAGATCGGGTCCATCCGCATCGCCAGGTCGGAGGTGAGCATCGACGGATGCGTCTTGCCGGTGCCGAACGCCTCCGGCACCGAATTGGCCCAGCCACCGTCCTTCGGCCGCCACTGGTTGGCGCCGGCGGGACTCTTGAAGAGCTCCCACTCGTTGCCGTACAGGATTTCCAGGAAGCTGTTGTCCCACTTGGTCGGGGTGTGCGTCCAGATCACCTCGAGGCCGCTGGTGATGGCGTCCATGCCGACACCGGTGCCCTGCGGGTTGCGCCAGCCCAGACCCATCTCCTCCAACGGGGCGGCCTCGGGCTCCGGGCCGACGAGCTCGGCGTCACCGTTGCCGTGCGTCTTGCCGAAGGTGTGGCCGCCGACGATCAGCGCCGCGGTCTCGACGTCGCTCATCGCCATCCGGCCGAACGTCTCGCGGATGTCGATGGCCGAGGCCATCGGATCCGGATTGCCGTTGGGGCCTTCGGGATTGACGTAGATCAGGCCCATCTGCACCGCGGCGAGCGGGTTCGCCAGATCCCGCTTGCCGGTGTAGCGCTTGTCGTCGAGCCACTCGAGTTCCGGGCCCCAGTACACATCCTCCTCGGGCTCCCAGCGATCCTCGCGGCCGAAGGCGAAGCCAGCCGTGCGGAAGCCCATGTCTTCCAGTGCGACGTTGCCGGCGTAGACGATCAGGTCGGCCCAGGACAGGTTCTTGCCGTACTTCTTCTTCACCGGCCACAGCAGCCGCCGCGCCTTGTCCAGGCTCGCGTTGTCCGGCCAGCTGTTCAGCGGCGCGAAACGCTGCATGCCGGCGCCACCGCCGCCACGGCCGTCCTTGACCCGGTAGGTGCCGGCGGCGTGCCAGGCCATCCGGATGAACAAGGGTCCGTAGTGCCCGAAGTCGGCCGGCCACCACTCCCGTGAGGTGCGCATCACCTCGACCAGGTCCGCGCGCACCGCGTCGACGTCCAGCGTCTGCACCGCGGTCGCGTAGTCGAAACCCTCGTCGCGCGGGTTGATCACGTCAGGGTTCTTCTGAAGGATCTTCAGGTTGAGCTGATTGGGCCACCAGTCTCTGTTGCTCCCGCCTTCCACCGGCGCAGTGACCCGACCGAATCCGGCGGGGCACCCACCTTCGGTCTGGTCGGTCTGCGCCTCGCCGATCGGGGGGCTGTCTTCGATGGGGCGATCCTCAGGCAAAATGGTTCCTTCCGTGGTGGTGGTGAAATGGGTTGTGATCACGGGTGTGATCGCGAAGTCTCCTGTGACGAGCATTCGGGGCACAGGCCCCAGTAGACGACCTCGGCTTCGTCGATGACGAACCCGTCCAAGCTGCCCGCCGGATCGGATCGGGTCAGGCAAGGAGCCTGGCCCACAGCACAATCGACGTCGGTGATGGTGCCGCAGGAGCGGCAGACGAGGTGGTGGTGGTTGTCTGCGACCCGTGATTCGTAACGGGCCAGCGAGCCGGAGGGCTGGATCTTGCGCACCAGGCCGACAGCGGTCAGCGCCGCCAGCACGTCGTAGACGGCTTGCCTGGACACCTCGGGCAGGACGCTTCGCACGGCACCGAAGATCGTGTCGGTATCGGCGTGGGGATGAGCCCTGACGGCTTCGAGGACGGCCAACCTCGGTCGCGTCACCCGCAGGTCCGCCAGGTGGAGCAGGTCCGCCAGGCGGAGCAGGTCCGCGTGATCGGAGGGCATGACAACGTTGTACGGCCTTTTTTGGACTGAGTCACGTTTTTGCTCACGGTTCTGCCTCCACGGCGCGCTGTTAGGGTGCCCGGATGATCCGAAACGTGGTTCTCGCCAGCCTGAAAACGGGGTACGACGTCGCCGAGGTCGAGCAGATCCAGGACGGGCTGCGCAACCTCAACTGTCCCGGAACCCGGCGGTACACGGTGGGAAGCGATGCCGGTCTGCGGGAGGGCAACTGGGATTTCGTGATCGTCGCCGACTTCGACGACGCCACCTCATACCAGGGATACGACGAGGACGCCGAACACAACCGGTTGCGTTCGCGGCTGGCGCCCTTCATCGACCAGGTGGCCCGGGCCCAGTTCGAGCTCCCGACTCCTGACGATGCTCAACGCGCGTAGCGTTGCACGAAAGTCCGCAGAATCGCCATGGGATACTCGACATCCCGTTGGCGCGCAGCGTCTTTGAGCGACTCCGCGGTCTCCGGCGCGAAATAGCCGTGGTTCTTGTAGACGTCGATGCGGGTACATATGCCGTCGACGTCGAGTTCGGGATGGAACTGGGTGGCGTAGACGTTGCGGCCGACGCGGAACGCCTGGACGGGGCAGGCGGCGGACGTGGCGAGGCGCGCGGCATGGGAAGGAAGCCAGGACGCCGCCTCCTTGTGGCCCCCGAACGCGTCGAAGACGTCCGGCAGAGCTGCGAACAGCGGATCGTCGCGGCCGTCCGCAGTGATCTCCACCGTGACGGGCCCCACCGGCTCGGGGTGAGAGCGGTCCACAACAGCACCGATGGCCGTGCCCACCGTCCCCACGCCGTAACAACAACCGAGGAACGGGAAATCACGGTCGATGACCGCGGCGAGCAGCCCGGCCAGTTCCGTCTCGACTCGCTGCTGGGTCGGCGACTTCGCAGCCGGTTCGTCGCTGACGTTGTATGGCCCGCCACCCAGGATGACACCCGACCACTGCGACAGGTCGACCTCGCCCAGCGGGGTGTGGGTCAGCCGGATGCGATGCATACCGGGTTCGTCGACGCCGGCGAACCGCATCATCGCCTGGTACTCGTCGTCGGCGGCCTCGTCTTCGCCGCGGATCGACAGCAACAGGAACGGGGCGTCGGCCACGGCGTACAGGGTAACCGGGTGTACCGCAGCGGCGGCGCTCGGCGATCGGCACGGCGCCGCACCGACCGTCGGCGGCACCGGATAGCTTTGTCGATCAATGAGAACACTCATCGACTTCGACGACGCCCCCGTGTTCGCCATCCCGGCGGCCGGCGGCGTGCGCGAGGGCGTCCTGGTGGAGGGGCCGCAGGGGTGGGGCGAGTTCAGCCCGCCCGTCGACAGCGACGACGCGCTCGCTGCCCGCTGGCTGACCGCAGCGATGGAACCCAGCACCGTCGGATGGCCCGATGCGATCCGGGGCCGCGTCCCGGTCGCCGTCGCGATCCCGGAGGTGGATCCGGCCACCGCGCATCGACTGGTCACCACCGGACGTAGCGGCTGTGCCCGGGTCGCCGTCGGCGCGAGGCACGACTCACGCGCCGCGGACGCCGACCGGGTGTCCGCGG
>NZ_JBAUJB010000242.1:0-1901 GCF_049683355.1 Mycobacterium sp.
CGATGTGCTGGCAGACAACCTCAATGCCGAGATGGTGGAGCTCGAGTTGCTCGACGAGACGAACCCCGAAGACACCGAATGGCTGCAGGGCATTATCCAGGCTCACGTTGACGCTACCGATTCGGCAGTGGGACAACGGATTCTGGCGGATTGGGACGGTGAACTGGTGAACTTCAAGAAGGTGATGCCGCGCGATTTCAAACGCGTGCTGAAGGCGATTGCGGAGGCCGAGCAGAACGGCGCGGACGTGGATGAGGCGATCATGGCGGCCGCCAGTGCCTGATCCCCGCGGCTTCCTGAAGGTCACCCATCGCGAGACCCCGCCCCGGCGGCCGGTCGACCTGCGCCTGCGCGACTGGAAAGAGGTCTATCAGGACTTCTCCCACGACGTGCTCAAGGAGCAGGCGAGCCGCTGCATGGACTGCGGTATCCCGTTCTGTCATCAGGGTTGCCCGCTGGGAAATCTGATCCCGGAGTGGAACGACCTGGTGCGCACCGGGCGGTGGCACGATGCCATCGAGCGGCTGCACGCGACCAACAACTTCCCGGAGTTCACCGGGCGGCTGTGCCCGGCCCCCTGTGAGGGCTCGTGTGTGCTGGGCATCAATCAGGATCCGGTGACCATCAAGCAGGTCGAGGTCGAGATCATCGACAACGCCTTCGAGCAGGGCTGGGTGGTGCCGCTGCCGCCGGACCGGCTGACCGGTAAGACCGTCGCCGTCGTCGGCTCCGGCCCCGCGGGTCTGGCGGCGGCCCAGCAGCTGACCCGGGCCGGTCACACGGTGACGCTGTTCGAGCGTGACGACCGTATCGGTGGGCTGCTGCGTTACGGCATCCCGGAGTTCAAGATGGAGAAGCGCCACATCGACCGGCGCCTCGACCAGATGCGTGCCGAGGGCACCGAGTTCCGCACCGGGGTCAACGTCGGGGTCGACATCACGGCGGCACAACTGCGCAAGGACTTCGACGCCGTGGTGCTCACCGGTGGGGCGACCGCGCGGCGCGACCTGCCGATCCCCGGTCGCGATCTCGACGGGATCCACCAGGCCATGGAGTACCTCCCGTGGGCCAACCGCACTCAGCTGGGTGACCCGGTCGTCGACGAGGACGGCCAGCCGCCGATCACGGCCCACGGCAAGCACGTCATCATCATCGGCGGCGGCGACACCGGAGCGGACTGCCTGGGCACCGCTCACCGGCAGGGCGCGGCCAGTGTGCACCAGTTCGAGATCATGCCGCGGCCGCCGGAGACGCGCGCCGACTCGACGCCGTGGCCGACGTACCCGTTGATGTTCCGGGTGTCCTCCGCGCACGAGGAGGGCGGCGAGCGCGTCTACTCGGTCAACACCGAGGAGTTCCTCGGCGAGGACGGGCACGTGACTGCGCTGCGCGGCCACGAGGTCGAGATGAAGGCCGGCAAGTTCGAGAAGATCGACGGCACCGACTTCGAGTTGCCCGCCGATCTGGTCCTGCTGGCCATGGGTTTCACCGGCCCCGAGCGCGAGGGCCTGCTCACCGATCTGAGCGTCGAGATGACCGAACGCGGCAACGTTTCCCGCGACGACGACTTCGCGACGTCGGTGCCCGGCGTCTACGTCGCCGGCGACATGGGACGCGGTCAGTCGCTGATCGTGTGGGCGATCGCCGAAGGGCGGGCCGCCGCCTCGGCGGTGGACGAGTACCTGATGGGTCGGACTGCGTTGCCGATGCCGATCGAGCCCACCGCGGCACCGCAGCGGTAGTGCCCGCAGCGCAGGGGTAGTGACCTCGTCCGAGTCACATCCGTCACTTCAGTCACTCCAAAAACATCCGATCTTTGATCGGCGTGCCTCCGGCAGTTTGCCAGAGGGTAGGTATCTAATGACTCGGTGAGGGCGCTGCGGTAAGGTGGCTCCCCGGTC
>NZ_JBAUJB010000243.1:0-27051 GCF_049683355.1 Mycobacterium sp.
GACCACCGCGGCGGTGGCAGCGGCATTGAGGTCGCCGGTCAGCAGGCCGACCGACGGGGCGGCGACGCCCTGCGCCAGCCCGCTGCGCTGGGCGTGGCGCTCGATCGGACCCAATGGCATCGGGCACGGCCGGACGACATCTCCGTCCCCGTCGGTGTCCGTCGAGTCGGCGTGATCGCCGAGTGTGGCCTCGTGGCGTTGCCAGGCCTGGGCGGCCGCGGCGAGTTCGCCGAGCTGGGTGAGGTTCCTGAGGAACTCCACGGCCAACGAGGACGGGGCCTGGGTGAGTGTGTAGACCGATGCGGCGGCAAGGGCGATCGCGGTGTCGGCCGCGGCGTCGCCGAGACGCTTCTCGACGACGGCACGCAACCGGGGTTGGTAGTCGACCGCGGTCACCGCGGCGACCAGGCCGGTGGGCAGCGCCGGCCAGAACAAGGTGCGCCCCGCGACTGCTGCGCAGAACCCGAGGCCGTTGGCCGCCGCCGCGATCAGCAGACCGCCGAGCACCACCCCGTCAGCCGGCAGGTCGGTCGGACCGGTGCTGCGGGCGTCGCTGCCGGCCTGCTCCTCGACGTCGGCGACGATCCGGCACAACTCGTCCAGGGTGGGCCCGTCCGGGTCGACCGACACCACCATCCGCGAGGTCGGTTGGTTGAGTACAGCCGACCGCACCCCGGGGACGGCCCGCACCGAATCGAGCAGTGCTCCAGCGAGATCCGGTCCGGTCTCGGCGGTCAGGCCGCGGACCTCGATCCAACAGCGGTCCTCGCGGCGCCATCGCCGACGGACCGGTTCACCTCCGACCAACTCGCGCGTGGCGCTTATCACCGCCGCACCCGTGTCGGCCGGCACGACATCTTCCAGGCCACGGGCCACGGTTGCCGTGACCTTGGTGCCGAATCTCAGCCCGGACGCGGCAACTCCGACGCTCAGCGTGACAGGGGCGAGCGCGATGGTGGTTGCGGTCCCCGCCAGGCGTCCGAGGAGGGAGCTCACTTCCCGGCAGTGCGCCGCGGCGAACCCGCCTTGCGCGCCGGTCTGGCGGGTGCTTTCTTCGCGGAGGCCTTTTTGGCCGGGGCCTTTTTGGCTGGCGCCACCTTCTTCACCGGAGGGGCGGCGCTCTGCCGCGTGGCCGTCGTGACCGCGGGCGCGGGGTTCATCGCGGGTGCGGGCCGCCCGGCATCTGCCTCGCCGGCGCGCTGACTGAGCTTGTGCACGACCAGCGCTGCGCCGCCGACGGTGACCAGCAGGGGCCACTCGACAAGACCGGCGGCGCCGATGGCCCCGATGGTGAGCGCGGCTGCCGCCGGCGATCGGCTACCGCTGGACAGTCCCGCGCGGACGCCGTTGGCCGCACCTCGCACACCGCCGGCCACCCCGCTGATCGCGGCGCCACCAACGGCCCCGGCTGTGGCCGTGGTGGCATCGGCCACCTTCGCCAGGCCTCGAAAGACCGTTGATATGGCACTCATTGCGTCTCCTTGGCTGGCTTGTTCGCCTGATAGTCATCTTCCGATAACCGTCGGTTATACACAGCGCAGGTGAACAGCCCGCTCGGTCGCGGTCTCACGTGTGCGCCGGGGTGTTCGCGAATTGATCGGTGATCGCCTGGCAGAAGGCGGGCAGGTCGGCGGGCGACCGACTGGTGATCAGGTTGCCGTCGATGCACACCTGCTGGTCGACGACGGTCGCTCCGGCGTTGCGCAGGTCGGTGCGCAGGCTCGGGTAGGACGTCAGCGTCCGGTCCCGGACCACCCCGGCTTCCACCAGTGCCCACGGTCCGTGGCAGATGGCCGCGACGGGTTTACCGGAGTGGACGAAGTCACGGACGAACGCCACTGCCGACTCATCGAGGCGCAACTTGTCGGCGTTGACCGTGCCACCGGGCAGGACCAGAGCGTCGAAGTCGTCCACCTGCGCGTCGGCGACCTCCCGGTCCACCGGGAACGTGCCGGCAGGCTCCAGATCGTGGTTGCGCGCGTCGATCTCACCGGACTTCACCGACAGCAGCTCGACCCGGCCAGCGGCGTGGGTCACCGCATCCCGCGGCTGCTCGAGTTCGACCTTCTCGACGCCGTCGGCGGCGAGGAACGCGATCGTTCGGCCATCGAGTTCATTGGGCATGTTGCGGCTCCTTTCATCAGGTGGTTATCCGGTTACCCCCTGGTCGGTGATCAAACCCACGCGACGGTTCGATCCGGGCTGAGTCGGATGTGTCGGATCGGGGTACGTCACCCCTGACGAAATCGGGTACGTCACCCCTGACGGAGGGGCGCGCAATGGGTGCGGTGAAGGCGGCACGGCGACCCGGGAGAACGCCCCCGAGCTGACCGAACCCGAGCACGACGACAGCTGACACAGGAGGAACGTGTGGCCGGCCAGACCGACAGCAATCGACTCGAAAGCAGCGACCGACTCGAGAACGTCGCCCCCGGCGACATCGTCTCGTTGCAGCTACCCGACCGGCCCGGCGACGGGCGTCCGTACAAGGTGGTGCACAGGGACGCGAGCGAAGTCAACGGCACTCCGGCGGTCCTCGTCACTTTCGAGGGTGACGACGGTGAGACGTTCGACGCCGAGCTGCCCGCCGACACCGCGGTGACGCGGGCACTGGAGTCCAAGTGGGAATCAGCGCAGAGTCCCACGCGGCACACCGACGGCTGACGCGCGGACGCACCTGCTGAAACAATGGCACGATGGCCAGGTATGACGTCGACGACGGTGCCGCGGGGATCGCGGGGTGACGGTCACATACGACGAGGCGCTGCGGGAGCTGGTCCGGAGTCGTCTGATGGGTCACGTGCGTCGCGCAGTGACGGACCCGACGAAGCGGCACGCGGCCGTCGCGGTGGTTCTCGTCGACTCCGAGCTGGGTGAGGACCGCGTCGACCCGGCACCGGTCGACGACTGGATCGCCGGGCGCCCGATGCCGGCAGACCTCGACGGCAGAATGGTCGACGTGTCCGGTGGTGCCGCATTCTTGTTGTGCCGCAGGGCTTCCCGACTCACCTCGCACGCCGCCCAATGGGCATTGCCGGGTGGTCGGCTGGACCCCGGCGAAACCGTGGTACAGGCCGCGGTGCGTGAGCTCGACGAAGAGGTCGGCGTCCGAATGCCCGACGCGAGCGTGCTGGGCCTACTCGACGATTACCCGACGCGGTCGGGCTATGTCATCACGCCGGTGGTGATCTGGGGCGGTGGCCGACTGGACCCACGTCCGGCGCCCGACGAGGTGGTGGCGGTCTACCGGGTGGGGCTGCACCAACTGCTGCGAAACGACTCGCCGCGGTTCATCACGATCCCCGAGAGTCCCCGGCCGGTGGTGCAGATTCCGTTGGGCGGTGACCTCATCCATGCCCCGACGGGCGCGATCCTGTTGCAGTTGAGGTGGTTGGCGCTGGAGGGCCGCCACGACCCGGTCGATGAGCTGGAGCAGCCGGTGTTCGCCTGGCGGTGACAGCTGCCCGGACCGTTTCGAGCGGGCCGTGCGCGGGCATCACCGCGCGATGCAGTCTCAATCGGCCGGTCTCCAGCGCCAGGCTCAGAATTCCCGCAGCTCGAGCAGCGGACAGGGATCGCGAGGGCCCGTCGCGGTCGCCGGCGCGTTCGTCGCCGGAGTCGCGGCAGCGACGCTGGCCGGTCGCAGACGAAACCGCGCAACCCCAGAGGCCCCCGCTCATCTCCCGCAGCCCCCCGAGTCGGGTGATTCCGGCTGCCCCGATCCTGACGACCAGCGCAAGCCGGAGTCCCCGACGGACCTGACCAAACCGTCGGTGCGGTACGTGCTGCGCCAGACGATTAGAGAGTTCAGCCGGGACCAGTGCATGGACCTGGCCGCCGCGCTGACCTATTACGCCGTGCTGTCGCTGTTTCCGGCGCTGGTGGTGGTCATGTCGCTGCTCGGCGTCTTCGGCCAGGGGAGCGCACGTCGCAGGCCATCATGCAGATCGTCTCCGACGTCAGCCCCGGGGCGACGGCCGACATGCTGCGCCAGCCGATCGAGCAGCTGGTCAACAACCCGGTGGCCGGGATCGCGCTGCTGTCCGGACTGCTCGGCGCGCTGTGGGCGGCTTCCGGATACATCGGCGCATTCGGCCGCGCGATGAACCGCATCTACGAGGTCGACGAGGGGCGGGCATTCTGGAAGCTGCGACCCCAGCAACTGCTGCTCACCATGGGTGCACTGGTCATCGTGGCCGCCGTCGCGTTCCTGCTGGCGGTGAGCGGACCCGTCGCCGAAGCGATCGGTGGCTACCTCGGGATGGGTGCCACCGCGTTGACGCTGTGGAGCCTGGGCCGCTGGCCGGTGCTGTTGGTGCTGGTGATCTTGGGGGTGGCGATGTTGTACTACGCGGCGCCCAACGTGCGGCAACCGAAATTCCGCTGGGTCAGTGTCGGGGCAGCCATCGCGATCGTGGTGTGGGTGCTGGCGTCGCTGTTGTTCGGGGTGTACGTCGCCAACTTCGGCAGCCACGAGAGAACGTTCGGGGCGCTGGCCGGCGTCGCAGTGTTCCTGCTGTGGCTGTGGATCACCAACCTGGCGTTGCTGTTCGGCGCCGAGGTCGATGCCGAACTGGAGCGGGGACGTCAACTACAGGCGGGCATCGCCGCCGAAGACGACCTCAGGCTGCCGGTCCGCGATTCCAGCGGCATCGACAAGAACGACGCCAAGGAACACCAAGCGCTGCTGCGGGGCCTGGTGCTGCGCCGGTCCCGGGGCCGGCGCGGTTGACTCCGGGCGTCCCTGACGGCGGGGCCGACCCGGCAGGTCAGGACGGGGCTTCGTTGGTGACCGCCTTGTAGCCGCGGGCGCTTGCCCGGTTCACCGCGGCCCGCACCAGACCGAAGATCAGGCTCTGCAGCGCCGCGGCGAACAGCACCTTGGCCGTCGACTGGCTGAGATCGTCGGGATCAGGCGGCGGTTGGTCGGCCTCGCCTATCCGCTTCCAGACCTGGGTGAACACTGCGCTGGCTACCAGACCACCGGCCACACTGACCACCATCGACAGCGGGGTGTAGAGGACTTTGGAGGTACTGCTCATCGTGCCTGCTTCCTGACGAGTGCTGACTGCGTTGAGTACAAGTACCCGCGAACGCGAAGGTGTAACTCCGACTGACGCGGGTATCCCCGGCGCCACCAACGGTGCTCGGAGGAACCTGGAGGCGAGGCGTGCGGTTGCGGCGCAGTGCATTGGACAACCCGGGAATCACCCGGAAACGCAGAGGCAAGGGCTTCGCGTACTACGGCACCGACGGCGAACTGCTGGACGACGAAGCCACACTGCAGCGCATCAAGAATCTGGTCATCCCCCCGGCGTGGAAGAAGGTGTGGATCAGCCCCCACGCCAACGGCCACATCCAGGCTGTCGGCACCGACGTCGCGGGTCGTCGCCAGTACCTGTACCACCAGGCGTGGCAGGAAGAGCGCGCCGAGGAGAAGTTCGACCGGGTGCTGGAGATGTCGCTGGAACTGCCGCGGTGGCGCGCCCGAATCGCCGAGGATCTGGCAGGCCGGGGGCTGCGGCGGGACCGGGTTCTGGCCTTGGCGCTGCACCTGCTGGACCGCGGCTACTTTCGTGCCGGCGGGGAACAGTACGCGGAGGAGAACGAGTCCTACGGGCTGGCCACCCTGCAGCGTGACCACGTGACGTTGCGCGGTGGCTCGGTCTCGTTCGACTACCCGGCCAAAAGCGGTGTGCGCCGGACTCTGGAAATCGAGGAACCCGAGGTTGTTCGAGCCGTCCGGTCGTTGCTGCGACGCACGGACCGGACCCAGCGGTTGCTGGTCTGCCGAAGTGCATCCGGGTGGGCCGACATCCGCGCTGACGACCTCAACGCGCGATTCAAGGAACTGGTCGGCGACGAATACAGCGTCAAGGACTTGCGTACCTGGCACGGCACGGTGCTGGCCGCCGAGGCCTTCGTCGACGCGGACCCCCCGGTGTCCGAGAAGGTGGTGAAGCGGGTCGAGTCGGCAGTGATGAAGGAAGTCGCCGAGGGGCTGGGGAACACGCCGGCGGTGGCCCGCGGCTCCTACGTCGACCCCCGAGTGGTGGCCGGGTACAAGAAGGGGTACACCATCGCCGCCGCGGTGCGGCGCGCGCAGCGCACCCGCAAACCAGACGAAGCCCAGGAGATCCTGGAGAAGGCGACCCGGACGTTGATCCGCAAGGTCGCGAAGAGCTGACTCGATGAGGTTTCACCCGGCCGACGGAGGGGCATTGCGGTGGAAGCAACGCAGCTAGGAAGGTCAGATCATGTCTGCACAACCACACCACACCACTTAGGCCTCCACGCCTCAACTCCTGGGCCAGCTCTCCGAGCAGACCTCGCGGCTGGTGCGCGACGAGATGCGACTGGCTCAGAAGGAATTCCAGGAATCGGTCCGCCATGCCGGGATCGGTGCCGGGCTGTTCAGCGCCGCCGGGCTGCTCGCAGTGCTGGGCCTGGCCACGTTGATCGCCGCCGGCGTCGCCGGGCTGGCTCTCGTGCTGCCGGTCTGGGCCGCAGCTCTGATCGTCGCCGCGGTGTTGTTCCTGTGCGCGGGGGTGGCCGCACTGGTGAGCCGCAAGCAGGTCCAGCAAGTGTCCCCGCCGGCGAACGAGTCGGTAGACAGCGTCAAGCACGACCTCGAGGAGATCAAGGAGGCCCGACATGGCCAGCGCTGACAGGCGCCCACCGGAGCCCGGACCGGACGCAGGGACAGAGGAACTGCAGGCGGACATCGATCAGACACGCAGTCAGCTCGGAGAAACCGTGGGTGCGTTGTCGGACAAACTCGACGTCAAGACCCGTGCTCAGGACAAAGCCACGGAAACCAAGGAAGCGGTCGTGGGTCGGGCGCAGACGGCCACCGCCGAGGCGAAGGCGAACCCGGCGGTGCCGGTGGGCGTGCTTCTGGCCGGGGCCGCCGTCATCGGTTTCCTGTGGTGGCGGCGCCGCCGGTAGCCGGCTGTACTGGTCAGTTCAGGCAATCGGCCGCGTCCACCAACTCGGCGCCCATGTTGCTCCCCATCATCCGCAGCGCAGCTTGCCCGAGGTCTGCGTCGATGTGCGCGACCGCATCGCGGGGCACGATCACGTCGAAGTGGCGGATGTAGGCGTCCAGCGCGCTGTACAGGATGCATTGTTCGGTCACCTGTCCGGTCAGGATCACCCGCTTGGTGTTCAGCCGGCCGAGCAGATAGGCCAGCGGTGAGGCGTAGAACGCGCTGTGCCGCACCTTCGAGACGAACCGGAAGTCAGGTTGGGGCGCCACCGGTTTGACCAGTTCGGGGCGTTCGCCTTCCAACGCGCTCTGCACGAGATCGCTCGGCTGAGCGGTGAAATCCCCGTAGTTGTCGTTGACGTAGATCAGGTCGACGTCGTCGCGATCGCGTGCCCGGGTGATGAGTACGGCGAGCGGATCGACGATGTCAGCCACGTTGGGGATCAACAGTTCCGCGTCCGGGTGTCGGTAGGTGTTCATCATGTCGATGACAAGAAGAGCGGTGTCGGGCATGGTCGGAAACCTCCTAGATTCGGGCACGCCGGTTGTCGAGTCTCTCGGCTGCCAGCCGGAGATCTGCGACCAGGTTGGCGAACGCCTGTTCTCGTTGTTCGGCGGGCCCGCGCAGGACCGCCGATGGGTGCGCGGTGGCGATGATGTCGGGCCTGGCCCGCAGTGACTCGAGGGCGTTGTCGTCAGGGAGCTGAAGTGCCTCGCCCCGATGTGCGGTCAGCCGGAAGCTGGGGCCCATCAGCGCTTTGGACGCTGTTGCGCCGAGCAGGACGACGATCTCGGGATCGATGGCATCGAGTTCGGCCAACAGCCAGGGCCGGCAGGCCACGACCTCGGTTCGGCTGGGAGTCTTGTGGATTCGGCGCTTTCCGCCGGCCGCGCGGGTGAACTTGAAGTGCTTCACTGAGTTCGTCAGATAGACGGTGCCGCGATCCAGTCCGGCCGACACCAGCGCCTTGTCGAGCAGTCGCCCGGCAGGACCGACGAACGGCTGCCCGGCGAGATCCTCGCGGTCCCCGGGCTGTTCACCCACCAGCACCATCCCCGCCGTCTCGGCGCCTGCTCCGAACACTGTCTGGGTCGCCTCACGAAACAGGTCACAACCTTCACAGGTCTGCGCGGCCTCCGCCAGAGTGCCTAGGTCGCCGGCACCGGGGAGGAAATGCTCGGCTCCGGAAGTCGCCATGATGGGGCACTTACCCAGCGTTCGGGAGAAGTAAGCCACCGGCTTCCGCGGTTTGGCGGCCCTGACGACGGGTAGCCGAATGCGCACTTGCCGCGCTGAAGGTCGGCGCGGAGCGTGATGGGAGTACCGATGAAGGCAGTGACTTGGCACGGTCGGCGCGATGTGCGCGTCGACACGGTGCCCGACCCGAGGATCGAACAACCCACCGACGCGATCATCGAGGTCACGTCGACGAACATCTGCGGATCTGACCTGCACCTCTACGAGGTGTTGGGGGCCTTCATGAACGAAGGTGACATCCTCGGTCACGAGCCCATGGGGATCGTGCGCGAGGTCGGTTCCGAGGTCGGCGACCTGGCCGTCGGGGATCGCGTGGTCATCCCGTTCCAGATCTCCTGCGGCAGTTGCTTCATGTGTGACAAGCAGCTCTACACCCAGTGCGAGACGACGCAGGTCCGCGAGCAGGGGATGGGGGCAGCGCTCTTCGGCTATTCCGAGTTGTACGGCTCGGTGCCCGGTGGACAGTCCGAACTGTTGCGTGTGCCGCAGGCACAGTTCACCCACATCAAGGTTCCCGATGGTCCGCCCGATTCGCGGTTCGTCTACCTCTCCGATGTGCTGCCGACCGCGTGGCAGTCGGTGGCCTATGCCGATATCCCCGACGGCGGGTCGGTGACGGTGCTCGGCCTGGGGCCGATCGGCGACATGGCGGCCCGGATCGCAGCCCACCTGGGCTATGAGGTGATCGCCGTCGATCTGGTGCCCGAGCGGCTGGCCCGCGCCGAGGCCCGCGGCATCCGCACTGTGGACCTCCGCGCCCTCGACACCGGCGTCGGTGACGCGATCCGGGAGCTCACCGCAGGGCGAGGCACCGATTCGGTGATCGACGCGGTGGGCATGGAGGCGCACGGATCGCCCGTCGCGCAGGCCGCGCAACGGCTCACCGGGCTGCTACCGGATGCGGTGGCCAAGAAGATCCTGCAGACCGCGGGGGTGGATCGCCTCGACGCGCTGCACTCGGCCATCGACATCGTTCGCCGCGGCGGGACCATCTCGCTGATCGGGGTGTACGGCGGGATGGCGGATCCGATGCCGATGCTGACGCTGTTCGACAAGCAGGTCCAACTGCGGATGGGGCAGGCCAACGTCAAGAAATGGGTCGACGACATCATGCCGCTGCTCACCGATGAGGATCCGCTGGGTGTGGACACTTTTGCAAGCCACACGCTGCCGCTGCACGACGCGCCGCACGCCTACGACATCTTCCAGAAGAAGCAGGACGGTGCGGTGAAAATGGTGCTCGAGCCCTAGAGACCGCCCAGGTGGCGGTCACTGACCGAAATCACGCGTGGTGTCACCGGTGCTGCGGAACAACACCCGGGCAGCGATCGCCACGGCGTGATCGGCGAACCGCTCGTAGAACCGGCCCAACAGCACCAGGTCGATGGCCGCGGGGACCCCGTGGCTCCACTCCGGCGACATCACGGTGGTGAACAGCTGGCGGTGCATGTCATTCATGGCTTCGTCGTCATCGCGGATTCGGCTTGCCCGCACCGGATCTCCGTCGATGATGACGGCGGCGGCATCCTCGGCCAGGTCGACAGCGAGATTACCCATCTCGGTGAACTGACCCACCACGTCGTTGGGAAGGACCGGGTCGGGGTGCCGCAGTCGGACGATACGGGCGACGTGGGCGGCCAGGCCGCCCATCCGGTCGGCGTCGGAGGTGATGTGCACCGCCGCGACGACGAGACGCAGGTCGCGGGCAACAGGTGCCTGGCGCGCGAGGACCGCCAGCGCCGCCTTGTCCACCCCGCGGCGCATCCGGGAGAGCACCTCGAGCTCGCTCAGAACCCGTTCGGCCGCGTCGAGGTCGACGGTCAGCAGCCCGACCGTCGCGTGCTGCATGGCCTCACCCGCCAGCTCACACATCCGGGCCAGGTCAGAGTTGATCGCATCCAGCTGCTGGTGGAATTCGGTGCGCACCGGATCTCCTCTCCACGCAGCCGAGCATGTACCCATCGAGCCGTTTTGTATGCATCGCTGCGTTTCGGGCCGCTCCCGGTCGGGCACCCTGCGCGAATCAGGATATGAGGAACAGGAGGTGTGACAGTGCCCAATTCGTCTATCAAGAACGAGAAGATGTACGAGGATCTGCGCGAGCAAGGCAACTCCAAGGAGAAGGCCGCTCGCATCTCCAACGCTGCGGCAGCACGGGGCAAGTCAGCTGTGGGAAAGAAGGGCGGAGAGTCCGCAAGCTACGAGGACTGGACCGTTCCGGAACTGAAGGACCGCGCCAAGGAACTGGGGATCTCCGGTTACTCGGACCTGACCAAGAGCAAGCTCATCGCCACGCTGCGCAACCACTGACAGCCGGGTAGCTGCTACGAGAGCGGAGCGGCCGCACCGGCCCGGATCAGGCCCTCACCGAGCTCGGAGTCATCGTCGGCGTTGTAGGTCAGCGGCATACCCGTTGTCGCCGTGCCGAACCGAGCGTCACGCGGTGATCCGCAGCCGGTCGGCGAGTACCAGGAACGCCACCGCGTAGTCGTTCTCGGCGGTAGCCGCCCGCACCTGCAGCCAGTCGACCCGCTCACGCACCCCACGCACCGCCGGCAGCAGGGAGGTGAAGTCACAGAAGTGCTCTCCCAGCGCGAGCAACTTCTGGATCAGCACGGCTGTCGGGGTCAGCACCGGGATCCTGATCGCCAGGACATCGTGCTCCTCTGCTCCGTCGAGATGCTCGGCGCCCACGACGACACCGTTGACCCGGTGCAGCACGTCGACGACCACGTCTTCGGCGTGCGCCTTGAACAGCCAGTCTTCCGGGGTGCGCTCGATCACGAAACCCGACTTCGCAAGCGTCGTTGCGGCGGCTTCGGTGTCGGCCTCGGCGACGACGAAGTCGACGTCGTGCACCGGCTCCGGCGCCCCGAAAACCCAGAGCGCATAGCTTCCTGCCAGCGCGAACCTCGGCCCGTGCTCCTTCAGCGCCGAGGCCGCGGATCTCAGCGCGCGGCGCAGCTGTTCGTCACGCGGACACATCAATGGCGCTCCTTTGTATCCAGCGGCGCTGTTCGTCGGCGGCGTCGGTGGGTAACTGGTACCCGTGCGTATCGCGACTTTCAACATCCTCCACGGCCGGACGGTGCACGACGGCGTCGTGGACCCCGACCGACTGCGGGCGTGTATCCGCGAACTGGACCCCGATGTGCTGGCTCTGCAGGAGGTGGATCTCGAGCAGGACAGATCGGGCCGCGCCGATCTGACCTCGGTGGCAGCCGAGGCGATGGGCGCTGTCGCACACCGCTTCGTCGCTGCCATCGCCGGCACGCCGGGCGCCACCTGGATGGCGGCGACCGGCGAGGAACAACCTGGGACGGCCGCCTACGGCATCGCGCTGCTGTCCCGTTTCCCCGCGACTAGCTGGCAGGTGGTGCGGCTGCCCAGGATCCCGACGCGGTTCCCGATGTATCTGCCGGGCCCCAACCGTGTCGTCGTCGTCGACGAGGAGCCCAGAGCCGCGGTGGTCGCCCAACTGGACACTCCGCTGGGGCCGATGTCGGTCGCGAACACCCATCTGTCTTTTGTGCCCGGATGGAACCGCCATCAACTGCGTCGGCTGATCAGGGATCTGCGCGGCATGCCCGGGCCGCGCCTGCTGATGGGTGACCTCAACCTCTCCCCGGCCGCGGCGGCGAGGTGGACGCGGATGCGTGCGTTGGCCGGCGCGGCAACCTTTCCCGCCGAAGCTCCGGACCGCCAGCTCGATCACATCCTCACCGACCATCCGGGCCTCCGCGGGCACGGGTGCCTGGCACCGGCTGCATCGCTGTCCGACCATCGCCCGCTTTTGGTCGAGGTCGAGGCGCACCTCCCCGGCTGACGCGGCCGTTTGGCCAGCGAACGTGCGGGTATTGCTCGACTGCGCCGTCGATCATGTGGGCGCCTGCGAATAGAGGAGTCCTTCATGACAGCTCGACGGATGGTCCGTGGCGTGATGGTGGCGGTGCTCGGTGCCTGGGCAACGCTGATCGGGGTCGTCGCCCCGTCGGCCGCGGCGCAACCGTGCCCCGATGTCGAGGTGGTGTTCGCCCGCGGCACCGGTGAAGCGCCCGGGGTCGGCGGAATCGGACAGGCGTTCGTCGACGCGGTGCGCGCCCAGGCCGGCGGCCGGACCGTCGGCGTCTACGCGGTGAACTATCCGGCAGGCAGCAACTTCGAGCAACGCGAGATCTTCGCCTCCACAGTGATCGACGGCGTTCGGGATGCGGCGGATCATGTCCAGGCCATCGCGGCCAACTGCCCGGACACCCGGCTCATCCTGGGCGGATACTCCCAGGGTGCGGTGGTGTCGGGGTTCGTGACGTCCGACGTGGTGCCCAGCAGTGTTCCCGCCGAGGTCGCGCCGGAGCCGATGCCGGCGGAGGTGGCCGACCATGTCGCCGCCGTCGTGCTCTTCGGCACCCCGTCGGGTGAGTTCCTGCAGAGGTACGACGCGCCGGCCATCACCATCGGCCCTCTCTACACCGACAAGACGCTGAAACTGTGCGCCCCGGGGGACACCATCTGCTCGGGTGCCGCCGACGGCGGCCCGACGCTGGCGCACGCGCTGTATCCGTTCAACGGAAGCGTCAACGAGGGCGCGGCATTCGCCGTGGGCCGGTTGTAGCGCGACGCTCAGCCGCCCGCCGGCACCGGGTAGCGGTCGTTGACGTCGGCATCGGTGTCCTTTCGTGCGCAGTGCGCGCAACAGAAGATGCCTTCGTCGGTCTCGACACCGTGGCCCAGGATGCGGCACCCGCAGTGCCCGCAATCCGGTGCCAGCTGCACGGCCGCGCACTCGACGCTGTCGAACGTGGCCGACCGGCCGTCCGGCCAACTCACGGTGAACGCTTTGTCGTAGTCGTTTCCGCAGGTGTCGCAGATGGACATGAAACCTCCTGATGATGGACTTATGACTTCGAGGTCGTGTTCCCGGCCCTGCCGGCGGCAAACCTGGCCATCCGAGGGTGAGCAATTGATTAGGGCACGATCTATTCGTGTACAACTATCCGGGTACGATGGGGTTCGTGACCGCAGCAGTCGATACCGATCTCGATCCGCTCGCCCTCGAACGGCAGGTGTGCTTCGCGCTGGCGATCACCAACCGGGCGGTGCTGGCGGTCTACCGGCCGCTGCTCGAACCCCTTGGGCTGACCCATCCGCAGTACCTGGTGATGCTGACGATGTGGGACCACCACAGGTCCACTCCCGATGACCGGGCGCCGCTGTCGGTCAAGAAGATCGCCAACGCGCTACAACTCGACTCGGCCACGCTGTCACCGATGCTGAAGCGGCTCGAAACACTGGGGTTGCTCACACGCTCCCGGAGCGTGGCCGACGAGCGTGCGACCGATGTCGAGTTGACCGACGCCGGCCTCGCGCTGCGCAACCGCGCCCTCGGGATTCCCGCCGCCGTGGTCTCCCGCCTCGGCGTCGACCTGGCCGAACTCGAGGAGCTGCACCGGGTGCTGACCACCATCAACTCCGCCGCGCTTGCGGCGGGCACACTCTGATACCGATGACGACCAACAACAGGGAGCCGACCGTGGCCACTGACCGACCATCGCTTGTGCAGTACATCGGCTACTCGTACGGGCGCCGCCTGCCGTCGTCGATGAGTCGCTGGGTGGCCGAGGACCTCGCCGCTCAGGGAGCCGTGCGCAGGCACATGATCCGGATGGCGATTCCGCCGCTGTTCGTCCTGGCGCCGCTGTGGCTGCTCCCCGCGTCCCTGTACGTGCATCTGGAGATGACGGTGCCGATCTACATCTGGAGCCTGCTGATGGCGCTTGCGCTGAACAAGGTGTGGCGCCGGCACCGGCTGGTGCAGCACGGGCTCGATCCGAACCTGGTGGACGTGATCAACCGGAAGAAGAAGGCCCATGTCGACGAGGCCTACGCGCGACGCTTCGGACCCCGTCCGGAATCAGCGCAATGGCAGTCCAACAGCAACCCCTTCCTCTGAAGCCGAGCCCCCGTGTGCTCAACCGCCGTCGTAGCGCACCCGGGCCAGTTCGCGGTCCGGATCGGGCGCCACGTCCTCGGTCTGATCGAACGCGCGGCCGCGGCGCTCGGCTTCCGGGTTGCCGGTGAACAGGCCGGAATCGGCTTTGCGGTTCCTTGGCGGCTCTGAACTGCTGCGCAGGCCCACGTCTCGTCCGCTCTGGTGCTCGAGCCGACGGCGCGGCAGCGCGCCCGGGTTGGCGTCCTGCAGCCATGCCACCATGCCTTCACGGATGTCGCACCGCAGGTCGAACAGTGCGCCCGCGTTGGGTGCGCTGACCAGCATCCGTACCCGGACGTAGCCGTCGACCGCGTCGGTCACCTGTAGGACACCGACACGCCCGTCCCACAGAGGGTTCGCGTGCAGCAACCGGTCCAGTTCGGCGCGCATCTCGTCGAACGGCACCGTGAAGTCGACGTCGAGTTCGGCGGTGCCGAGCAGTTCGGTGGCATTGCGGGTCCAGTTCTGGAACGGCGTCGTGGTGAAGTAGGTGCACGGCAGCACCAGGCGACGCTCATCCCAGAGGTGGACGACGACATAGGTCAGCGTGATCTCCTCGATGCGGCCCCACTCGTCCTCCAGGACCACCACATCGCCGACCCGGATGGCGTCGGAGAACGCGATCTGGATGCCGGCGAACGCCGCTCCCAGCGATGTCTGGGCCGCCAGCCCGGCCACGACGGACAGCACACCGGCCGACGCGAACAGCGTCCTGCCGATGTCGCTGAACGACGGGAAGGTCATCAGTGCCGCTGCCGCCCCGAGCACGACGACGATGGCGATGACGAGCCGTCGCAACACCGTGACCTGGGTGCGGATCTTCCGCCGGTGGCGATCGGCGTCGGTCAGGCCGGCGTCGCCGCCGGCGAAACGGGCGATCGCGCGTCGCTCGGCCACTGCGGCCAGGCTGGCGATCAACCATGTGATGGTGCCGATCAGCACCAGCACCAGTGCATGATCGAGCCAGCCACGCCAGCTCGATTCGGGGTCGGAGACCCGGTGCACCGTCGCCGACGCGGCGATCACCATCAACGTGGCGCGCACCGGACGCCGGGTCAGCTGCGCGATGTCGTTCACCACGCTGCTGCGTCGGCCGAGGCGCTGGACGGCCCAGGAAAGCCCGAGCCCGATCCCGTAGGCGATCGCGACAGCACCGACGATCCATGCGGCGATGACAGCGAAGTCACTCGCGGGCTGGAAGATTTCGGGCATGGGGGTGTCTGCTCCTGAATCGGTGTGAAAACCCATGTGAAGATGCAAGGGCGGCGACACAGAGGTTCTCCCCGTGCTGCGCGCGGGCCAAACGCGAGAACGCCCTGATCAGGGTTTTGAGAGTGAACTCACAATGGGCAGCCCGTCGCGGGCATCGGTAGCTTTGGCCGCATGAACACTGCCGGGACACCCGCCGGCGATCATCGCCTCGTTGTCCGCCGCGGCCGTGGTCCTGGGCTGGCAGCTGTTCCGGCGGGGTGCCACCCGACCGGCGGTGCTGGGGTTCGCCGGCGTCGGTGTCTGCGCGGCATTTGCGTACATCACCGGTCAGGCCAAGGACTTCTACCTGCCCGGCATCGGGATGTATCTGGTGCTGGCCATCGTGTTCACGGTGTCGGTCCTGATCCGGCGGCCGCTGGTCGGAGTGGTCTGGGCCAGGGTGACCGGGCGTGACGACACCTGGCGGCGGGTGCCCAGGGTGCGGCTGGCCTTCGACATCGTCACGGTCACGATGGCGGTGGTGTCCTGGTCGCCGGTGTTCGTCGTGACCTCGGTGATCTACCTGGCCATCCGCACGGCCATGCGCGCTCTGCCCCACGCGGCCGCTGCCTGACCGGCACGCAACAGTCGGCCCGATGGTTTGGGTCACGGCGTAAGGGGCACTTAGGGAACGCAACGCTGAACCCCGATCGGGGATTCTCACCGAGGAGACCACGTGACCACCGCCTACACGGATTTTGATGAGCCTGCCGTGCCCGCGGGGATCTATCCCCCCCAACAGGATTCGCACCTGCTCATCGAAGCCATGACCGGGACCGGGCTGGTGTCCGGAGCCCGCGTCGCCGACCTGTGTACCGGCAGTGGCGTGGTCGCGATCGCAGCCGCGGCCGCCGGAGCGGCCGAGGTCACCGCGTTCGACATCTGCCCCCAAGCGGTGCGCCATGCCCGCCAGAGCGCACTGACCGAAGAGGTCGACGTCCGTGTCCATCGCGGTTCATGGTCGCGGGCAGTCGAATTCGCGCCCTTCGACCTCGTCGTCGCCAACCCTCCCTACGTGCCGCACGGCCCCGTGGACGACGCCGACGCCATCCCGGTGACGGCTGGGCCGGCCCACTCGTGGAACGCCGGAGCCGACGGCCGGATGATCCTGGATCCGCTGTGTGCCGCAGCCCCGCTCCTGGTCGACGACGGCGGCACCATGCTGGTGGTCCAGTCGGAGTGCTCGGACATCAAGAAGACGCTGACGGCGCTGCGCGCCCACGGCATGCACGTCGAGGTGGTGGCACAACAGCTCATCCCGTTCGGTCCGGTGATGTCGGCGCGTGCGCAGTGGCTGACCCGGGTGGGGCTGCTGCCCCCGGGACGCCGAGAGGAGAGGCTCGTGGTGATCCGGGCGGACGCGCCGTGAGCCAAGACCCGCGCCTGGTGCGTGTGGTTCCCGCCGGTCCGGTGATGGTCGAGGGCCCGGTCCGCATCGAGATGCCCGACGGCAGCGTCGTGGAGTCGGACCGATTCATGGTCGCCATCTGCGCGTGCCGGCGATCCAAGACCTATCCGCTGTGCGACACCAGCCACCGCCGCCGGTCAGGCCAGCGGACTCCGCAGTGACGGCCGCCCGTCCCGCCAGCACTGCATGAGGTGATCGGCCAGTCGTCCCTCGACCACGTCGAAGGCGCGGATACCGAACACCACGTCACGTTCGAGTTGGGGTTCGCGGGCGACCAGGTCACCGACCACGTCCGTCCGGACCACCTGCTCGTGAACGGCGTCGGCCTCGACGTGCTCGAGGTAAAAGGCCCGGCACGGCATCGGCGCGTCGAAGCGCTCCAGCGCCTGGACCATCCGGCGCGACCCGGGCGGTGAGGTGACCTCGGTGGCGGCGAAGTGCCCCACCGACGATCCCCGCAGCCGGCGGTGCAGACCGAACATCGACATCAGGTTCACCACCGCCAGGGCCGGGGCGGGTACGTCGGCCAGGTAGCCCAGATAGGACGTGTCCAGATCCGCCGCGGCCATCAGATCGGCGAACAGCTGTTGATGCAGCCGGGAGCTCTTGCCGCCCCCGAACTCGTCGAACTCCACCGCCACGAACGATGCCTTGGCCTGGCCGGTGAGGCGCGGGATGGTCCACGCGTGGGGATCACCCTCTTTGAGGTGATAGAGCGACCGGTGGGCGAAGTACTCCCGCATCTGCTCCCAGGTGCCCTCGTCGCGCAGGTAGTACGACGGGCCGGTGCCCTCGACCGGTTCCACGCACAGTGCGTCCAGCTCCGCCGCGGCGGACGCGTCGGCATCGATATCGCCGACTTCATGACTGACCGCGGCCAGGAACAGTTCTTCGAGGCGGCCGCGCAGGTGCAGCAGGCTGGGGTTCCACTCCCAGCCGGCGTCCACGTCGGCGAACCCGCGGTAGTGGAGTTCGTAGCAGATGTAGAGGGTGAGCTGAACGTCGATGCCGTACGGATCGGCATCGGCGAGCGAGGTGACCACCCGCATCAGGTGGTGGTGCGGAGCGCGTTCGGTCAGCAGGTCGATCACCGACATCGAGATCGGCCCGCGAGGTTCGGGCAGCACCGGTTGCAAGAGGGTCGGCATCACAAACGGTCTATTACCCGGCTGAATCACGGCCAAACCGGGCCCACCAGCACCGCGCAAGCCGGTACCCGAAGCCGACCCGAGATACACCTCACCCAACCTTTCTCACATCTGCGAGATCGGTCTGTACAACTCGGCGTCGACGGGTAACCCACAGTCAGGCGCACCAAGCGCTGACCGAAACTCTCTAAATATCAAGGGGTGTACCAACTCATGGCATCACCAACTACATCGACCACACTGACCACGTCGACCCTCGTTGCGCAGCTGCGCAGCCTGCTGGACCTGACGCACACCGAGATCCAGGTGGCCGAGACCCGGGTGGTTCAAGCCCGAACCGAGGCGGTGCGGACCGAGCTGCAGCGGAACGCCGACAACGCGCGCATTCGCGCCGAGGCGATCGAGAAGGCGATCCGCGACCTCGGTGGCTTCCCCGACGTCATCGGTCCGTTCCTGGGCCGCGCCGCGGCCGCTGTGAAGGCGCTGACCGAGCAGGCGGAGCCGTTCGACGAGGCGCTTCTCGGCGACCTCGCGCTGGAGGGCCAGCTTCTGGACCGTGCTCGTTACGTGAAGGCGCTGGCGGTGGCCGCCAAGCACAAGGATGTCGAAGACCTGGCGACACGCCTGATCACCGCGCACTCCGCGACGGTGGAGTGGCTGACGACGGTGCTCGCAGAGGACGCCCTCGGTGGGCCAGCAGCGCTGCGGCGGACCCCGCTGCAGGCGGCCGCCGGAGTGGCGGTCAGGTTCGTCAACCTGCCGCTGACATGGTCGACACGCAGCGCCGAGCGAGCGGCGGAAGCTGTGCGATCGGTGCGGCCGGCGGTCTCCGAGCTGGTGAACCGCGGCTCACGGACCGGTGACATCGCCTCCAAGACCTTTGCGGGTGCGCGCAACTCGGCGCTGGAAGCCGCCGAGCGGGTTGCCCGCGAGCAGGGAGCCGACCAGGCCGCAGACGCCATCCATTCCGCCCGCGGCGCCACCGGCATCCTCGACGAGACCGAGTTGCCCATCGCCGATTACGACGACCTGAACGTCAACGAGGCCGCCAGCGCGGTCAAGGAGTTGACCGATCCGGCAGACATCCGGGTGATCGTGGCCTACGAGGAAGCGCACAAGGACCGCCAGCGTGTGGTGTCCGCGGCGCAGACCCGCCTGGCCGCCATCGCGCAGGAAGTGGTCGGTATCAGCTGATCTGGTGAAATCCGATTGTGACCGGGCCGGCGCGGGTGTCTCACCCGCGCCGGCCTCGGCGTTTGACTGAGTCGGTACCGGGTGACCCCGGTGCCGATCGACGCGTTCTGAGGTGAGTTCAGTGTGGACCGCAGTGCTGTACGGGGTGGCGGCATCCAGTTCACTGGTCATCGGCGCCGGTATCGGGGCCCGGTGGACCCCTCCGGCCCAGCTGACACGTGTGCTGCTGGCCTTCGCCAGCGGAGCGCTGATCTCGGCTCTGGCATTCGAACTGTTCGAGGACTCGTTCCAGCTGGGCGGCCCGCTGCGCTCCGGCCTCGGCCTGCTTGCCGGGGCGGCAACATTCATCCTCATCGACTGGCTGTTGGAACGGCGGGTCGACAACCCGGGCAGTTCGGCGGCCAGAGGAGGTGTGGGGCTCGCCCTTCTCGCAGCGGTCACCCTCGACGGCGTGCCGGAGAACCTTGCGCTCGGAGTGACCCTGGTTGGCGGCGCATCCTTGTCCCTGCTGGTCGCCATCTTCTTCTCGAATCTGCCAGAGGCATTGGCGGGCAGCGTGTCCATGCGTGAAGGCGGAATGAGCCCGCGCGCTGTCATGGCGACCTGGACGGTCTGCGCGGTGTTGCTCGCGGCGGCGGTGGTCGCGGGCCGGATGGCGGCAGGCGGACTGCGGCCCGAGGTGGTGGCGGTCGCGCTGGCGTTCGCCGGTGGCGCGGTGCTGGCCTCGGTCGCCGACACGTTGATGCCCGAGGCGTTCGAACACGGTCGGCCGCTGAACGCGTTCGCGACGGCCGGCGGATTCTTCCTGTCCTACGTGTTATCCGTCTGAGCGGCCGGTCTCCTGCCCGAGCAGGCCGCCCCAATGCTGGTAGACGACGGTGCGGGCAACGGACTCCGCGCCTTGGTTGGTGGCCCCGCTGACCAGGCCCACGAGTTCCCTTGCCACCGCGGATGTGGACAGACCCGCCGCGCGGGCCACCGAAACCAGTTCGGCGATCGCGCTTTCCGGTGTGCACCTGCGCAAGCCCACCAGGACTCCTTCAGCCATGTGCAGGTTCCTCGCTCGGGCGACCGCATCTTCGAACACGGGATCGGACCATGCCGGATTCCAGTCGTTGATCACTGATGCTCCTGTCGACGTCCGCCACTTGCCGCCGTGCCTCGACTGCGGCTTTCGGTGCGCGACCCCCCGTGCCGCGCATGCCACCCGGTCCAGGGCGACTGACCCTGACGGATGATGCTCCCCGGCTGCATACCCAATCGCCGACACGTTATATCCGGCGGCCGGGAGAACCCTGTGCGTCGCGCCGGATCAGTCCCACTCAGGCACCGTGGCGGCGGGCGACCTGTTGTTTGATCTTGTCCGGCAGGGCATCTGCCGCGACGAGGGTGGGCATTAAGGCCGGCTCGAGCATCAGCGCGCGGAACACCACGCCGACGGTCACCGGGTGGTCCGGACGCTCGATGATCTGAATCCGGTCGCCGGCGCGCATGGTGCCGGGCTCGATGACCCGAAAATACGCCCCGGGAATCGCTGTGGCGGTGAAAGTCTTGATCCATCCCGGGATCCCCAACCATGTGGAGAAGGTCTTGCAGGGCGTGCGCGGGCTGGTGACTTCCAGGACCAGTCCGTCGTCTCCGACCGCCCATCGTTCGCCGACAAGGCAGTCGGTGAGGTTCACGCCCGATGTGGTGAGGTTCTCGCCGAACATGCCGTTGCCGATGTCACGGCCGAGGCGGGACTGCCAGTCGTCGAGATCCTCGCGGGCATAGGCGTACACGGCCTGGTCGTCACCGCCGTGGTGGCGCGAATTACCGATCGAGTCACCCACGACACCGCTGCCCAGCCCGCTCTTCCTCGGCCCGGGAGCACGCACGGCGAGCGGCTCGGCGCTGGGACGCTTGTCGATGCCGGTGCGCAGCGCGCCGAGATCAACGACCGCGGGTGCCGTGTTCACAGTCAGGACCGAGGCCATACGTAAGGTTAGATCAACCGAGGCAACGCCTCAGAGGCCGGCCAGATCGTCCGGAACGTCGACTGCGTAGCGGCTGAGCACCTCCGCGGGCACCGATTCCAGCGCGCGTTC
Organism: Mycobacterium sp.; assembly: GCF_049683355.1. Classification (GTDB taxonomy): domain Bacteria; phylum Actinomycetota; class Actinomycetes; order Mycobacteriales; family Mycobacteriaceae; genus Mycobacterium. The sequence continues at coordinate 21,324 of NZ_JBAUJB010000243.1, forward strand.
GTGCGTCGAGGCCAGGACCACCGGGCACGCGTGACCGTCCTCGTGCGCCCGCAGCCAGTTCTGGGCGGTGACGCACCAGCGGTCGCCGGGCACCAGGCCGGGGAAGCGGTAGGCGGGCATTGCCGTCGCCAGGTCGTTGCCGATCGAGCGTTGGTGCTCGAGGAACTCTGCGGTCACGACCGCACAGATGGTGTGGCGCCCCAGGTCCTCGTCGCCGGTGCTGCAGCAACCGTCGCGGTAGAAGCCGGTCATTGGCTCCGTACCGCACGGCTCCAGCGGCCCGCCCAGCACGTTGCGTTCAGCGATCGTGTCCTCAGCCATCACGTCAGTATCACCGGTCGGGCGCCCGGAGGTGGGACGACGCCGCCCGCGCTCAGATGCTGAGCTTGCGGTAGCGCTGCAGTCGCCGGACGCTCTGGGCAGGCGCCGCCGCGGTGGCGGTGTGCAGCGCCGCGCTGAGCTGCCGCCGGACGTCGTCCACGTCGAGCCCCATCCCGATCGCCACCAGGCAGCTCGCGGTCGCATGGGCGGGGGCGATGTGGATCGACGGCCCCACGACGTTGACGACGTAGACGCGGGTGGAGGTTCGGTAGCGCACCGCGATGGTGCCCTTCATGCGGTACACCCCGGTCGGTGGTTGCTCGAGCAGGTCGATGACCGCGCCGGGATCCACACACCCGTCACCGACCACCGTCACCGAATCCGCGTGCACGTGGTCATGGTCCGGGCCCGGGTCGCTGTCGAAGAGCAGTTCCCGGAAGGTCAACTGGCCCGCCTCCTCGGCGGCAGAGACGTCGTAGAGCAGGGCCGGGTCGATGCGTCCCGCGGTGGCGCCCACGACCTGCGCGTGCGGGTTGCGGTCGCGGACCCGGCTCTCGATGCGCTGCAGCACGGCGGTTTGTTCACCGGCAGCGATCTGGTCGAGCTTGTTGACGACCACCAGCGTGGCGACGCCGTAACGTGCCGGCGGGCTGGCGTCCCGGTCAACGGTGTCGAAGTGGGTGGCTGCGTCGAGGACGTCGACGATTCCGCCGGGGCGCACGTTGTCCACCCCGCTGAAGCGGATGATCCGGGAGATCGCCACCGGGTCGGCCAGGCCGCTGGCCTCGACGAGGATGGCGTCCAGGCGCAGCTTGGGATCGGCGAGGCGGGCCAGGGCGAGGTCGAGTCCGCCCTCGTCGGGCAGGCAGCAGATGCAGCCGCCCGCGATCGAGGCGGGCTCGTCCACCTGGCCCGTCACCAACGCGGCGTCGACGTTGAGTTCGCCGAAATCGTTGATCACCACGCCGATCCGTGCGCCCGGGCTGCGCAACACGTGGTTGAGCAGGGTGGTCTTGCCTGCGCCGAGATAGCCGGTCAGCGCGATCACCGGAACCCTGTGCACACTTCTCCTTTCGGCGATCATCCGAGCTGCAGCCAGATCAGCGGAAGCCGGCCGCCCCGCCGTCGACCATGATCGTCTGCGCCGTGACGAACGAAGCCTCGTCGCTGAGCAGAAACCTCACCACCGGCCCGATGTCGGAACCGACATCTCCCAGACGGCCCAGCGGAACACCGCGCACCGTGCGCTCGTAGGTCTCCGGAGCCATCTCCCGCCACATCCTGATGCTCTCCGTCTCGGCGAACGGGCACACCACGTTGACCCGGATGTTGTCTCGGCCCCATTCCAGCGCAGCGACTTCGACATCCCGCGGATGGCCTCCTTGGCGCCCGCGTAGGCGCCGAACTTCGGCTTGCCGAAGGTGCCCGAGCCCGATCCGAAGTTGACGATGCTGCCGCCGCCGCCGGCGACGAACACCGGGTACACCGCCTGCATCAACTCGAAGGTCGCGAGCGGCCCCACGTCGAAGACCAGGTCGTAGTCGTCGCGGGTGATGACCTGGAACGGCTTGGGCTCGTTGGTGGCGATCGCGTTGTTCACCAAACCGTGCAGGCCGCCGAAGGTCTCGACCGCCGAGTCGACGATGCGAGCTGCACAGCCTTCTTCACGCAGATCAGCGATCAACCCCACTGCGCCGCGGCCCGGGACCCCCGAGTTGCCCGACGGTCGCGGTGAGCAGCTCGGAGTCACGGTCCACCAGCAGCACCGGGGCGCCACGCTCGACGAGAGCGGATGCGATGCCCTTGCCGACACCACGGGCCGCCCCGGTCACGCACGGTCTTGCCATCCATGCTCGCTACCGTAGCCACCGCTGTTCGTCGGGTGTGCGACGCACCAAAGAGCCGGGCCCGATCTCGGGGGAATCAGACCCGGCCCTTCGGCCACGATTATGGAGTTATGCGGTCAGATCAGGGCGCGGGGATGGTTGCGCAACCCACACCGGGAATGCAGCCGCTGGCTCCGCCCGGTCCGGCGGTTCCGCTGGGTCCACCCGGGATGGCGCCGGTGACGCCTTCCGGTCCTGCGGCGCCGCTGACCCCACCGGGGTTGGTGCTACCGCTGACGCCACCAGGTCCGGCCTCGCCGGCAGGGCCGCCGGGAATCGCGCCTTCGGCACCACCGGGTCCGGCTGCACCGACGGGACCACCGGGGATGGCGCCCGCGGCACCGTCGGGACCGACGTAGCACGGCGTTCCGTCAGCATTGACGCACGCCACCGGCGGCGGCGGGGGCGGGGGTGGCGGGTTGGTGTTGAACGGGCTCTGCGCAAAGGTCAGGGGAGCCGTCGCGATCGCAGTCGCCGCAGCGCCTGCGAAGAGCAAGGATCCAAGGGTTCGGGGAGACGTCCGGGGAGAAGTGGTCTTGTTTCGCATGCCGAAGAAATTGCCCGCCGATACCAAAACGAAACCAACAAACTGATGATTTTTCTAGGTTGCCTAGATATGTGCCCGCCGCGGGTGGTGGCATCCTGGCCGAATGGGACTGCTCTTCCGCCTGGCCGAGTTGTTGATCATCCTCGTGCCACTGGCCGGTGTGGGCTATGCCACCTTCAGGGCCATCACCTCTGCACGAGGTCGCCGTACGGCCGAGCTTCCGCCGGAGGCCGAACCGCGCCCCGATGCCGCTGCCGCGCAGCGGCGGGCGATCACCCGCACCATCGAGGAACACGACCGGACCGACACGCGCTGGCTCGAATATGAGCTCGACGTCGCCAAGCTGCTCGACTATCCGTTGATGACCGACATGCGTGACCCGCTCACCGAGCGTTTCCACCGGGCCAAACTGCGGTCGGACTTCCTGCGCCCCGCGGACGTGGCCGACCTCGTGGACGACCGCGAGGCCACCCGCGAATATCTGGACGCGGTGCAGGAGTACGTCACCGCCTTCGATGTCGCCGAAGCCGAGGCGATCCGGCGGCGCCGCACCGGCTTTTCCAGCGAGGACCAGGAGCGGCTCGGCCGTGCGCAACGCCTGCTGCGGGTTTCGGCCGACACGGCGGCGACGACCCAGGAACGCGAGCGGGCCTACCGGCTGGCGCGGCGGGAGCTCGACGGCCTGGTCGTGCTGCCCGAACGCGCCCGAGTCGCCCTCGAGCGCGGAATCTCCGGCGAGCTGGGCGCTTAGGAGTTCAGCGCCGCGTCCGCGACGTCCAGGGCGCGATCCAGGATCGCGACGCCCTCCCGGGCCAGTTCCTCGGTGACGATGCACGGTGGCACCACGTGGATGCGGTTGTAGTTGGCGAACGGAAGCAATCCGAACTTCTTGCATTCTGCGATAACGGAGTTCATCGCGGCACTGGAACTGCCGTACGGTGCCAGCGGCTCCCGGGTCTGCTGGTCGGCAACGAGTTCGACCGCCCAGAACACGCCGGCACCGCGCACCTCACCGACGCAGCGGTGCCGCCCGGCCATCTCGCGCAGCGCGGGTCCCAGGACCTCACTGCCGATCCTTGCGGCATTCTCGACGATGCCCTCGTCGGCCATCGCGTTGATGGTCGCGACGGCGGCGGCGGTGGCAAGCGGATGCCCGGAGTACGTCAGCCCGCCCGGGTAGGCACGATGGGCGAAGGTGTCGGCGATCGCGGGGCTGATCGCCACCCCACCGAGCGGGACATAGCCGGAGTTGACGCCCTTGGCGAAGGTCAGCAGATCCGGTGTGACGTCGAAATGGTCGATCGCGAACCACTTTCCGCTGCGGCCGAAACCTGCCATCACCTCGTCGGCGATGAAGATGATGCCGTACTCGTCGCACAGCGCCCGCACTCCGGCGATGTAGCCGGGCGGCGGCACCATGATGCCCGCGGTGCCGGGTATGGACTCCAGGATGATCGCCGCGATGGTCGACGGGCCTTCCATCCGGATCAGGTCGTGCAGGTGGCTCAGTGCGCGCTCACACTCCTCCGCCTCGGTGGTCGCGTGGAACTGCGACCGGTAGAGGAACGGACCGAAGAAGTGCACGACGCCGGCATTGCCGTGATCGTTGGGCCAGCGACGCGGATCACCGGTCAGGTTGATCGCGGTCTCAGTACCGCCGTGATACGAGCGGTAGCGTGCCAACACCTTGTACCGGCCGGTGTGCAGACGGGCCATCCGCACCGCGTGCTCGACGGCGTCGGCGCCGCCGTTGGTGAAGAAGATCTTGTCGAGGTCACCCGGCGTCCGCTCGGCGATCAGCCGGGCGGCTTCGGAGCGGGCATCGTTGGCATGCTGGGGTGCCAACGTGCAGAGCTTCGCCGCCTGATCGGCAATGGCACCAACAACTTTGGGATGCTGGTGGCCGATGTTGGTGTTCACCAGCATCGAGGAGAAGTCGAGCAGCCGGTTGCCGTCACCGTCCCAGACGTGACAGCCCTCGGACGCCACGATCGTCATCGGTGAGATGTCGGCCTGGGCGGACCACGAATGGAACACATGGGCGCGATCGAGCTCGTAGGTGCGAGCGGCCTCGGCGCGGGCCGCCTCGACGCTCAGACCATTGGGCAGCTGGGTGGTTTCGTTCAGCACAGTCATGACCGTGAAGACCTATCTGGTTGATGTGTGACAAACCGTACTCTCGCGGGGGCTGATCAGGCGTTCTCGGGGAAGCCGAGGTTGATGCCGCCAGAGACGCGCGAGGAGGGGTCGAGCCAGCGTTGGGTGATGGCTTTTTGGCGGGTGTAGAAGTTGACGCCGTCGGTGCCGTGGGCGTGGGCGTCGCCGAACAGGGAGTTCTTCCAGCCGCCGAAGCTGTAGTAGGCCATGGGGACGGGGATGGGGACGTTGATGCCGACCATGCCGAGCTGGACTTCGTTTTGGAAGCGTCGGGCGGCGCCGCCGTCGTTGGTGAAGATGGCTGTGCCGTTGCCGTAGGGGTTGGTATTGATCAAGTCCAGGGCTTGGTCGTAGGTCTCGACGCGTACGACGGAGAGCACGGGTCCGAAGATCTCGTCGGTGTAGACGCTCATCTCGGCTGTGACATTGTCGAGCAGGGTGGGGCCGAGCCAGAAGCCACTGGAGGCCCTGTCGCCGCCGTCCTCGGAAATGGTGCGGCCATCGACGACGACCTTGGCGCCGTCGGCTTCGCCGGCGTCGATGTAGCCGGCGACCTTGTCGCGGTGGGCTCGGGTGACCAGGGGGCCCATGTCGGAATCCTTGGTGCCGTCGCCGATCTTGAGCGGTGTGGTCCGCTCGGCGATCTTGGCGACCAGGTCGTCGGCGATCGGGCCGACGGCCACACATGCGGAGATGGCCATGCAGCGTTCCCCGGCCGAGCCGAACCCGGCGTTGACCATGGCGTCGGCGGCCAGGTCGAGGTCGGCGTCGGGCAGGATCACGGCGTGGTTTTTGGCTCCGCCGAGTGCTTGGACGC
>NZ_JBAUJB010000244.1:0-3797 GCF_049683355.1 Mycobacterium sp.
GTGAGGCCATCGACGCCAAGGTCAAGGGGTTCCACGACGCCTCCGATCAGGTGTACGGCTCACCGCGGATCCTGGCCGATCTGCGCGACGACGGAGAAGTGATCTCACGCAAGACGGTGGCGGCCTCAACTGGGCTGATCATGCCGATCTTCGAGTGCCGTCGTCGGCGGTTGTAGACCCGTTCGATCCAGTTGCCGACCGCGAGCCTAGCAGCTGCCTTGGTCGGCCAGGTGTGGCGGTCGTAGAACTCCGATTTCAGTGTGCTCCAGAAAGATTCGGCCTGAGCGTTATCCCACACCCCGGTCCGGCCGATCGATTGGGCGATGTCGTGGCCGCGGGCGAACCGGGCGAGCTGCCCGGAGGTGTATTGGGTGCCGCGATCGGCGTGGAAGATGACCTGCCCTTCTGGGGTTGACCGCTGATGGTGACACCTGGGGTCTCAAGTATGTTTTACTGCAACTAGAACACGTTGCAATTAAGGAGCGCACTCCATGCCACCCCCCATTGTTCCGATCGGCTTCGACTTCCTCGACCCCGACGTCAACCTGGCGGGGTTACCCGTTGCGGAGCTCGCCGAGCTGCGTAGGGCAGAGCCTATTCACTGGGTCGACGTCCCCGGCGGAACGGGCGGCTTCGGCGACACGGGTTACTGGCTCGTGACCAAGCATCCAGACGTCAAGGAGGTGTCGCGGCGCAGCGATGTGTTCTCCAGCTGGCAGAACGGGGTCATCCCGGTCTGGCCGCAGGAGATGACACGCGAGATCATCGAAGTGCAGCGCAACATCCTGCTCAACATGGACGCGCCGCACCACACCCGGCTGCGCAAGATCATCTCCCGCGGCTTCACGCCCCGCGCCATCGGACGGCTCGAGGAGGAACTCGCGCAGCGCGCCCAGAACATCGCCAAGACCGCCGCGGCCGAGGGCTCCGGCGACTTCGTCGAGCAAGTCTCGTGTGAGCTGCCGCTACAGGCCATCGCCGGCCTGCTCGGGGTGCCCCCGGGCGACCGCGACAAGCTGTTCCGCTGGTCGAACGAGATGACCGGCGGCGAGGACCCCGAGTTCGCCGATGTCGATCCGGCACAGTCGTCGATGGAAATGATCACATACGCCATGCAGATGGCCGACGAGCGGAGCAAGAACCCGACCGAGGACATCGTCACAGCGCTGATCGAGGCCGACATCGAGGGGGAGAAGCTATCCGACGACGAATTCGGCTTCTTCGTGATCTTGCTCGCGGTGGCCGGCAACGAGACCACCCGTAACTCGATCACTCACGGAATGATCGCGTTCTCGCAGAACCCCGACCAGTGGGAACTCTTCAAGAAGGAACGCCCCTCGACCGCCGCCGATGAGATCATCCGTTGGGCCACCCCAGTATCGGCGTTTCAGCGCACCGCCCTCGATGACGTCGAGCTCGGTGGCGTGACGATCAAGAAGGGGCAACGAGTCGTGATGTCCTACCGGTCGGCCAACTTCGACGAGGACGTCTTCGACAACCCGTACAACTTCGACATCCTGCGGGACCCCAACCCGCACGTCGGCTTCGGCGGCACCGGCGCCCACTACTGCATCGGCGCCAACTTGGCGCGAATGACCATCAACCTCATCTTTAACGCCGTTGCCGACTACATGCCGGACCTCAAGCCGATCGGCGAACCGGAGCGGCTCAAGTCCGGTTGGCTCAACGGCATCAAGCACTGGCAGGTGGATTACACCGGCAAGGGCCGAGTGAGTAAGTGCCTTTAGCCGCGCTCCAGTCCAGGACCAAGCTCGGCAGCTGTGGCCGACGTAGTGAACTCGGCGCTCGGCCGAGACAACAGTTGGCACCTCCTGGCTGGGGAACTGTCGGGAACACCAAGGTGGGTGCCTCTCTATGCGACAAGAGGTCTCTGAAGTCAAACAGATCAACGAAGTCGAAGAGATCGACACTGTGACGCTTGGTCTAATTGACGATTGGCTCGGGGACAGTACCTTCAAGAAGATAGCTCCCACCGCCGCCGGAACTAGGAGCTCGCAGACTTGATGGAACAGTTCGCGGTTCCAGTACGCGCCGTAGGTGGGTTCGTGGACCTGTCTTGGGGCACTCTCCGCGCGAGCTTCCGGCGGCCGTTCCAGTTTCAGGAGTTCCTGGAGCAGACGTGGATGATTGCCCGGGTTTCCTTGATACCGACGCTGATGGTTGCGATCCCTTTTACCGTGCTGGTGTCGTTCACGCTGAACATCCTGCTTCGCGAGATCGGGGCCGCTGACCTTTCGGGTGCCGGTACCGCGTTTGGCACCATCACTCAGCTTGGCCCAGTTGTGACGGTGCTCGTGGTGGCAGGCGCGGGAGCCACCGCGATCTGCGCCGATCTCGGGGCACGCACCATCCGCGAAGAGATCGATGCTATGCGAGTTCTCGGCATCGATCCGATCCAGCGGTTGGTGGTACCTCGCGTCCTGGCATCGACGTTTGTAGCGTTGCTGCTGAACGGGCTGGTGTGCGCGATCGGACTATCCGGCGGCTATGTGTTCTCAGTGATGGTACAGGGGGTTAACCCCGGGTCGTTCGTCAATGGCTTGACGCTGCTGACGGGCCTCGGGGAACTGGTCCTCGCCGAGGTCAAGGCCCTCCTATTCGGCGTTTGCGCTGGGCTCGTAGGATGTTACCGCGGCCTGACCGTCAAAGGAGGGCCGAAAGGTGTCGGAGAGGCCGTCAACGAGACTGTCGTCTACGCCTTTATCTGCCTGTTCGTAATCAACGTTTTCATGACCGCAATCGGCGTCTCCGTGTTGGCCCGGTGAGCAACCGATAATGAGCTACGACACGTCCATACGTTTGCGCCACCTGGGTTCCGCACTACTCCGGGCGGTCGACACCTTCGGTGAGCAGGCGTTGTTCTACGGCAAGTCGATGCGCTACCTGCCGAACGCGGTCACGCGGTACCGAAAAGAGACGATACGACTGATCGCCGAGATGACGATGGGGGCGGGCGCGCTGGTGATCATCGGCGGAACCGTCGGCGTCGCAGCATTGCTTACTCTGGCGTCCGGCGGCGTTATCGCCGTGCAGGGTTACTCCTCGCTCGGCGATATCGGTATCGAGGCACTGACCGGGTTTCTCTCCGCGTTCATCAACGTGCGTATCGTCGCTCCCATAATCGCCGGTATCGCACTGGCTGCCACCATTGGCGCCGGTAGTACCGCTCAGCTGGGTGCGATGCGCGTTGCCGAGGAGATCGACGCGATCGAGGCGATGGCGGTCCATTCGGTCTCCTATCTGGTATCCACCCGACTGGTCGCCGGTCTTGTCGCGATCATCCCGCTATATTCGCTGTCGGTGCTCGCCGCGTTCTTCGCTGCGCGCTTTATAACCGTGTACGTCAATGGACAATCCGCGGGGCTCTACGACCACTACTTCAACACCTTCTTGGTACCAACCGATCTGCTGTGGTCGTTCCTCCAGGTGATTGTCATGTCCTTCGGCGTGATGCTGGTGCATGCCTACTACGGATACAACGCATCTGGCGGGCCCGTCGGCGTCGGCATCGCGGTCGGGCAGGCGGTGCGCACGTCACTGGTCGTTGTGGTCGTCATCACATTGGCGATATCATTCGCCGCATATGGCGCGTCCGGTAACTTCAATCTCTCCGGTTAAGGCAAATGGCGATCACAGACTCCAAACGAAGCCACGTCAGGATAGCGGCGGTGATTCTGGCGGCGCTCATCCTAGCTTCCGCTATGCTCACCTACCTGTCGTACACCGCGGCGTTCACCTCGACCGATACCGTGACCGTGACTTCGCCGCGGGCCGGC
>NZ_JBAUJB010000245.1:0-3197 GCF_049683355.1 Mycobacterium sp.
GGTGACCGTCAATATTGATTCGTGCGGCCCCGCCGGCCGATCGGCACCCGCAGAATCACGTCGGTGCCGCCGGCTTCGGCGTCGTGCATGCCCAGCGATCCGTCCAGTTCCGCGGACACCAGCGTGCGCACGATCTGCAGCCCGAGACGGTCGGACTTCTCCAGGCTGAAGCCCTCGGGCAGGCCGCGCCCGTCGTCGTGGACCACGACGTCGAGCCAGCGTGCGGAGCGTTCGGCCCGGATCGAGACGCAGCCCTGCGCGGTGCTCTCGTCGAAGGCGTGCTCGATCGCGTTCTGCACCAACTCGGTGATGACCATGACCAACGCGGTGGCGCGGTCGGCGTCGAGCACGCCCAGCTCTCCCACCCGGTTGATCCGGATCGGGGCATCGACCGTCGCGACGTCGTTCATGATCGGCAGAATCCGGTCGATCACCGCGTCGAGATTGACCTCCTCGTCGACCGACATCGACAGCGCATCGTGCACCAGCGCGATCGACGACACCCGACGCACCGATTCGAGGAGGGCTTCGCGGCCCTCGGCGTTGTTGGTGCGGCGTGCCTGCAGACGCAGCAGCGCGGCGACGGTCTGCAGGTTGTTCTTCACCCGGTGGTGGATCTCGCGGATGGTGGCGTCCTTGGACAACAGCGCCCGATCCCGGCGCTTGACCTCGGTGACGTCGCGGATCAGCACCGCGGCGCCCACCGCTTCGCCATGCACGACCAGCGGCAGGGTGCGCAGCAGGACCGCCGCACCGCCGGCGTCGACCTCCATCCGCATGCTGGATCCACCGGCCAGCGAATCGCGGACGTGGTTGGCCAGCTCCTGGGCTTCGAACGGATCGGAGATCAGCGGGCGGGTGACGGTGACGAGGTTGTGGCCGCCGAGTTCGGCCGCCAGCCCCATCCGGTGATATGCCGAGATGGCGTTCGGGCTGGCGAAGGTCACCACCCCGGTCTCGTCGAGCCGGATGAAGCCGTCACCCACCCGGGGGCTCGATCGCGACATCGCGAGGTCACCGACGTTGGGGAAGGTGCCTTCGGACAGCATGTTGAGCAGGTCACCGGCGCAGGCGACGTACGCGGTCTCCAGCGGGCTGGCCTGTCGCGGCGCCAATGACGTCTGGTGGGTGAGCACGGCGACGACGTCGCTGCCCTGCCGCACCGGAACGGCCTCGACGTTCAGGCCGGGTGAACCGTTTCGTCCCTCGACGGTGGCGCGGCCGATGGCGCCGGATTGGAAGGCCGCGGCGACGATCGGCATGTCCTCGCGTTCGGCGAGTGTTCCGACGGCATCGGCCAGCAGCACCGTGCTTGCGGTGTTGGGCCGCACCTGGGCTACGCAGACGACCTGCCCGTCGTCGCGCTGCACCCACATCAGATAGTCGGCGAACGACAGGTCGGCCAGCAGCTGCCACTCCCCCACCACAGCGTGAAGGTGGTCGACGGCACTGCCGGGCAGGACGGTGTGCTCGGCGAGGAGGTCACCGAGGGTGGACATCGCCTACTGCGTTCGTAGTCGGGTCGGTCCAGCTCAAGGGGTGCTTAGCTGATGACCGCGATGAGGTCGCCGGCCTGGATGACGTCTCCCACCGACACGCTGACCTTGCTGATCGTCCCGGCGACCTCGGCGAGCACGGGGATCTCCATCTTCATCGACTCCAGCAGCACCAGGGTGTCGCCTTCACCGATCTGATCGCCCTCGTGAACCACGACCTCGAGCACACTGGCCACGATCTCGGCGCGAACGTCCTCGGCCATCTTCACCCCACTCATCCACCGCTGGTGCTGTCGCGTCCTATCGAACCACAACCTATGGAACCACGATGACGGGCCGAAGTGCGGAGCGGACGCGGTTCGCGCAGGACCCGCGTCCCCCGCCGCCGCGAAAACCGGTGTCGGTTCCGCATGCGACAATGGATAAACGCTCCCGCCCGCGCGGGACAACCACCCACCGACTAGCTGGAGGTACACCATGGCCAAACGTGGCCGTAAGAAGCGCGACCGCAAGCACTCGAAGGCCAACCACGGCAAGCGGCCCAACGCCGGTTCGAAGTCGGTGCGCTAGCTGCCGCGGATGATCGTGGTGCGGCTGATCTGGATGCGCAGCCGCTCACGAAGGCCCTCCGGGGCACGCTCGCTGCACTTGGCGGCGATCAGTTTCTTGACCCGCTCCTCGATCCCGTAGTGCCTCAGGCACGTCGGGCACTCCTCGAGGTGCTGACGCAGCTTGTCCCGCGTCTCGACGGTGCACTCACCGTCGAGCAGCGTCCACACCTCCGCGATCACGGCGGCGCACTCGGGATGCTCGGGGTCCACCGGGCCGATCGGCGGGGTCCACCGCTCCTCGGAACCCGAGTCCCCGGTCGAATCGGTGCCGCTCATGACGAAACCTCCTCAGGCGCGTCGGACTGCTGGCCCCGGAGATACCCGCGATCGCGGGCCACCCCGGCCAACAACTCGCGTAGCTGGCGCCTGCCGCGGTGCAACCGCGACATCACCGTCCCAATCGGTGTGTCCATGATCTCGGCGATCTCCTTGTAGGGGAAGCCCTCGACGTCGGCGTAGTACACCGCCATCCGGAAATCCTCGGGCAGCGCCTGCAGCGCTTCCTTGATCTCACTGTCGGGCATCGATTCCAGTGCTTCGACCTCGGCCGAACGCAACCCCGTGGAGGTGTGTTCGGCGTTGGCCGCCAACTGCCAGTCGGTGATCTCCTCGGTCGGATACTCAGCGGGCTGACGCTGCTTCTTGCGGTAGCTGTTGATGTAGGTGTTGGTGAGGATGCGATACAGCCACGCCTTGAGATTCGTGCCCTCCCGGAACGAACGGAACCCGGCGTAGGCCTTCACCATCGTTTCCTGCAGCAGATCCTCGGCGTCGGCGGGGTTGCGGGTCATCCGCAACGCACCGCCGTAGAGCTGATCGAGCATCGGGATCGCATCACGCTCGAAACGGGCGGTCAGCTCGGCATCGGTCTCCACCGGCTCGGCTGTGTCTGTCAAGGTCGCTTCGGAAGCCAACCCATCGGTGTCGGTCATCGTGGGGAACACCGTCCCTTCTGTCGCGGCGCCGCCAAAAACGTCCGGCGAAAGCACCGGACGCCACGGGGCCTCCATGGCCAACACTGGCACCATCAATCCCCTTCTGCCGATCCTAGAGGTTTCGACCGACGACTTTCTTCGCTCGGCCGTGCGCT
>NZ_JBAUJB010000246.1:0-1563 GCF_049683355.1 Mycobacterium sp.
TTGGCGCCCAGCTGCTGCGGGGTCGCCTCGACCTGCAACCGGGCCAACAGCCGATCCCGCAACCCCGGCAACTGACATGTCAGCGTCTCCAACTCATCGAGCGAATCGACCAGCTCAGCACGGGTCAACAAGTCGATATCGCAGGCGGCCACCGCATCAAAAGCAGCCCGCAACGCGGTCACCGCCTCCTGCACCACCGTCCCGGTACCCGACATGATTCGAACATACATTCGACCACCGACAAAAGCCGGCGGGCTGCCCGGGACCCACATTCGACCTAGGCGATCAACGCGCCAGATTGACATCACGGCTGGTCGGGACGTTTGGCGTCACGCCATTCACAGCCGTGTTGTCGATCTCGACCCGAGTGTCCCGACTCGGCGTCCTAGAGCTTGAACCGGCCGGCAAATCCCCGCAGCGGCAGGTCGGCGCTGGTGATGATCCCCGGCGGCGCGGCCACCACCGACTTGATCGAGTTCAGCGCCGGCATGCCGGTGACGGTCATGCCGATGGAGGCGAAGTTGGCGGGGTCGGACAGGTCGACTCCCGGCTTCGGAAAGATCATGTGCTTGTTGTAGATGTTCGGGTCACCCTTGATCTGGGTGATGTAGCAGCCCTTGATGTCCCAACTCGGATCCGTGTGCGGGGTCATCTGCCATTCGAGATGGGTCTCGACGCGCGGCACACCGTCGACGATGCCCTGGTATTTGATGTAGTTGCCGCCCAGCGAGCCTTTCGGCAGCTGATACCAGCCCAGGTCGACATCCTTGGTGCAGGCGCCGAGTTCGTAGCTGAACTTGACCTCGTCGAGTACGAGGTCGAAGCAGTCGGCCATCATCAGCACGCTGTCGGCGAACACCCGGGTGTACTTCTCCAGCTTCCCCGGGATCTCCGGATCGTCGACGGGGTGGCCGTAACCCACCTCGATCCAGGTGTCCTTGGAGTGGTGACAGGACACGTCGACCGACTCGATCGTCGTGACGTTCTCGATCTCGGCGACGTCCGCCGAGCAGACGACGCCGAGGATCTGGTTGACGCCGGGATTCATGCCGGTCCCGTAGAACGTCGAACCGCCCTTCTCGCAGGCTTCTTGGAGCAGCTGGGTCACCGGCTTGCCGGAGTGGTGCGGGTGGTTGCGGTCACGGTGCCACCCGGTGATCCAGTCGGCGGTGGTGACGATGTTGATCCCTGCCTCGAGCACCCGAACGTAGAGGTCCTCGTCCGGGAACACCCCGTGGAAGGTGAGCACATCGGGTTTCGCGGCGATGATCTCCTCGATCGTGCCGGTCGCCGTCACACCGTTGGGCGCCAACCCGACCAGCTCGCCGACATCCCTGCCGATCCTGTCGGGCGAATAGCAGTGCACACCGATGAGGTCGACGTCGGGCTGGGTGGCAATCCGCTTGATCATCTCGGAGCCGACGTTGCCGGTGGCGACCTGGAACACCTTGATGGGACTCATGGAATGCCTTTCTGGAGTGGTCATCTGCTGTCGGCGGCGGCCAGTTCGGCGGCGCTTCCGCCCCTGCCGTCGGGATAGAACTTCATCGCCCACTGGCGGAT
>NZ_JBAUJB010000247.1:0-8642 GCF_049683355.1 Mycobacterium sp.
GGCGCCCAACGACTTCACCAAACTCGACGAGGTCATCGACCGGCTCAACCACTTCGAGGCCCGCTATAACCAGACCGCTGCGCCATTCAAATGGAAGTTCACCACCACCGACCTCGACGACCTGCTCAACAGGCTCGACAACCACACACCAGAGTCCCAGCACGACCCCGCCCAGCCCCGCGCAGCATGACCCCCGAGGAACTTACGAGCGAGACCACTAAGCGCGCTGACCCACCCCGCCGATCGCGGCGGACCGTCATCACCGTTGTGTCATGATGACCTCGGCAACGGTGGTGTTGGAATCCGTGGGAGGGAAGTTCGGCGTGGTGGACCTCTCGGCGATCACCGGGCCTGTGGGGCGTCTTGTGGCCACCGCGCAGAACGGTCTCGAGGTACTGCGTTACGGCGGGCTGGAGACCGGCGCGGTTCCGTCGCCGTTCCAGATCATCGAGAGCGTCCCGATGTACCGGTTGCGGCGCTACTTCCCGCCCGACAGCCGTCCGGGTGCCAAGCCCGCCGGACCTCCGGTGCTGATGGTGCACCCGATGATGATGTCGGCCGATATGTGGGACGTCACCCGCGACGAGGGCGCGGTCGGGATCCTGCACAAGGCCGGGGTCGACCCGTGGGTCATCGACTTCGGCTCGCCCGACAAGATCGAGGGCGGCATGCAGCGCAACCTCGCCGACCACGTCGTGGCGCTCAGCGAGGCCATCGACACGATCAAGCTGGTGACCGGCCGCGACGTCCACCTGGCCGGCTATTCGCAGGGCGGGATGTTCGCCTATCAGACCGCCGCCTACCGCCGGTCCAAGGACCTGGCCAGCATCATCGGGTTCGGCTCGCCGGTCGACACCCTCGCCGCGTTGCCGATGAACCTGCCCGCGAGCCTGGTGCCGGCCGCCGCCGACTTCATGGCCGATCACGTCTTCAGCCGCATCGACATCCCCGGCTGGCTGGCGCGCACCGGGTTCCAGATGCTCGACCCGATCAAGACCGCCCAGTCGCGGCTGGATTTCCTACGTCAGCTGCACGACAGGGAAGCACTGCTGCCGCGCGAGCAGCAGCGCCGCTTCCTGGCATCCGAGGGATGGATCGCCTGGTCGGGTCCGGCGATCTCCGAACTGCTCAAACAGTTCATCGCCCACAACCGGATGATGACCGGCGGCTTCTCCATCCACGGTGACCTGGTGACGTTGTCCGACATCGACTGTCCGGTGCTCGCGGTCATTGGAGAGGTCGACGACATCGGCCAGCCGGCTTCGGTGCGCGGCATCAAACGGGCCGCCCCGCAGGCCGACGTCTACGAATTCCTGATCCGTGCAGGCCATTTCGGCCTTGTCGTCGGATCGAAGGCGGCGACCCAGACCTGGCCCGCCGTCGCCGCCTGGGTGCGTTGGCTCGACGGCGGCGGCGAGATGCCCGAGGGTGTGTCGCCGATGCCGCTGCAGCCGTCGGAGAACACCGAGAGCGGAGTGTCGTTGACCTCACGGGTGGCGCACAGCACCGCCGCCGCCACCGAGATGGCGTTCAGCCTGGCCCGGTCGGCGGCCGGTGCACTGGTTGCCGCGAACAAATCGGCACGCACGCTCGCCGTGGAGACCGCCCGCACGTTGCCCCGGCTGGCCCGACTGGGTCAGGTCAACGACCACACCAGGATCTCGTTGGGCCGCATCATGTCCGAGCAGGCGCGGGACGCACCACACGGGGAGGCGCTGCTGTTCGACGGCCGGGTGCACACCTACGAGGCTGTCGACCGGCGGATCAACAACGTCGTTCGGGGCCTGATCGGGGTGGGGGTACGGCAGGGCGCCCGCGTCGGTGTGTTGATGGAGACCCGGCCCAGCGCGCTGGTGGCCATCGCGGCCCTGTCGCGGCTGGGGGCGGTCGCAGTGCTGATGCCCCCCGACGCCGATCTGGCGACGGCCGCCCGCCTCGGTGCGGTGTCGGAGATCATCACCGACCCGAGCAACCTCGACGCCGCCCGCGCCCTGGACATGCGGGTGCTGGTGCTCGGCGGCGGTGAAGCCCGTGACCTGCACCTGGGCGACGCCGCCGACGTCGTGGACATGGAGAAGATCGACCCGGACCAGGTGGACCTGCCCGGCTGGTACCGGCCCAACCCGGGCCTTGCCCGGGACCTGGCGTTCATCGGGTTCAGCAGCATCAGCGGCGAACTGATCGCCCGCCAGATCACCAACTACCGGTGGGCGCTGTCGGCGTTCGGCACCGCCTCCGCGGCCAACCTCGGCCGCAGTGACACCGTCTACTGCCTCACCCCGCTGCATCATCAGTCAGGCCTGCTGGTCAGCCTCGGGGGTGCGGTCGTCGGTGGTGCCCGTGTCGCGCTGTCGCGGGGCCCTTGTCCGGAACGGTTCCTGCAGGAGATCCGTCAGTACGGCGTGACCGTGGTGTCCTACACCTGGGCGATGCTGCGGGAAGTCATCGACGATCCGTCGTTCTCACTCACCGGCTCTCATTCGGTCCGGCTGTTCATCGGGTCCGGAATGCCCGCGGGCCTCTGGAAGCGCGTCGTGGAGGTGTTCGGCCCCGCACAGGTCGTCGAGTTCTTCGCGACCACCGACGGCCAGGCCGTGCTGGCCAACGTCGCAGGCGCCAAGATCGGCAGCAAAGGCCGGCCCCTGCCCGGGGGCGGTGAGATCGCGCTGGCCGCCTACGACCCCGAGGACAACCTGATCCTCGAAGACGATCGGGGATTCGTCCGACTGGCCGACACCGACGAGGTCGGCGTGCTGCTGGCGCACCCCCGCGGCCCGGTCGATCCGCTGGCCTCGGTTAAGAGGGGGGTGTTCGCGCCCGCCGACACCTGGGTGTCCACCGAGTATCTGTTCCGCCGCGATGAAGACGGGGACTACTGGCTGGTCGACAACCGCGACGCGGTGATCCACACGGCTCGCGGGCCGGTGTTCGCCGCGACGGTCAACGATGCGGTCGGCCGGTTGGGTGCAGTCGACATGGCCGTCACCTCCGGTGTCGACACCGGCGCTGAGATCCTCGCGGTGACCGCCCTCGCTCTGCGGCCCGGAGGCAGTGTGCCCTCCGCCGACCTGTCAGAGGGGCTGGCCGAACTGCCGGTGGGCGAGGCGCCGGACATCGTGCACGTGGCCGCCGAGATGACGCTGTCCGCGACCTGCCGGCCGCTGACCGGTCCGCTGCAGCAGCAGGGCATCCCGAAAGCGTCGCGTAACGCCTGGTACCGAGACCCCGATACCCATCGGTACAAGCGGTTGACCGTTGCGGTGCGCAGCGAGATCGTCGGCAGTCAGGAGTGATGCCCGGCGGTGGTTGCACTGTTAGGCTCGCGCTGGCTGTTTTTCCACGAGGAGGATCGATGTCACCACGAATCTGGCGCCGCTCGACGGCGACCGCGCTGGTAGGCGCAGCGCTGGTCGGCGGCCTCGTGTCGGGTGTCGCTGCTCCGGTCGCGGGCGCCCAGCCCGCCCAACCTGCCGAGCCGACCACCGAGAACAGGGCGGCGGTGTCGCCCGACCAGATCCTGATGATGATCTCCCAGGAATATCAGACGGGCTCCGGCGGCGGCCAAGTGTCCAAGCTGATCGAGCAGGTGATCACGCTGCGATCGCGCGGGATCCGACCGTCGATCTCCAGCACCCGGGCGCTGGCGGCGGGCCTCGAGGCGCGGCCCAACCAGAAACCTCTGATCGACGCGCTGCAGGCGACGCTGGTCGACCAGCGCAAGCAGTTCTCCCGGCAGGGCGTGCAGGCGCCCGCCCCGGGCGCGCCGCCGGTGGCCACGCCGGGTAGCCCGCATGCGCCGATGGGGCCGAGTTGGGGTGGGGGCAACCCGATGATCCGAGACGACGCCCCGATCTTCCCGATGCCCGGTCGCTGAGAGTTGGACGCCCAACTCCTCTCGATCCTGGTCTGCCCCGCCGATCGGGGCCCGCTCCTGTATGTCGACGGCCAGCTCTACAACCCGCGTCTGCGACGCAGCTACCGCATCGACGACGGCATCCCTGTCCTCCTCGTCGATGAGGCGGTCACAGTCGACGACGACGAGCATCACCGGCTGCTCGCTGCGGCCGGGTCGTCTTAGGCCAGATTCGGCAGGTCGCCGGTCAGGTACCTCTGGAGGTTCGGCGCGACGGTGTCGACGACCTGTTGCACCGGAAGCGATTTGAACGGCTCGAGCTCCAGGATGTATCGGGCCATCACGATGCCGACCAACTGCGACGCCACGAACTGCACCCGGATCCGCCCGCTTCCCGGCGGATCGTCGACGCGGCTACCCACCTCGGCGGTGATCACGTCCTGCAGGAAAGCCCGGAACAGCGAGACATCGGAGACGTTGCTGCCGGCCAGTATCGACCGCAGGGTGGCGATGAAGCCCTTGCCCAGCTCAGAGTCCCAGATGGGTAGCAGCAGCGACGGCAGCACCCGGCCGATCTGCTCGACGGGCACCTCACGCAACGGTCCGATGATCGTCATCGGGTCGATCGGGATCTGGATCGCCGCGGCGAACAGCTGGGTCTTGGTACCGAAATAGTGGTGAACCAGAGCCGGATCCACGCCCGCGCCGGCAGCAATGGCCCGGATCGAGGTGTTGTCGATTCCATTGCGAGCGAACAGGTCACGCGCACTCGAGAGAATACGATCGCGGGTGTCCGAGGCGCCGGGTGGCCGCCCGGGACGCTTACGCTCCGGGTTGGTCGTCAATCTGTCTAGGGTGTCCTTCGCCGTAGGGTCGCAGCGGCCAGGCCGAGGGAGAGCACCGCGAACCCGATGACCACCACGATGTCTCGCAGGGCGACCGACGTCAGCTCCGGGTGTGCACCGACCTCCTGTAGCGCCTCAAGAGCGTAGCTGGCCGGGAGCGCGTTGCTGATCCACTGCAGCCATTCGGGGAGTTGCCCACGCGGGACGATGATCCCGCACAGCAGCAGTTGGGGCGCGATGAGCAGCGGCATGAACTGGACGGCCTGGAACTCGGTGCGCGCGAATGCACTGCACAGCAGGCCGAGTCCGACACCGAGGACGGCGTTGGCGATCGCGATCAGGAACACCCACCCGGGGCTGCCTGCGGTGTCGAGTCCGAGAAACCAGAACGACACCACACACGCCAGGGTGGCCTGCGCGGCCGCGGCCACGGAGAAGGCGGTGCCGTAGGCCGCGAGCAGGTCGAGCCGACGCAGCGGGGTCGTCAGGATTCGTTCGAGAATTCCGGACACACGTTCCCGCTGCATCGTGATCGAGGTGATCAGGAACATCACGATCAGCGGGAACACCCCCGAGCATGATCAGGCAGGCGGAGTTGAACGGCGACGGCTCACCGGGTCGGCGAGGCACCTCGACGAACATGAAATACAGCAGCGTGATGATCAGGCTCGGGACCAACAGGATCATCGCGGCGCTGCGGTGGTCGCCGGCGAGCTGTCGCAGGATCCGGGTGGTCGTCGCGAGATAGCCGCGCGGGTTCAGCGCGCTCAGGCTGCTCCTGCTGCGGTGCCGCGCCGGATGATGGACAGAAACGCTTCCTCCAGTGACTGGCATTCTGTGCCTCTGTTCGCAATCGGGTCGGTGAGCTCTGGGCCAGTACCTGCCCGTCACGCATGAGAAGCAGGTCCACGCAGTGGTCGGCTTCGTCCATGACGTGGCTGGACACCAGCAGCGTGGTGCCGTCGCGCGCCAGCTGATAGAACCGCTCCCAGAGGTCAGCCCGCAGGACGGGGTCGAGGCCGACGGTCGGTTCGTCGAGGACCAGCAGGTCGGGGTGGGCGACCAGGGCGCATGCCAGTGAGACCCGGGTGCGCTGACCGCCCGACAGGTTGCCGGCCATGGCTTTGCGGTGATCCTCCAACCCGACGGCGGAGATCACGTCGTCGACGTCATGGGCGCCGGAGCCGCAGAGCGCAGCGAAGTAGCGGACGTTGTCCAGGACCCGCAGATCCGAGTAGATCGTCGGGTTCTGGGTGACGTACCCGACGCGGTGGCGCAGGTCCGCCGACCCCGCCGGGCTGCCCAGTACCGTCACCGATCCGCCTGCGACGATCTGGGTGCCGACGACGCTGCGCGTCAACGTCGTCTTTCCGCAGCCCGACGTTCCCAGCACGCCCGTGATCACCCCGCGCGCCACTTTCACGCTGACGTCGTCGAGTGCCACGTGCCCACCGCGGACGACCCGCAGATCCCTGATGTCGACGGCGTCGGGAGGCGCGCCGCCCAGGAATTCATCGTCCGATGAAGTCATCATCAAATGAAATATGCGCCGTGGTCGAAGAGGTGTCAATACCGGTCCGTAAAGTGACGGCGATGGCAGTCGAGGGTCTGGCGGTCGACCCGCTGGCAGCCGCGCACCTGCTGCTGGGGTCGGTACTGTTCGGGCGCCAGGTCAGCGCGGTGATCGTCGAGGTGGAGGCGTACGGGGGACCGGCGGACGGACCGTGGCCCGACGCCGCAGCGCATTCGTTCCGGGGCCCGGGGCCGCGCAATGCGGTGATGTTCGGCCCACCGGGATCGCTCTACACCTACCGCAGCCACGGCATCCACGTCTGCGCCAACGTGGTCTGCGCGACGGACGGGGTGGCAGGTGCGGTGCTGCTGCGAGCCGCGGTGATCCAGTCCGGCGCCGAGACCGCCCGCGTCCGGCGGGGGGAGCGGGTCAGTGCGCCCGGGTTGGCGCGCGGGCCGGGCAACCTGTGCTCGGCACTCGGGATCACCATGGAGGACAACGGCACCGACCTCTGTGATCCGCATGCTGAGGTCCGGCTCGAGCTGGGTGAGGGGCAGACCGGTATGACGGGACCCAGGGTCGGCGTCAGCAAGGCCGCCGACAGACCGTGGCGGATGTGGCTGGCAGGACACCCGGAGGTGTCGGCGTATCGGCGCAGCCCCCGGGCACCGACTCCCGGACAGAGCGACTAGTACGGAAGGATCAGAGCTCGTGACTTCTGCGGCTTCCATCCTCGACGAATTGGAATGGCGTGAGCTCGTCGCGCAGTCCACCGACCGCGCGGCATTGGCTACAGCGCTGACCGACGGCCCGGTGACGGTGTACTCCGGTTTCGACCCGACCGCGCCGAGCCTGCACGCCGGGCATCTGATCCCGCTGCTGACGCTACGGCGCTTCCAGCGGGCCGGTCACCGACCCATCGTGCTCGCCGGCGGGGCCACCGGGATGATCGGGGATCCGCGTGACGTGGGGGAACGCACTCTGCAGACCGCCGACACCGTCGCCGAGTGGTCGGGACGGATCCGCGGCCAGTTGGAGCGCTTCGTGGAGTTCGACGACTCGCCCACCGGGGCCGTGGTCGCCAACAATCTGGCCTGGACGGGTGAACTCTCCGCGATCGAGTTCCTCCGCGACATCGGCAAGCACTTCTCGGTGAACGTCATGCTCGACCGCGACACGGTGCGCCGCAGGCTCGACGGCGAGGGGATCTCCTACACCGAGTTCAGCTACATGCTGCTGCAGGCCAACGATTTTTTGGAGTTGCATCAGCGCTACGGGTGCACGCTGCAGATCGGCGGGTCCGATCAGTGGGGCAACATCATCGCCGGCGTGCGACTGGTCCGGCAGAAGGCCGGCGCCACGGCGCACGCGCTGACCACGCCGCTGGTGACCGACTCCGAGGGCAAGAAATTCGGAAAGTCCACCGGCGGCGGCAGCCTGTGGCTGGACCCCGACATGACCAGCCCGTACGCCTGGTACCAGTACTTCATCAACACCGCGGACGCGGACGTGATCCCGTACCTGCGCTGGTTCACCTTCCTGTCCGCCGACGAGATCGCCGAATTCGAGCAGGCTACCGCCGATCGCCCGCATGAACGCTCGGCGCAACGGCGGCTCGCCCGGGAACTCACCGACCTCGTGCACGGCGATGCGGCGACGGCGGCGGTGGAACACGCCAGCCAGGCCCTGTTCGGGCGCGGGGAACTCGGCCAACTCGACCAGGCCACGCTGTCCGCAGCGCTGCGCGAGGCGTCGGTGGCCGAGTTCGTCTCCGGCGGTCCGGCCACCATCACCGATCTTCTGGTCGCCAGTGGACTGTCGGCGAGCAAGGGTGCTGCCCGGCGGACCATCGCCGAGGGTGGTGTCTCGGTCAACAACGTGAAGATCGCCACAGACGACTGGGTTCCGCAGCCGTCGGACTTCCTGCACGGCAAGTGGCTGGTGCTGCGCCGGGGCAAGCGGAATATCGCTGGCGTCGAGCGTGTTGAATGACTCACTGCAGCGAAAGCTGTGGTCACAGGCTTGCGGAGTGGTTCGGGAACAATCCCGGGCGCAGCGCCGTTGAGCTTGTTCAGGAGTCGACGCACCGCATGGTGCGCACGCGGGGTCGAGGTTGAAAAACACGCCCTAGCAGGCCATTTGACTCTCAGTTTTCCCTCACGTAACTTGTTGAAGTCGTCGCAGCGCGGGCCCAGCCCGCAGAGCGCGACGGCCTCCCAGAGGGAAAGCACCACTTCGGTGGTTTCCTGACCGTCCGCACTACCAGAACGCGGCTTTAGCCGCGGGTTCGGTGGCGCGGCTGGGCGGGTGTGTTGTTTGAGAACTCAATAGTGTGTTTGGTGGTTTTTGTTTGTTTTTTGGTCATGCCTGCATTTTCCCGTTTGGGGGTGTGACTGTTTTTGATGCCAGTTTTTGGTGTCTGTTTGTTAGG
>NZ_JBAUJB010000248.1:0-8470 GCF_049683355.1 Mycobacterium sp.
CACGTCGCTTCAGACTCATTATTGCAGCGCGACTGCAGCCGAAATTCGTTTCAAAGCCTCGTAGTTGACACGGTAGTACGCCCACTTGCCGCGTTGCTCGCGCTCGACCAACCCGGCCGCGGCCAGCAGTTTCATGTGGTGTGACACCGTCGGCTGACTCAGGCCCAGTGGAGCTGTCAGGTCGCACACGCAGGCCTCGCCGCCCTCCCCCGCGGCGATCAGCGACAGCAGCTTGATCCGGGCCGGGTCGGCGAGCGCCTTGAAGGCCGCGGCGAGCTTTTCGGCGGCGGCGTCACCGAGGACGCCGTCGGTCGCAGGTGAGCAGCAGGCCACGAGATCGTCGAGACCAGCAGGCGTCGCGGCACTGGACATGAAAACCCATGATGCCACACATATTGACAAACTTCGATGGATTATGCACGGTAGAACCCATCGAAGTTCATCGATGTGAGGAGTGGGATGTCCGACTTGCCTGTCGTCGTGATCGGCGCCGGCCCCCAGGGGCTGGCCGCGGCTGCCCATCTGCTCGAACGGGGTCTGTCTCCGGTGGTGCTCGAGGCCGGAATCGGCCCGGCCGAGGCGGTCACCCAGTGGTCACACGTGCGTACCTTTTCTCCGTAGCCGGAGCTGGTGGATGCCGCGGCCACCCGGCTGCTGACACCCACCGGATGAGCCGCGCCGACGTCGGGGTACCCACCGGCGGAGAGTGGATCGGCGGCTACCTACGGCCGCTGGCCGAGGCGCTCGGTGATCGCATTCGCTATCGCACTCGGGTGACGGGGGGTTCGCGGCGCGGACACGACCGCGTCCTGAGCCAGGATCGGGAGGAAGCGCCGTTTGTCGTCCACGTGGTCGACAACGAGGGACAGGAGACGACCGTCTCCGCCCGCGCGGTCGTCGATGCCTCAGGCACATGGTCACTGCCGAATCCAGCCGGCGCCGACGGCCTTCCCGCTCTCGGCGAGAAGAATGCCGCCTCGGAATCGCTGGTCACCTACGCGCCGCCCACGCCCGACACGTCAGCAGCATGGCGTGACAAGCACGTCGTGATCGTGGGCAGTGGCCATTCGGCGATGACGGCGGCGATCGAGCTGGCCGAGGTGGCCCGGCAGCATCCCGCCGGGTGACCTGGGTGCTCCGCCGGGGGCCGCCGGCGATGTGTTCGGCGGCGGCGAGTCCGACGCCTTGCCGCAACGAGGCGCGTTGGGCGCCCGGGCCCACGCAGAGGTGGACGCCGGTCTGGTCACCATGGTGACCGCCGGAGTGCTGGCGATCGTGACCATTCCCGCCCCACGCGTTCGGTTTGCGGCGCAGCTGGCCGTCGGTTGAATCACTGCATCCGGTTGAATCACCCACGACAACGGCCCGCAGCCGGCCCTTCGTCGCCCTGACCGTCGCCTACGCGGTAGCGGCCTGCGCGTCCTACGCCGTGATCGTGAACCTGGCGCCTCTGATGAACCAGCGCGGTATCAGCACCGATGCCGCTGCGCTCGCCCTCGGACTGGGGGGCGCCGGCCAGGTCCTGGGTCGGCTCGGATACCGCACGATGGTCCGGCGGATCGCGGTCGTGCCGCGAACCGTCCTGGTGATGGCGGCGGTGGCCGTCACCACGGTGTTGATCGGCGTTTTCACCTCACTGACTGTTCTGGTAGCAGTGACCGTAGCCGCCGGCATGGCGCGCGGTGTGATGACCCCGCTGCAGGCCACTGCGGTCACCGAGCGTTGGGGCCCAGAACATTACGGCCATCTCAGCGGCATCCTGTCCGCACCGGTCATGCTCACCACCGCCCTGGGACCTTTCATCGGCGCCGCTCTGGCCGGCATGCTCGGCGGCTACGCCGTGATGTTCGTGATGCTCGGCGCGCTTGCATCCGTCGCGGCGTTGCTGGCAGCGGGCAGTGGCGTGAGCCGGCAGCGGATCAGTGTGCGCGCGGCACATACATGATCACTGCCACCCCCAACAGGCAGATCGTTGCGCCCACAACGTCCCACCGGTCCGGTCGGAATCCATCGAGCGCCATGCCCCATAACAGGGAGCCCGCGACGAACACTCCGCCATACGCGGCGAGGATGCTGAGGTTCCGAAGTAAGCGTCCGGCTGCAGCGTCGCGACAAAGCCGTATGCCCCCAGTGCGAGAACCCCGAAGCCGATCCACATCCAGCCGCGGTGTTCCCGCACCCCCTGCCAGACCAGCCAGGCGCCGCCGATCTCGAAGAGCGCCGCCACCACGAACAATGCGATCGACCGGGCAACCATCAGCGATCCCCCTCGTCGTGCAGCACCGTCACAGTACCGATCAGCCGGACCGACCGCGTTGCCGCCAGATTCGATAGGTGTCAATATAGATGAATGTCTAATCCGGTGGAATTTTTGCCTGCTTCCGAATGGGCAGCGCTCGACGGAGCCACCTGCGTTTTCCTGGCCCAGATGTTCAAGGCCATCGGCGACCCCGTCCGACTGCGGCTGCTGAGCCTGATCGCGAGCCATTCCGGTGGGGAAGCCTGCGTCTGCGATATCTCCGGCCCGTTCGACCTGTCTCAGCCGACGATCTCCCATCACCTCAAGGTGCTTCGTTCGGCGGGCATCCTGGACAGTGAGCGACGAGGCTCGTGGGTCTACTACCGGATCATTCCCTCGGCGCTACAAAGGCTTTCGGCTGTCCTGCAGACCGAGGGCGGAGCAACCATGCCATCTGACATCTGCACCGAGGAGACCGCGCCATGAGCGCACCCACCGATACCCACAACCCCGTCGTTGCCAAGCTGTCCACCCTGGATCGACTGCTGCCGCTGTGGATCGGCGTCGCCATGGTCGCAGGTCTGCTACTCGGCCGAATGATCCCCGGCCTGGGTAACGCACTGAGCGTGGTCGAACTCGACGGGATCTCCCTGCCCATCGCCCTCGGGCTGCTCGTCATGATGTACCCGGTGCTTGCCAAGGTTCGCTACGACCGGCTCGACACGGTCACCGGTGATCGCAAACTGTTGGCGGCGTCGCTGGTGCTGAACTGGGTTCTCGGCCCGGCGCTGATGTTCGCCCTGGCGTGGCTGATGCTTCCGGACCTGCCGGAGTACCGCACCGGCCTGATCATCGTCGGGCTCGCCCGGTGTATCGCGATGGTCATCATCTGGAACGATCTCGCCTGTGGCGACCGGGAGGCCGCCGCCGTACTCGTCGCGATCAACTCGGTGTTCCAGGTGTTCATGTTCGCGGTCCTCGGCTGGTTCTATCTTTCGGTGCTGCCGGGATGGCTCGGGCTGGAGCAGACCACCATCGACACCTCGGTGTGGCAGATCGCCAAGTCGGTCCTCATCTTCCTCGGCATTCCGCTGCTGGCCGGATATCTGACCCGCCGGTTCGGAGAGAAAGCCAAGGGCCGCGAGTGGTACGAGTCTCGCTTCCTTCCCAAGATCGGACCGTGGGCGCTCTACGGGCTGTTGTTCACCATCGTCATCCTTTTTGCGCTGCAGGGCGACCAGATCACCTCGAACCCTTGGGATGTCGCGCGGATCGCACTGCCGCTGCTGGCCTACTTCGCCATCATGTGGGGCGGCGGATATCTCCTCGGTGCGGTCATCGGCCTGGGCTACGAGCGCACCACCACACTGGCGTTCACCGCCGCAGGCAACAACTTCGAGTTGGCGATCGCTGTGGCCATCGCCACCTTCGGCATCACCTCCGGCCAGGCACTGGCCGGGGTTGTCGGTCCACTCATCGAAGTTCCCGTCCTGGTTGCCCTGGTGTATGTCTCGCTGGCTCTGCGCGGACGGTTCATCCACCGGACTCCCGCCGCGGTAGAGGAGAGGCAGTGACTCCGAAGCCCGGTCAAGCAGTGACCGCATACGCGGTGTCGGTGCTGTACACGGTGAATCCCAGCCGTTCGTAGGTGCGCACCGCAGCGGTGTTGTCGGACTCCACGTAGAGCATGACGGTGGGCTCGGCCGCATCGCCCAGCCGCTGCGCCAGCCATGCCATTCCGATGACCGTCAGCGTCCGCCCCAGACCCATCCCCTGGGCTGCCGGGTCGACACCGACGACATAAACCTCACCGACACCGGGCTTGTCGAGATGCACCTTGGTCCAGTGGAACCCCAACAGTCTCTCACCGGTGTGATCGAAGGCCAGGAACAACCCTTCGGGGTCGAACCATGCCTCACCCCGCCGCTCGGTGATCTCGGCGTCGGTCCAACCGCCCTGCTCGGGATGCCAGGAGAAGGCAGCGTTGTTGACCCGCAGGAGCTCGGCGTCGTCGGCCGGGCCGGCATACGAACGGATCTGCACGCCGTCGGGGGTGCCGGCGTCCGGGACGTCGCGCAGCGAGCGCCGCATCTGAAGCAACCGGCGGACCGGGGTCAATCCGAGCGAGGCCGCCGTCGCCTCTGCGGCGGCCAGCGTGCCGTGCGCCCAGAACCGGCCGCGTCCCTGCGTCCGGTCCAGCGCGGCGCGGATCAGCGCCGTCCCGGTTCCCTGCCTGCGGGCCCGCGGAGCCACCACCAGCTCAGCCATCTCCGGCGCCAGGTTCAGATATCCGGTGAGTTCGCCCGCTTCGTCGACGGCGACCAGATGCGGTGTGCGATCGTGGGCCAGCTCGCGCAGGACCTGTTCCCCGACCGGCGATACTGCATCGAATTCCGTTGCTGCCGCGATGATCTCACGCACGGCCTGTTGCTCGTCGGCGGACAGCTGCGGACGCCAGTCGGTCCGGCTCACTGACTGTGCAGGTGATCGGCAAGCGGGGTCTGCACGCCGTCCGGGATGTCGGTGTATTCCACATCCTCCGGGTCATCCAGATCCTCGGGGAGTTCCGGTTCCGCCGTGGACGAACGACCACGCGCCGGACGGACCGCCTTGTAGCCGACGTTGCGCACGGTCCCGATGAGCGACTCGTATTCGGTGCCGAGCTTCGCGCGCAACCGGCGCACGTGCACGTCGACGGTGCGGGTGCCGCCGAAGAAGTCGTACCCCCACACCTCCTGAAGGAGTTGAGCCCGGGTGAAGACCCGGCCGGCGTGCTGGGCCAGATACTTCAGCAGCTCGAATTCCTTGTAGGTCAGATCCAGCGGCCGTCCCCGCAGTCTCGCGGTGTAGGTGCCTTCGTCGATGACGAGCTCGCCAAGGGTGATCTTGCCCAGATTCTCCTGGTTGGCCACCCCGCCACGGCGCCCTACGAGCAGCCTCAGCCGGGCGTCGATCTCGGCGGGGCCGGTGCTGGGCAGAAGGATCTCGTCCAGACCCCATTCCACGTTGACGGCGACGAGGCCGCCTTCGTTGACGACCGCGACCACCGGGACCGATGATCCCGTCGTCCCCAGCAGCCTGCACAGACCGCGCGCGGCGGCCAGGTCGGTGCGCGCATCGACGATGGCCACGTCCGCGGTGCCGGCCTCGAGCAGAGACGACACTTCGGTAGGCGCCGTGCGCACGTTGTGAGCCAGCAGCGACAACGAGGGCAGCACCGACTCGGGATGTGGGTCAACCGTCAGTAGCAGTAGATCCAACTGGCCCTCCAACAGCAGTGGAGATATTCGCCGGGACACCGCCCAGACAACCTTGTCGCGCGGTGACTTCCCAGATTCATGCCTGACACACGGCCGTTACTCGACCGATGGTTTCATAACGATAGCGTGCCACCTGCCGTTAAGCGGTGCCGAACCGTTCATCGTTGTCCGGTGGGCCACAATATCGGCGTGCGCAAACTCGTGATCGGCGCCTTGGCTACCCTGACCGCGGTGCTGGTCGGCGCCGTCGGCGCAGACTTCGGCGGCGCCATCTTCGCCGAATATCGCCTGGCCAGGAGCGTGCGCAGTGCCGCCGACCTGAACTGGGACCCCTCAGTGGCGATCCTCGGATTCCCCTTCGCGCCGCAAGCGATGCGCGGCCATTATGACGAGGTGGAGATCAAGGCGAGTGGCGTTGATCACGCTGTGGTCGGCACAGCATCGCTGGAAGCGACCCTGCACTCGGTCGATCTCGGCGACAACTCGTGGCTGATCCCCCCGGACGCGACGCTGCGGGTGGGCGAGGTGGAGAGCCGGATCATCATCGATTCCACCCACGTCGGCCGCTACCTGGGCGTCACCGACCTACTCGTCGAGGCCCCCACCGTAGAGACCAACGACTCGACCGGCGGCACCACTGAGTCGGGCATCTCGAGCAACCGCGGGCTGGTCTTCACCGGCACCCCGACCAAGGCGGGATTCGACCAGAAGGTGAGCATCGCGGTGGATCTGTCGATCGCCGGGCCCGAGGCCACAACGCTGGTGATGACCGCGACCGGAGTGCTGACCGGACCGGGGACCGCCGATCAGGAGGTACCCGAGGACCAGCTGCCCGAGGTGCTGGCCGCCTTCTCCACCAGCCTGCCCGGCCAGAAGCTCCCGTTCGGGATCGCACCCACCAGCGAGGGTGCCCGGGGCTCCGACGTCATCATCGAGGGCATCGCCGAGAACATGACCATCGACCTCGACGAGTTCCGGCTGTCATGAGCGGGACGTGGATCGCGGTCATCGCCGCCCTGATCGCGGTGTTCGGCCTGGCGTTCGTGATCAGCAAGCTGCTGACGTTGCGCACCACCCTGGCCGCGGCGGGAGCGGCGGCCGAGGCGCAGATCGCCAATATGGACACCAGCAACCTGGGACTGTCCACGACCGGACCGACCGTCGTGCACTTCACGGCGCAGTGGTGCGCGCCGTGCGTGAGCGTGCGCAAAGTGGTCGACGAGGTATGCGCGGACCTGCCCGCCGTCGCCCACCTGGAGCTCGACATCGACGCCAATCCGGAGGCTGCGGGCAAGCTTTCGGTCCTGTCGCTGCCGACGACATTCGTCTTCGACGCCGATGGCCGGCAGCGCTACCGCACCTCGGGGGTGCCGACCGCTTCTGACCTGCGGTCGGCCCTGGAACCACTGTTGGCTTGATCACCCTTTCATTGGGTAAGCTGTCTCCCGTGTCAGCCCGCCTCGAGCTCTTGCTCACCAAGCGCCGCGCAGTCGATCTGTGCCGCGTCGCGGGTTGTTGCTGTTGTTGTTGCAGCTGCTGAGTAGCCGCGCACTCTTTTTCGCGCCGCACTCTGCGAGCGGGCCCCGGGCCCTGCCGCGTCCAGCCGAACAAAACAACAGGAGCACAACTATGTCGAACACCATCACCCCGCTGTATCCGCTCGGCGCGCAGCTTCACCCGAAGCTGCGTGGATCAACACACGCACGGTCCGCTTCCTGAAAAGCAACGAAAGGATTTCCTACATGGCACGCTCCGACGTCCTGGTCACAGCCGACTGGGCCGAGAGCAATCTCGACGCGCCGAAGACAGTTTTAGTCGAGGTCGATGAGGACACCAGCGCCTACGACACGGGTCACATCCCGGGGGCGGTGAAGCTCGACTGGAAAACCGATCTGCAGGATCAGGTCAAGCGCGACTTCGTCGACGCCGCGCAGTTCTCCAAGTTGCTCTCCGAGCGCGGCATCGCCAACGACGACACGGTGATCCTCTACGGCGGCAACAACAACTGGTTCGCCGCGTACGCGTACTGGTACTTCAAGCTGTACGGACACCAGGACGTCAAGCTGCTCGACGGCGGCCGCAAGAAATGGGAACTCGACGCACGCCCGTTGTCCACCGACGCGGTCAACCGCGATCAGACGAGCTACACGGCCAAGGACCCCGACAACAGCATCCGCGCGTTCCGCGACGAGGTCATCGCCGCGATCGGCACCAAGAACCTGGTGGACGTGCGCTCCCCCGACGAATTCTCGGGCAAGATCCTGGCCCCGGCGCACCTGCCGCAGGAGCAGAGCCAGCGTCCCGGCCACGTCCCCAGCGCGATCAACGTGCCCTGGAGCAAGGCCGCCAACGAGGACGGCACCTTCAAGTCCGACGAGGACCTGGGCAAGCTCTACGCCGAGGCCGGGCTCGACGGCGAGAAGGAGACCATCGCCTACTGCCGCATCGGTGAGCGCTCGTCGCACACCTGGTTCGTGCTGCAGGAGCTGCTGGGACACAAGAACGTCAAGAACTACGACGGCAGTTGGACCGAATACGGCTCCCTGGTGGGGGCCCCGATCGAGTTGGGAAGTTGATATGTGCTCTGCACCGAAACAAGGACTGACATTGCCGGCCAGCGTGGACCTCGAGAAGGAGACGGTGATCACCGGGCGTGTCGTCGACGGCTCGGGCCAGGGTGTCGCCGGGGCGTTCGTCCGTCTGCTGGACAGCTCTGACGAGTTCACCGCCGAGGTCGTCGCCTCGGCCACCGGGGACTTCCGGTTCTTTGCCGCACCCGGCACCTGGACGCTGCGCGCCCTGTCGTCGGCCGGCAACGGCGACGCCAGCGTGGCACCGTCAGGCGCGGGCATCCACGAGGTCGACGTCAAGGTCGCCTGACGGAGTCAGGCAATCAGGGCACGCCTGACGGAGTCAGGCAATCAGGGCACGCCTGACGGAGTCAGGCAATCAGGGCACGCCTGACGGAGTC
>NZ_JBAUJB010000249.1:0-20161 GCF_049683355.1 Mycobacterium sp.
GCCGTGAACCAGGCCAGCAGCGCGCCGTCGGCGAGGTACTCGTCACCGAAGCCCTCCCGCAGCAACCACGGCCCGAACGCCGCCGCGAGCGCGATCCCCGCCGCGCCCACCACACCGACCAGCGCCGCGGGCGCCACCAGCGCTTTGAGCCGGTGGGTGCGCTGGTCGACGAAGTGCGCGATCAGGTTGCCCTGCATCGCGGTCAGCGGCACCAGCAGCGGGGCCCGCGTCAACGTCACCGCGAGGATCACCACGCCGCCCGTCGCACCGAGATCGTCACCCGAGGTGGCCTTCAACAGCACCGGAAAACCCATCACCAGAACCGCGCTGGCACCGGCCGCGGCGATCGAGTGCCCGGTGCCGCGCAGGAAAGTGACGGTGTCGACCGCGGTGAGCAGCCGGGCGGCCGCCCTGGTCGTCGGCGAGGTGACAAGCAGCAACAGCCACGCGACCGCGCCGGCGACCGTCGCCCACAGATAGCCGCCGAGCCCCCAGCCCACCGCGAAGGTGGCCACCGCCACCGCGACCCGCAGCACGGCGTCGGTGACCATCAGCGCGCCGTACTGCGACCACCGGTTCACCCCGGCGAGCGCGCCGAGCAGCGTGGTGTGCAGACAGAACCCGGCCAGCCCGCCGCACAACAGCGCGACGCTGAGCGCCCGGTCCTCGACGAAGACGTGCTGTGACCACAGCGGCGAGCTCGCGGCGATCAACAGGGCCGCGGTCACCCCCACACCCGCCCCGACCCGCAACGGGTGGGTGCGCGCGGCCGGTGGATCGGCGGCGGCGGCGGACCGGATCTCCCGGGTGGTCTCCTGCAGCAGTCCGAAGGCCGCTCCGCTGACCAGACCGAACGCACCCCAGAACACCCCGAAGACGGAGAAGCCTGCGGGCTCGAGATCCCGCGCGGCCAGGTAGAGCACCGCGTACCCGCACAGCGCGGTCAGCGCCGTCGCCGCGCCGACGCGGACCACGCTGCTGCGGGTCACCGCGCCTGAGGGCGCCGCCGCCGCGTCTGTCACGCGCACACGTCCAGCGGCGGCACCTTCGGTGAGTACAGCCACGCGGCCCACAGCTCCCGCAGCGAATCCTCGCTGTGGTGGGCCGCCAGGTCGGTGAAGTCGTCGGTCACTGCGCTGCTGTGCCGGTAGCGGTGCGTCCAATCCTTGAGCAGCGCAAAGAAGTTGGTGTCGCCGATCTGGCTGCGCAGGGCGTGCAGCGTGAGCGCTCCGCGCTTGTACACCCGGTCGTCGAACATGTCGCGCGGGCCGGGGTCGGTGAGGACCAGGTCCTGCGGCGAGTTGAGCAGTTTCTGGTGGTAGTGGCGGGCGTGCTCGTCTGCGGTGTGCTCTCCGCAGTGTTCGGACCACAGCCACTCCGCGTAGCAGGCGAAGCCCTCGTGCAGCCAGATGTGGCGCCAGCGCTGGACGGTGACGGAGTTGCCGAACCACTGGTGAGCCAGCTCGTGTGCGATCAGCCGTTCCGAACTCCGCTGCCCGTCACAGTGGTTGGCGCCGAAGATGGAGATTCCCTGCGCCTCGAGGGGGATCTCGAGATCGTCATCGGTCACCACCACGGTGTATCCGCCCGCCAGCGGATAGGGGCCGAACAGCTTCACGAACAGCTTCATCATCTGCGACTGACGGTCGAAGTCGGTTTCGAAGTTCGTGCGTAACCGGTCGGGCAGGACCGAGAAGATCTCGACGCCGTTCTTCGACATCCGCTGCCTGCTGTAGACGCCGATCTGCAGCGTGACCAGATAGGTCGAGGTGGGCTCAGCCTGCTCATAGACCCAGGTGGTCATGCCGGCGCGGGCGCGCCGGGACAGCAGCTTGCCGTTGGCGAGTGCGAAATACGGTCTCTCCGTGCTGATCTGGACCCGGAAGCTGGCTTTGGCGCTGGGGTGGTCGTCACACGGGAACCACGACGCCGCACCGTTGGGCTGGCCCGCCACCAGCACGCCTTCGGTCAGCTCCTCGAAACCGACTTCGCCCCAATGGGATCGGATCGGGCGCGGGGTGCCTCCGTAGCGCACCGCGACCGTCATCGCCGCGCCGGCGGGTAGCCGCTGCGCCAGAGTGACGTGCAATTTGCCCGCCTGGGTGCGGAACTGCGAGGGCCGCCTGCCGTTCACCGTCACCTTGGACACCGCGAGCGCATCCGACAGGTCCAGGGTGAACGTCGCGAGCTCGGCCAGCGTGACGGCGGTGATGGTGGCCGCCCCCGCGAGCCGGTTGATCGCCACCTTGTATTCGAGCTCGAGTTCGTAGCGCGACACCCGGTAGCCGAAGTTGCCGGAGCCGGGAAGGTACGGGTCGATGACCGGTGACCCGTTCTTCTTGGCCACCCGTTTGCGTCCGCTCACGCGGCCGCAGGTTTCTTGGGCTTGGGGCTCGACGCATCACGCTTCTTGCGTGGCGGGTTCCACGAGGCGATCGGGTTGCCCTGCCATCGAGTCGACGGTGGCACCACGTCGCCGCGCATCACCAGCGACGCCGGCCCTACCGTGGCTCCTGACCCGATGCGCGCCGCGGGCAACGCCACGCAGTGCGGTCCCAGCGTCGCGCCCCGCTCGAGCACGACGGTGTCCATCCGCATGATGCGATCGTGGAACAGATGGGTCTGCACCACGCACCCGCGGTTGACGGTGCAGCCGTCCTCGAGCGTCACCAGGTCGGCCTCGGGGAGCCAGTAGCTTTCACACCACACCCCCCGTCCGATTTTCGCGCCCAGCGCCCGCAGCCACAGATTCATGACGGGTGTACCCACTGCTCCGCGGGCGAACCACGGCGCCGCCACGGTTTCGACGAACGTGTCCGACACCTCGTTGCGCCACACGAACGACGACCACAGCGGATGTTCGATCGCGGTGATCCGGCCCACCACAATCCATTTGGCAGCCACCGCGATGCCGCCGGCCAGCGCCCCGGCGGCCAGCAGGATAAGCCCGGTGGCCAGCGCGGCCCAGATCCAGCCGGCGGTCAGCACCACGGCCTGGACGGACAACAGCACGGCCACCCCGATGGCGAACGTGACCACGACGGGGACCAGCCGGAACGTCTCGACCGTGGCGCGCAGTGCCTTCAGGCGCGCGGACGGATGGAACGTCCGCAGCGCGTCGGCGGCCGTGGGCCGGCGGCGCAGCCGCACCGGCGGGCTGCCCAGCCACGACGAGCCCGCCTTGGCCTTGTGCGGTGTCGCCGAGAGCACCGCGACCAGCCCGTCGTCGGGGACCCGGCGACCGGGCTGGGTGATGCCCGAGTTCCCCAGGAACGCCCGCTTGCCGATGGTGGCCCGGGCGACATGGATCCAGCCGCCGCCCAGTTCGTAGGACGCGACCATGGTGTCGTCGGCGAGGAACGCACCGTCTTCGATGACGGTGAACTTGGGGATCAGCAGCGCGGTGGAGATCTCGGTGCCGCGGCCGACCTCGGCCCCGAGCAGCCGGAGCCACCAGGGCGTGAGCAGGCTCGCGTAGATCGGGAAGAGGTGGTTGCGGGCGGCGTCCATCAGCCGTTCGGTGGCCCACAGCTGCCAACCCGAGGGGCTGCGCACGGGGTGGTAGCCCTCGTGCAGTCCGACAGCGAGCAACCGCACCCCCAGCACCGTCAGGGCCGCATAGGTCAGCAGGGCGGCCAGCGTCGCCGGCACGATCCACACCAGCGCCGGCAGCACCGCCGCGCTCACCGACTCGGTCCCGCGCACCCCCCAGCCGAGCACGGCGATCCCCGCCGCCAGTGCGGCCAGCGGCAGCGCGCCCAGCAGCATCGACGTGGCGCCGTACATCGCGACCCACATCGGGGCGCTGGGCGGCCGATGATCCGGCCACGGATGCTTCGCCTTACCGGACTTGACCGCCGGAGAGCCCTTCCAGTACTGCCGGTTCTTCACCTTCCCGACGACGCCGGAACCGGGTGCCACGTCGGCGTTCTTGCCGACCACCGCGCCGGGGAGCAACGTGGTCCTGGCGCCCACCGACGCGTCGTTGCCGACGGCGACGGGGCCGACATGGAAAAGGTCGCCGTCGATCCAGTGGCCACTCAGGTCGACCTCGGGTTCGATGGAACAGCGGTGACCCAGGGTCAGCATCCCGGTGACCGGCGGCGCCGAGTGCAAATCCACCCCATTGCCGACCGAGTTGCCCAGCGCGCGGGCGTAGTAGACCAGCCAGGGCGCCCCGGCCATGTTCTCCGCGCCACTGGCCTCGGCCAGCCGCTCGGCCAGCCACACCCGCAGGTGCACCGACCCGCCGCGACGGTAGGTGCCCGGCGCGAGGTCACCGATCAGGACACGGGCCCCGAACACCGCGATGCCCATCCGGCCCAGCGGGGTGATGAACAGCACGAAACCCGCCAGGATCCACCACCAGTCGACGGGCCTGGCCCACGGCACCAGCGACAGCGCGGCGGCGATGTTGTTGGCCAGCGCCAGCCAGACCACCCACTGCATGCCGGCCAGCGTCGCCAGCGGCACACTCGCAGCCATCTGCACGGCCTGGGTCAGCCGCGGGACCGGCTTCACGTCCCGGATCACCACGGCGGGCGGCGGATCGAGCTCGTCCAGGTAGCCCGCCAGCGACCCCAGCCGGGGATGGTCGTAGAGCTCGGCGACCGTTACCTGCGGGTAACGCTGCCGCAGCGCGGCGATCAACTGTGCCGCCGACAGCGACCCGCCGCCCAGGGCGAAGAAGTCCGCTTCCGGCCCGGCCACCGGCGCGGCCAGCACGTCGCGCCACAGTGCGGCCAGCCAGCCGAGGGTGCCGCCCAGCTCGGGAGTGTCGTCATCGCCGGCCGAGCCGACCGGCCACGGAAGGGCGTCGCGGTCGACCTTCCCCGACGTACGGGTGGGCAGTTCGGCCACGACGACCAGCCGGGGCACCAACGCGGCGGGTAGCGACTCGGACAGCCGGGTGCGGGCCTCGACGACGTCGAAGGCCTGTTCGGCGCCCGGCGCGACGACGAGATAACCCACCAGCAACGGGGTACCGCTCGCGGTCTTGCGCACCGCCGCGGCAGCGCCGCTGACGCCGGGCAGGTGCACCAGCGCGGTGTCCACCTCGCCGAGCTCGATGCGCCGGCCGCCGACCTTGACCTGGTCGTCGGCGCGTCCCACGAAGTACAGGCCGTCGGATTCCAGCCGGACCAGGTCGCCGCTGCGGTAGGCGCGGGTCCAATGCGAGATCGGGCTGGGATAGGGCAGCGGGGCGTACTTCTCGGCGTCCTTCTCCGGGTCGAGGTAACGCGCCAGCCCGACGCCGCCGATGACGAGCTCGCCGACTTCGCCGAGTCCCACCGGCGAACCGTCCTTGCCGACCACCGCCAGATCCCACCCGGGCAGCGGCAGCCCGATGCTCACCGGGCTCTTTCCGTCCAGCCGCGCCGCACACGCGACGACCGTCGCCTCGGTGGGCCCGTAGGTGTTCCACACCTCGCGGCCGTCCACCGCGAGCCGTTCGGCCAGCTCCGGAGGGCAGGCCTCGCCGCCGAAGATCAGCAGCCGCACCGCCTCCAGCGCCTCTGCCGGCCACAGTGAGGCCAGCGTGGGGACGGTGGAGACGACGGTGATGTCCCGAGACACCAGCCATGGGCCCAGGTCCATCCCGCTGCGCACCAGCGACCGGGGCGCCGGCACCAGGCACGCGCCGTGCCGCCACGCCAGCCACATCTCCTCACAGGACGCGTCGAACGCCACCGACAGCCCCGCGAGCACCCGGTCTCCGGGGCCGATCGGGTTGTCCTGCAAGAATATCCGCGCTTCTGCATCGACGAACGCCGCCGCGCTGCGGTGGGTGACGGCGACGCCCTTCGGAGTGCCGGTGGAGCCGGAGGTGAAGATGATCCACGCGTCGTCGCGGCTCAGGGGCGCGGCCGCGCGCCAACCCCGTGACGACCCGGGCCCGCGCACCAGGCCCTGCTCGGTGATCACCGCGACGACGCCGGCTTCGGTGAACACCAACTCGGCGCGCTCGGCCGGGTCGTCCGCGTCGACCGGAACGTAGGCCGCGCCGGTCGCCAGCGTGGCCAGGATCGCGACGTAGAGGGCGTAGCTGCCCGACGGCATCCGGATGCCGATGCGGTCGCCGCGCCCGATCCCGCGCGCAGCCAGCCACGCGACGCTGTCCTGGACATCGGTGATCAGCTCGGCGTAGGTGAGCTGGACGGCCCCGTCGTCAAGCGCCGTGGCGTCGGGATGGCGGCGCGCGGTGTCGTAGAGGATGTCGATCAGCGTGCGTGGCTCCGCCGCCGATGCCGACAGCACGAACTGAGAAGGGATCTCGGGCGTTGGATCCGCTGCTGTCACGGGTACAAACTACTAAGCGTCCGGAGTCGCTTCATGCCGTCGGGCACCTGCTCGTTTCGCGTGTCGGGCGGTCGACTGGCAGAATCACCGATTTGGAGGGGAGTATTCCTTCGCCGCAGTGTCGTCATCTCGTCGTCCGCCCTCGGACGACCGGTGCCGCGGGCCTGCCACCGACGTTCAGGTCGGTGCGGGTGGAAGAGACCTCCGGCGTTGACTGACGACCGGAGGTTTGATGAACGTTTCTGGACTCGAGTGGGGGATCACCCTCGCTGTGACGATCGGCATTCTGCTGGTCGACGTGCTGATCTTCGGGCGTAGACCCCACGAGCCGTCACGGCGGGAGACCGGGACTGCGTTGACCTTCTACATCGGCCTGGCGATCGCCTTCGGCCTGTGGACGTGGTTCTACCACGGCAGCCAGTTCGGGCTCGAGTTCTTCGCCGGGTGGCTCACCGAGTACAGCCTGTCGGTGGACAACCTGTTCATCTTCTTGATCATCATGGCCAGCTTCAAGGTGCCGCGGATCTACCAACAGCAGGCGCTGCTCGTCGGGATCATCCTGGCGCTGATCTTCCGCGGCATCTTCATCGCGCTCGGCGCCCTGGCGATCAACCAGTTCTCCTGGGTGTTCTACCTCTTCGGCGCGTTCCTGGTGTACACCGCGATCAAGCTCGTCCGGGACACCGAGCACGACGACGACGCGGACAACTCCGTGGTCAGGTTCGCCCAGCGGCACCTGAAGTTCACCGACCAGTGGGACGGCCTGAAGCTGTGGGTCAAGGAAAACGGCAGTCGCGTGATGACGCCGATGTTCCTGGTCATCGTCGCGCTGGGCACCACCGACCTGCTGTTCGCGCTGGACTCCATTCCGGCGATCTACGGTCTGACCCGCGAGCCCTACCTGGTGTTCACCGCCAACGTGTTCGCGCTGATGGGCCTGCGGCAGCTGTACTTCCTGTTGGGGGACCTGCTCAAGCGGCTGGTGTACCTGTCGCAGGGGTTGGCGTTCATCCTGGGATTCATCGGCGTCAAGCTGCTGCTGCACGCCCTGCACGAGAACGAACTCCCGTTCATCAACGGCGGCGAGCACGTGCCGGTGCCGGAGATCCCGACGCTGGCCAGCCTGGGCGTGATCATCGTCACGCTGCTGATCACCACCGCGGCCAGCCTGTACAAGACCCGGGTGCACGATGTCCGCAAACAGGGCACCCCGACGAAGGTGGAGCCGGCCGACCTCACCACCGATCCGCAGGAGGATCCCTCGCGCTGAGGGATGGCCTTCAGGCTGCGGCGGCCCAGCGCTCGCTGACCCGCCGCAGCCCCTCCGGGGTGAGCCGACCGAACAGCCGCAGCCGCGCCATCCCACCGTCGGGATAGATGTCCAGGCGGGCCTCGGTGACCGCCCGGTCGGAGCCGACCAGGAAGCGGTGTCTGGTGTCGGGCTGCAGTTCGGTCTGCGGCAGCAGATCGAACCACTCGGCGTCTCCGTCGCGGCCCCGCAACCGGGCTGACCCCGGGGCGTTGCCGACGAAGTACGAAGTGTCCAGTTCGGCTGCGGTGAGCACGCCCTGCCCCGCAAGGCGCACCTGTACCCAGTCGTTCCCGGAGTCGCGCCGCCGGGACGTCTCCCAGCCCTCGCCCATGGTCCTGGCCGCGCCGGGCAGCAACAGGTTGTTGGGCGAGCTGTAGAACATGTTGGAGCAGCCGGTGATCCGGCCGCCGTTGTGCAGGGCCGCCAGGTCCAGCGGAAGCTCGGTGAAGCGGGGGTCCAGCAGTCCTTCGCCGTGCACCCGCAGCCGGGCCACCCCGCCGTCGGGATAGATGCACAGCCGCACATGGGTCCAGCGCTTCGGCGAGTCCACCGCGCACGGATTGCGGGTGTCCCCGTTGACAGGGTGGCGCGCCACGATCGTGGTCCACTCGACCTCGTCGGCCAGTTCCTGCGCGGTCGGAT
Source organism: Mycobacterium sp. (assembly GCF_049683355.1). GTDB lineage: Bacteria > Actinomycetota > Actinomycetes > Mycobacteriales > Mycobacteriaceae > Mycobacterium. Next base: position 8,255 of record NZ_JBAUJB010000249.1, read on the forward strand.
ACCCGTCGACGAACGCTGCCTCGATCGAGACCTCGGGCGGATAGTTGCCGGTGAACCACGCCGTGTCCACCACGACCCCGCGGATGATGCCGGGCACCCCGAGGCGGACGATCACCGAATCGTGCGAGTCGGCGGTGGCGCTGCGGCGCCTGCGGGTCTCCCAACCGTCGTAGACCTGCCCCTTGTGGCCGAAGGTGGCCGGCCGGTGCTCGGCCGGGCCCGGCTTGATCAGGTTCTCCTTCTCGGCGAACACGTCGTCGTTGGCCCACAGCACCGCTCCACCGGCGGATCGGGCGGCGAGATCGGGAAGGGACAGAAAGTGGGAGTGTCCGGCGGGCCTTGTCGGTGGAGTGCTCACCGGCAAAGCCTAAGTGAGCAGCCGATCCTCACCAGTTGTCGTAGCCGCCCTCGGGACCGAGCATCCGCTCCAGCCGGGTGCGGTTGATCCGGGCCAGCTCGTTGCGGACCACCTTGCGCTCGGTCTCGTGGTCGTTGTGCAATCGGTCGTGCAGCGTGGCGAGCACGTCCTCGGCGCGGTAGCCGTTGATGAACATCACGAACCCGAAGCCGAAGTGCTGCAGGTAGGTCTTCGACGCCGCTGCCAGCTCGGCCATCATCTCGGGGCGCTCGTCGGTGATGGCGCACTGTTCGGCCTGGGACTTCTCGCTGCCGGGCCGGCGGCCGACGTCCGGGTAGGCCTCCAGAATGGAGTCGATGGACTCCTCGCTCAGCCCGAACAGCAGCGAGTCGGCGCACCGGTACAGCTGGTCATAGGTGTCGAAGGGGCGGGCGCGTGCCAGAGCGGCGGCCAGCGGGACGCTGTAGCAGCACTCGTAGACGGCATGGACGGCGCGACGCAACGGCATCGCGTTGAAGGCGTCCAGCCCGAGTCCTTGATGCAACAGCACAGGGCCATGATCGAAGGCGGAAAGGACAGCTGCGTTACGCCGTGTTACGGCCGCGCAAATTTTCGCGGTGAGCCCCGTCTCAGGCCCGCCCGTCAGTGGCCTTCGGCCTTGAACCTCTCGATGGACCGGTTCACTTCAGCCTCGGCCTCCTCGCGGCCCACCCAGTCGGCAGCCTTGACGAACTTGCCCGGCTCGAGGTCCTTGTAGTGCACGAAGAAGTGTTTGATGGCGTCCAGCTCGAACTCCGACACGTCGCCGATGTCGGTGATGTGGTCCCACCGGGGATCGGCGAGCACGCACAGCACCTTGTCGTCGCCGCCCTTCTCGTCTGTCATCCGGAACATGCCGACGGGGCGGGCCTCGACGATGCAGCCCGGGAACACCGGCTCGGGCAACAACACCAGCGCGTCCAGCGGATCCCCGTCCTCTCCGAGGGTGTCCTCGATGTAGCCGTAGTCCGTCGGGTAGCCCATCGCCGTGAACAGATAGCGGTCCAGCTTCACCTTGCCGCTGTCATGGTCCACCTCATACTTGTTGCGCGACCCCTTCTGGATCTCGATGAGGACGTCGAACTGCACGGCGGGGACTCCTTCAGATCAGGTACGGATCAGGGTCGTCTGCTGACGACGCGGGTTAACAGTAAACGAGCGATACCCTGCTCTAGAGGGGTGGCTCGGGTAGTCGATCGAGAGCAGGAGAAACATGCGTCCCACTCGGTGGCGGCGGTCCACCCACGTGGTGGTCGGGGTGGCGGTGCTGCTGCTGGTCACTGTGGTGGTGGCGGCCGCCGCGCTGCTGACCCGAGCGGAGTCCGATCAGCAGGCCGTCGAACCCGCACCTGCACCGGCGACCGCTGCCCCGGCGGTGGTTCCCGTCTCCGACTCCGCGCACGTACCGACAGCCGACGGCCTCGCCGCCGCCCTGGCGCCGGCGCTGGCCGACCCGAACCTGGGCAGGTTCACCGGCCGGATCACCGATGCGCTGACCGGCAGGCAGCTGTGGGAGAAGGGCGCCGACGTGCCGATGCAGCCCGCGTCGGCGAACAAGCTGCTGACCGCTGCGGCGGCTCTGCTGACGCTGGACCGCGACGACAGGCTGACCACGCGGGTCTTCGCCGAGGACCGGCCCGGAGTGGTGGTGCTGGTCGGCGGTGGGGACCAGACACTGTCGGCCGCGCCGCGCGGTGAGGACACCTGGTACCGGGACGCGGCGCGCATCGTCGATCTGGCCGACCAGGTGCGTCGCAGCGGCACCGCCGTGTCCGCCGTGGAGGTCGATGTCAGCGCCTACAGCGGTCCGACGATGGCTACGGGGTGGGACCCGCTGGACATCGACGGCGGGGACATCGCGCCGATCGAGTCGGTGATGCTCGACGCCGGCCGGACCCAGCCGGTCACCGTGGAATCGCGGCGGTCGAAGACGCCCGCGTTGGACGCCGGCCGCGCCCTGGCCGTGGCGTTGCGCGTCGACCCCGCCAGGGTGACGGTGCGGTCCACACCGGCGCGGGGGACCGAGGTCGCCTCGGTCCAGTCGCCGCCGCTGATGCAGCGATTGCGCGACATGGTGAACCAGTCGGACAACGTGATGGCGGAGTCGATCGGGCGCGAGGTCGCCGCCGAGTTGAACCGCCCGCAGAGTTTCGACGGGGCGGCCCGCGCGGTGATCGGCACGCTGGAGGACGCCGGCATCGACACCACCGGCGCGCGCCTGTTCGACGCGAGTGGTCTGTCGGTGGACGACCGGCTGACCGTGACGACCCTCGACGAGGTGGTCAACGCGGCGGCCGGGGACCACGAGCCGGCGCTGCGGCCGCTGGTCGATCTGCTGCCCATCGCCGGGGGCAGCGGCACGCTGTCCAATCGCTACCTCGACACCGAGGCGGGCCGGGAGGCCGCGGGGTATCTGCGTGCCAAGACCGGTTCCCTGACCGGGACCAACTCGCTGGCCGGAATCGTCACCGACGAGAGTGGACGGGTGCTGACCTTCGCCTTGCTGTCCAACGACGCCGGTCCGACCGGCCGTACCGCGCTCGACGCCTTCGCGGCGACGCTGCGCTCCTGCGGATGCCACACGTGAGCCCGTCGGGCAGGGCCGGTTTCGCCGTCGGGCGGGCCGTCGACTGGAACCTGGCCGCCACGCTCGGCGGCAAGCTGGCCCGTCCGGAACCGGCGGCCACCGACTACACCCGCAGGCAGGCCGTCGAGCAGCTGACCGAATCGGCGCGACTGTCCGAAATCCCGGTGCGCGAGGTGACCGGCCTCATCGAGGGCGGTGAGATCCCGGAGGCCCGAATCGTCGACCGGCCCCAGTGGATTCGTGCCGCGGCACACTCGATGCGGGCGATGACCGGCGGCGACGATCCCGACGCGCCGGGTTCGGCCAAGCCGCCGGCGATCACCGGGCGCATCGCCGGCGCCCAGACCGGAGCGGTGCTGGCGTTCGTGTCGTCGGGCATCCTCGGCCAGTTCGACCCATTCGCTGCGGGCGGTGGCGAGCTGCTGCTGGTGTATCCCAATGTGATCGCCGTCGAGCGCCAGCTCCGGGTCAAGCCTGCGGACTTCCGAATGTGGGTGTGCCTGCACGAGGTCACCCACCGGGTGCAGTTCCGGGCCAATCCGTGGTTGGCCGATCACATGACAGGCGCGCTCGCGGTGCTGACCGAGGATGTGGGTGAGGATGTCACCGAGGTCGTCGGCCGGCTGGCCGGTTATCTGCGCGATCGTCGCGACAGCTCGAATTCCGATGCTTCCCAAGCCAACTCGGGCGGTGTCCTGGGGTTGCTCCGAGCGGTGCAGTCCGAGCCGCAACAGAAGGCGCTCGACCAGCTGCTGGTGCTGGGGACGTTACTGGAAGGGCACGCCGAGCACGTCATGGATGCTGTCGGGCCCGCGGTGGTGCCGACGGTCGCCACGATCAGGCGCCGGTTCGACGACCGCAGGCAACGCAAGCAGCCCCCGCTGCAGCGGCTGATGCGGGCCCTGCTGGGCATCGACGCGAAGATGAACCAGTACACCAGGGGCAAGGCCTTCGTCGACGAGGCGGTGTCCACGGTGGGCATGCGGCGCTTCAACACGATCTGGACCGATGCCGAGACCCTGCCGCTGCCAAGCGAGATCGACGAGCCACGGCGATGGATCGATCGGGTGCTGTAGCCGAGCTGCGCTCAGTGGTCACCCGCTTCGCCCATGACCACGCCGCAGGCCTCGACCGATGGTGCGTGGCGCTGTCGGGCGGACCGGACTCGCTGGCGCTGACCGCTGTCGCGGCCACGTCGATGCCGACCACAGCGCTGATCGTCGACCACGGACTGCAGGCCGGTTCCTCGACCGTCGCCGCCACCGCCCGCGACCAGGCCCTCGCGCTGGGATGTGTTGATGCTCAAGTGCTTCGGGTGACGGTGGGTGCGCAGGGCGGACCAGAGGCCGCGGCCCGGTCCGCCAGGTACCGCGCACTCGACCAGGCCCGCTCGGGTGCCCCGGTGCTGTTGGCGCACACACTCGACGACCAGGCGGAGACGGTGCTGCTCGGGTTGGGCCGGGGGTCGGGCTCCCGGTCGATCGCCGGAATGAGACCACACGACCCGCCGTGGTGCCGGCCGCTGCTCGGGGTGCGGCGGGAGCGGACCCACCGGGCGTGCGCGGAGCTGGGGCTGGTGCCGTGGCAGGACCCGCACAACGTAGACCGGCGGTTCACCAGGGTACGGCTGCGCACCGAGGTGCTGCCGGTGCTCGAGGACGTCCTCGGCGGCGGCGTGGCTGAGGCCCTGGCACGCACCGCGACGGCACTACGGGAGGACACCGACGCGCTCGACGCGATGGCGGACCAGGTTCTCGACGGAACCGGCGACGGCGGCCTTGCGGTCAGCGTGCTCACCCCGCTGCCGGGTGCGGTCCGGCGCAGGGTCATCAGAGGGTGGCTGCTCGCCGGTGGGGCGGTGGGGCTGACCGACACACAGATCCGCGCCGTCGACTCCCTGGTCACCGCGTGGCGGGGCCAGGGCGGGGTGGCGGTGCCCGGGGCGACCCCCCGAACGCGGTTGTTCGCCGGTCGCCGAGACGAACTGCTGCAGCTGTACCGAGAACCGGTGTGAGACCCCGCGTCGGTCATCCCGGCCACCGCATGGCACGCCGCGGCGCGGCACGGCTACTCTGTGGGCGTGCCTGCGCATACGGCGGAGTTGTACCCCGGGGACATCAAGTCGGTGTTGTTGTCGGAAGAACAGATCCAGACCAAAACAGCTGAACTCGGGGCCCTGATCGGCGCCGATTACCGTGATGCCGCCTCCGCGTCGGACGGGCGGGACCTGCTTCTGATCACCGTGCTCAAGGGCGCGGTCATGTTCGTCACCGATCTGGCCCGGGCCATCCCGCTGCCCACCCAGCTGGAGTTCATGGCCGTGAGCTCCTACGGGTCGTCCACGTCGTCGTCCGGCGTGGTGCGCATCCTCAAGGATCTGGACCGCGACATCAACGACCGTGACGTGCTGATCGTCGAGGACATCGTGGACTCCGGGCTGACGCTGTCGTGGCTGCTGCGCAACCTGGCGACCAGACGGCCGCGGTCGCTACGGGTGTGCACGCTGCTACGCAAGCTCGAGGCGGTGCGGGCCGACGTCGAGATCGAATACGTCGGCTTCGACATCCCGAACGAATTCGTCGTCGGATACGGCCTCGACTACGCCGAGCGCTACCGCGACCTGCCCTACATCGGCACCCTCGACCCCAAGGTGTACGAGGACCATTAGACGGCGCAGAATGCTGTGATGACCGACACAGCGCTGCGAATCTGCCCGTTCTGTGAAGCGACCTGCGGCTTGACGCTGACCATCGACGACGGCCGGGTGGTCGGCGCCAGGGGCGACCAGGACGACGTGTTCAGTGCGGGTTACATCTGTCCCAAGGGGGCCAGTTTCGCCGAACTCGACAACGACCCCGACCGGTTGAGCGCACCGCTGGTACGGCGGAACGGCACGCTGACCGAAGCCACCTGGGACGAGGCGTTCGCCGCCGTCGCCGCCGGCCTCGGCGCCGCGATCCGCGACCACGGCGGGGCGTCGGTCGGGGTGTACCTCGGCAACCCGAACGCGCACACCGTCGCCGGTGCGCTGTACCCGCCGCTGATCATCCGCGGCCTGGGCACCCATCAGGTCTATTCCGCGAGCACGCTGGACCAGATGCCCAAACACGTTGCTCTGGGGCTGATGTTCGGCAGCCCGGTCGCGTTCACGGTCCCCGACCTCGACCGCACCGACCATCTCGTGATCATCGGGGCGAATCCGCTGGTGTCCAACGGCAGCCTGGCCACCGCGGCGGACTTCGGCGGCAAGCTGCGAAGGCTGCGCAAGCGCGGCGGCAGGCTCGTCGTCATCGACCCCGCCCGCACCCGCACCGCCGAGCTCGCCGACCGGCACCTGGCGCCACGCCCCGGCACCGACGCCGCACTGCTGTTCGCGGTCGTGCACGTGCTCTTCGACGAGGACCTGGTCTCGCTGGGAGCTCTCGCCGACCACGTCGCCGGGTTGGACGAGGTGCGCGATCTGGCCCGCGACTTCTCACCGGAGACCGTCGCCCCGCACTGCGGCATCGAGGCCGACGAGATCCGCACGCTGGCAAGGGAGCTCGCGGCCGCCCCCACCGCCGCCGTCTACGGTCGGATGGGCACGTCCACCGTCGAGTTCGGCACTGTGGGCAGCTGGCTGGTCGACGTCGTCAACATCTTGACCGGGAACCTGGACCGACCCGGCGGGGCGATGTTCCCGCTGTCTCCGGTCGCGCCCGCGCCCCGGGGTCCCCGTCCGGGCCGGGGTTTCAGCACCGGCCGCTGGCACAGCCGGGTGTCCGGGCGGCCCGAGGTGCTCTCCGAACTGCCCGTCGCGGTGCTGGCCGAAGAGATCGAGACCGCCGGCGAGGGTCAGATCAAGGCGATGATCACCGTGGCGGGCAATCCCGTGCTGTCCGCTCCGGACGGCGACCGGCTCGACCGCGCGCTCGCCGGCGTCGGGTTCATGGTGAGCATCGACCCGTACCTCAACGAGACCACCCGCCACGCCGACGTCGTCCTGCCGCCCCCGCCGCCGTCACGCAGCCCGCACTTCGACTTCGCGCTGAACAACCTGGCGGTGCGCAACAACGCGCGCTACTCACCGCCCGCGCTGCCGCTGCAGGGGCGTCCCGACGAAGCCGAGATCCTGGCCCGGATCGCGTTGGTCCTCTACGGAATCGGAATCGACGGGGACCCGGGCATCGTCGACGAACAGGTCATCGCCGCCACCCTTGCCAAGGAGACCGCCGACGCGGGCTCGCCGGTCGCGGGCCGCGCGGTCGACGAGCTGACCGCGATGCTCGACGACGGCCCGGGCTATGAACGCCGGCTCGACATGATGCTCCGGCTCGGTGCCTACGGCGACGCGTTCGGTGCCCGGCCCGACGGTCTGACGTTGAAGCGGCTCAAGGCGGCGCCGCACGGAATCGACCTGGGGCCGCTGCAGCCGCGGCTGCCGGATCTGCTGCGCACCCCGTCGGGTCTGGTCGAGCTGGCACCGCCACAGCTGATCGGCGACGCCGCGCGGCTGCGTGACTCACTCGGGCATCGCAGCGAGGGCTACCTGCTGATCGGCCGGCGGCACCTGCGCTCCAACAACAGCTGGATGCACAACCTGCCCGCGCTCGCCGGCGGCACGAACACCTGCACGTTGCGGATGCATCCCGACGACGCCGCCGACCTCGGGGTGTCCGATACCGCCGTGGTCAAGGGTCCCGGCGGGGAACTGGTGGTGCCCGTGGAGATCACCGACGACATCCGTCGCGGCGTGCTGTCGCTGCCGCACGGGTGGGGTCACGACCGCGCCGGCACCGGGCAGACGCTGGCGGCCCGGCACCCGGGGGTGAACGCCAATCAGCTCAACGACGGATCGGTGCTGGACCCGCTCTCGGGCACCGCGGTGCTCAACGGCATCCCCGTGGTCGTCGCCGCGGCAGGCAGTCCCGGATGACGCGGTGGGTCAGCTCAACTCCCAGATCACCGTCACGCTGAAGCCGACGGTCTGCTGACCCGGCTCGAGCGGCACGGCGGCCTCCATCATCCCGCGCGGGGCCTGCATCGGTATCGGCGGTGTGGGCCCGCCCGATTCCGAGATCGAGATGACCTTGCCGAGGGTCAGCCCGGACAACTCCGCGTACTGATCGGCGCGGTCCTTGGCGTCCTCGAACGCCCGGGCCCGGGCATCGCGGACCAGTTGGGAATCATCCTCGATGGAGTAGCTGATCGAATTGATCCGGGTGGCGTTGCCGCCGGTCTCGACGATCAGGCCGATCGCATCGGAGGCCAGATCGAGGTCGCGGATCGTCACGTTGATCGAGTTGGTGGCGCGGTAGGCGGCGATCGCGGTGTCGTCGGGGCCGTACTGCGGCTGCAGGTCGGCCTGCGTGGTGGCCAGGTCGTTGCGGTCGATGCCGAGCTCGACGAGCCCCTCGATCACGGCTTGCTGGCGCTCGTTGGTCTGGTTCATCGCGGCCGTCGCGTCGGGCGCCAGGAACTCCATCGACGCGTTCACCGTCAACGTGTCCGGTGAGCCCTGGACCTGCCCGGCCCCCACCACGGTCACCTGCCGGGTGTCGGCGTCGGGTGTCAGCGTCGGGCCCGGCTGTGCGTCACACGCCGTCAGCGCGACGGCGGCGCCTGCGGCGGCGGCCAAGCCCACGAGCTTCGTCCTGACTGATTTCGCTCCGGGTGCGATCGGCATGCCTGGCACCCTAACGCCTCTCCTCCGCCAGAAACCGGAGCAGCTCGCGGGTGACTTCGTCGGGGCACTCCTCGGTGAGCCAGTGGCCCGCACCGTCGATCGTCACCTCGCGGTATGCGCCGGCGGCGACCTCACGGGCGCGGTGGCGCGGGGTGTAGGCCAGCGTGGCATCGGCGGTGCCGCCGAGGAACAGGGCGGGCACCTCGATCGTCGGCGCCGGCGGGTCCGCCGTCAGCTCCCAGTTCCGGTCGAAGCAGCGGTACCAGTTGAGCGGCCCGGTGAACCCGTTGCGGGTGAACTCGTCGACGTAGGTGGCGAAGTCCTGCTCGCTGATCCAGTCGGGAAGCCCGCCGGGCTCGGGGATGCGGGCCAGGAACCCCTCGGGTCCCGGCGCGAGCATCCGCAGCGCCGCGGCGTCGTCACCGGCGGGCGGGGTGGCGAACAGCCGCCGCAGCGTGGTGGCCGGGTCCTCGGCCAATTCGGCGTCCGCGGGGCCCGGTTCCTGGAAGTACAGAATGTAGAAGAAGTTGTCGGCGAAGATCCGCCGGAACGCCTGGGTCGTCGGCACCTTGGGACGGGGCACCGGGGGCAGGCTCAGCCCGGCGACCGCGCTGAACCGTTCGGGGTGCAGCAGCGGGGCGGTCCAGGCGACGACCGCGCCGAAGTCGTGGCCGACCAGCACCGCCCGCTCTGCGCCGACGTCGTCGAGCAACCCGGTCACATCCGCGCTGAGTTCGACGACGTCGTAGGCGTCCACGGAGGCCGGCTTGTCCGAGTCGCCGTAGCCGCGCTGATCGGGGGCCAGCACGTGATAACCGGCCTCGGCCAGCGCCCGAACCTGGTGACGCCAGGAAAACGCCAGCTCGGGGAAGCCGTGGCAGAGCACCACCACGGGTGCACCCGGCTCACCGGCCTCGGTCACCCGCAGCGAGACCCCGTTCGTTTGCACCATCCGCGACCGCATGGCCCCATACTTTCGCCGAACGTGCTCCTGGCGTCGCGGTAAGCGCAGAATCACGACCGTGAACGCACGTTCGGCACCTGCGCACCCGTCGGGAACTGCCAGACGTTGGTCTAGCGGTAGCCTTGACTTTTCCAGCTGCGCGTATTGGAAGGATTTGGCCGGAGGTCCCGCCGACGGCCGTTGGTATCAATGAACCGGAAAACTGTAATCCGCACCCTCACGGTGATCGCCGTGGTGCTGCTGCTCGGGTGGTCCTTCTTCTATTTCAGCGACGACACCCGGGGATACAAGCCTGTCGACACCTCGGTGGCGATGGCTCAGATCGACAGCGACAACGTCGAAAGCGCGCAGATCGATGACCGCGAACAGCAACTGCGGCTGGAGCTGAAGAACGGCACCAGCGATACCGAGGACAGCACCCAGATCATCACCAAGTACCCCACCGGTTACGGGGTGACGTTGTTCGAGGCGCTGCAGGCCAAGAACGCCAAGGTGAACACCGTCGTCAACCAGTCCAGCATGTTCGGCACCCTGCTGATCTACATGCTGCCGCTGCTGCTGCTGGTGTTCCTGTTCGTGATGTTCTCCCGGATGCAGTCCGGGGGGCGGATGGGCTTCGGCTTCGGGAAGTCGAAGGCCAAGCAGCTGTCCAAGGACATGCCCAAGACCACCTTCGCCGACGTCGCCGGCGTCGACGAGGCGGTCGAGGAACTGTACGAGATCAAGGACTTCCTGCAGAACCCGTCGCGGTACCAGGCTCTCGGCGCGAAGATCCCCAAGGGTGTGCTGCTCTACGGCCCGCCCGGCACCGGCAAGACGCTGCTGGCCCGCGCGGTCGCCGGTGAGGCCGGGGTGCCTTTCTTCACCATCTCCGGTTCGGATTTCGTCGAGATGTTCGTCGGCGTCGGCGCCTCCCGGGTGCGCGACATGTTCGAGCAGGCCAAGCAGAACAGCCCGTGCATCATCTTCGTCGACGAGATCGACGCGGTCGGCCGGCAGCGCGGCGCGGGCATGGGCGGTGGACACGACGAACGCGAGCAGACGCTCAACCAGCTGCTCGTCGAGATGGACGGCTTCGGCGAACGCCAGGGTGTCATCCTGATCGCGGCCACCAACCGGCCCGACATCCTCGATCCGGCGCTGTTGCGGCCCGGCCGCTTCGACCGCCAGATCCCGGTCTCGAGTCCCGATCTGGCTGGTCGGCGAGCGGTGCTCAAGGTCCATTCGCAGGGCAAGCCGATCGCGCCCGACGCCGACCTGGACGGGTTGGCCAAGCGCACGGTGGGCATGTCCGGCGCTGATCTGGCCAACGTCATCAACGAGTCGGCGCTGCTGACCGCCCGCGAGAACGGAACGGTGATCACCGGTGCCGCACTCGAGGAGGCCGTCGACCGGGTTGTCGGCGGACCGCGGCGCAAGGGCCGCATCATCAGCGAGCACGAGAAGAAGATCACCGCCTACCACGAGGGCGGGCACACCTTGGCGGCCTGGGCGATGCCTGACATCGAGCCGATCTACAAGGTGACGATCCTGGCCCGCGGCCGCACCGGCGGGCACGCCATGGCGGTCCCCGAGGACGACAAGGGGTTGATGACCCGCTCGGAGATGATCGCCCGGCTGGTCTTCGCGATGGGCGGACGCGCCGCCGAGGAGCTGGTTTTCCGCGAGCCCACGACCGGCGCGGTGTCGGATATCGAGCAGGCCACCAAGATCGCCCGCGCCATGGTCACCGAGTACGGCATGAGCTCCAAGCTCGGCGCGGTGCGTTACGGCACCGAGCACGGGGACCCGTTCCTCGGCCGGACCATGGGCACTCAGGCCGACTACAGCCACGAGGTCGCCCAGATCATCGACGACGAGGTGCGCAAGCTCATCGAGGCCGCGCACACCGAGGCGTGGGAGATCCTCACCGAGTACCGCGATGTGCTGGACACCCTTGCCGGTGAGCTGCTGGAGAAGGAGACGCTGCACCGCGTGGAATTGCAGGCCATCTTCGGTGACGTGAAGAAGCGGCCGCGCCTGACGATGTTCGACGACTTCGGCGGCCGGGTGCCGTCGGACAAGCCGCCCATCAAGACACCGGGTGAGTTGGCCATCGAGCGTGGTGAACCGTGGCCCAAGCCGGTCCCGGAGCCCGCGTTCAAGACCGCGATCGCCCAGGCGTCGAAGGCTGCTGCCGAAGCCGCCCCCAAGAACGGTGCGAACAACGGTTCGGGCGCGAACGGTGCGCCGGCCAACGGGCCGACCCAGCCTGACTACGGCGCGCCCGCCGGCTGGCACGCACCCGGCTGGCC
>NZ_JBAUJB010000250.1:0-7920 GCF_049683355.1 Mycobacterium sp.
CGATTGGCCAGCGAGGTAGCCGCGGCAGCGCGGGGTCCCGTCGCGGACGCGCTGACCCAGGTCGCCGCCGAGCGGGCCGCACACGCCGAGGCACTCGGTGAGGAGATCGTCCGGATGACGGGCCACGCCCCGACGACCACGAGCACCACCACCACGACGACCACCTCGTCCACGTCGTCGTCCACCGTGCTGCCCGGCCCCACCGTCGAGGACGTGATCGGCGCGCTGCGGGTGTCGGCCGACAGTGCCGCGCAGGCCGCCGCCGCACTGTCCGGCTATCGCGCCGGGCTGCTCGCGTCGATCTGCGCGGCGTGCACGGCAGCTTTCAGCGTGGCGTTGACACCGATCGGCGGGACACCGTGACTTCACCGACCACACCGACCACACCGACCTCCCCGACCTCCGAGCCCGCCCTGCCGACGCGGCCGGACGATGCCGCCGACGGCGCGCTGTTCGACGCGGTCGCCACCGAGCACGCCACCATCTACGGCTACGGGTTGGTGTCGGCCCACTCCACGTTCGACCGCAACTACCTGGTGGCCGATGCGATGGACGAGCATCGGACCAGGCGCGAGGCGGCCATCACGATCCTCGAGGAACGAGAGGTGGATCGCCCGCTGCCCGCGGCGGGGTACTCGATGCCGATGGAGGTCGACACGCCCGCCGACGCCGCCAACCTCGCGGTGACGATGGAGCAGGACGCGGCCACCGCCTGGCGGGCCGTCGTGGAACAGGCGAGCGAGGAGACGGTGCGGGCCTTCGGCGTCACGGCGCTGACCGAGTGTGCGGTCACCGCCGCACGCTGGCGGCGCATCCGCGGCGACACCGCGACCACCGTTGCGTTCCCCGGCGGAACCGAGTAGCTCCCGCTATCCGCGGGGCGCCGTGACGGCGGCGACGATGTCGCCGACCGCCGCATCAACCGGGACTTCGCGCTTGTCACCGGTGAACCGGTCGCGCAACTCGACCACCCCGTCGGCCCAGCCGCGGCCCACCACCACTATCCACGGCACCCCGAGCAGTTCTGCGTCCTTGAACTTCACCCCAGGTGAGGACTTCCGGTCGTCGAGCAGCACCTCGAGGCCCCGGCCGTCGAGGTCGGCGGCGAGTTGGGTGGCCCCGGTGCGCGCGTCGGCGTCCTTGTTGGCGATGACCACGTGCACGTCGAACGGCGCGACCGATGAAGGCCAGCGCAGCCCGAGCTCGTCGTGGTGCTGTTCGGCGATCACCGCCGCCAACCGGGACACCCCGACGCCGTAGCTGCCCATCGTCAGGCGCACCGGCTTGCCGTCCTCACCGAGCACGTCGGCGGTGAACGCATCGGTGTACTTGCGGCCGAGCTGGAACACGTGTCCGATCTCGATGCCCCGCGCGGCCACCAGGGTGCCCGCGCCGTCCGGTGAGGGGTCACCCTCGCGCACCTCGGCGGCCTCGATGGTGCCGTCGGGGGTGAAGTCGCGCCCGGCGACCAGCCCGACCACGTGACGGCCCGGCTTGTCGGCGCCGGTGATCCAGGACGTTCCGTCGACGATCCGCGGGTCCACCAGGTAACGAACACCGTTGGCCAACAAGCCCTTCGGGCCGATGTAACCCTTGACCAGGAACGGGTATCTGGCGAAATCGGCGTCGTCGAGCATCGAGTACTCGGCCGGTTCGAGTGCGGCGCCGAGGCGCTTGTCGTCGACGTCGCGGTCACCGGGCACCCCGACGGCGAGCAGCTCCCATTCTCCGCCGGGCTGGCGCACCTTGAGGAGCACGTTCTTCAGCGTGTCCGCGGCCGTGACGTCACGACCGAGGTCCGCGCCGTTGGCCCAGTCGACGAGCGTCGCGATCGTCGGTGTGTCACCGGTGTCGTACTCCACCGGTTCGGGCAGCCCGTCGAACGGGATGGACTCCGGTTTGGCGGTGACCACGGCTTCGACGTTGGCGGCGTATCCGGATTCGGGACAGCGGACGTAGGTGTCCTCCCCGACGTCGCTTTCTGCCAGGAACTCCTCGGACGCGCTGCCGCCCATGGCGCCTGACACCGCCGACACGATGACGTAGCGCACCGCCAGGCGCTCGAAGATCCGCTGATAGGCGTCCCGGTGGGCGTAATAGGCGTTCTCGAGCCCCTCGTCGTCGACGTCGAACGAGTACGAGTCCTTCATGATGAACTCGCGGCCGCGCAGGATTCCCGCGCGTGGCCGCGCTTCGTCGCGGTACTTCGTCTGGATCTGGTAGAGCCGCAGCGGAAAGTCCTTGTAGGACGAGTACTCACCCTTGACGGTCAGCGTGACGAACTCTTCGTGCGTGGGCCCGAGCATGTAGTCGTTGCCGCGGCGGTCCTTCAGCCGGAAGACACCGTCGCCGTACTCGGTCCACCGGTTCGACGTCTCGTACGGACCGCGCGGCAACAGCGCCGGGAACAGGATCTCCTGTCCGCCGATGGCGTTCATCTCGCTGCGGACGACGGATTCGATCTTGCGCAGCACCCGCAGCCCCAGCGGCAGCCAGCTGTACAGGCCGGGAGCGACCGGACGCACATAGCCGGCCCTGATGAGCAACTTGTGGCTCGGCACCTCGGCGTCGGCGGGGTCGTCTCGCAGCGTGCGCAGGAACAGCTCGGACATGCGGGTGATCACAGCGGACAACCTTACTGATGCGGGTGAATCGGGCGCGCCGGTGCCGTCACGGTCGCCCAGCGCGCCGAATTCGCAGCTAGAGCTCTCCGGCGTCGATCGCGTCCTTGACTTCCTGCGCGTGTGCCACCTGCTCGGCGGTGTACCCGATGAACAGCGCGGCGCCACCGACGATCACCGCCACCGCGGCCACCCACAGCAAGCCGTAGGAGTAGCCCTGGTCCAGCGCGTGCAGCTGGGCGGCGGTCATGTCCTTAACCGGGCCGTTGGTGCCGCCGAGGTACAGCGTGCGCGACGTGATGACGGCCTGGATGATCGCCAGTACGACCGGCCCGCCGAGGCTCTGCAGCATCAGCGCGATCGCCGACACCGGCCCGATCTGGTCGAACCCGACACCGGCGATGGCCGACACGGTCAGGGGCACCACGATCATGCCGATACCGAAGCCGCCGACCGTGATCGGGAGCACCAGGTTCGGGAAGTACGGGATGCCCGCGTCGAGCGTGGAGCCGTACAGCATCGCGGCCAGCACCAGCACGCCGCCGCCGATCACCAGCAGCCGCGGCGGGAACTTCGACACCAGCGCAGACGACAGGCCCAAGCCGATGCCGAGCGCGATGACGAACGGGATGAAGCCGATACCCGCCCGCAGCGCGCTGTAGCCCATGATGTCCTGGACGTACAGGCCGATCAGGACGGTCAGCGTGAACATCACACCGCCGGCGAGGAAGATCGCGGCGAAGGTGGCCACCCGGTTGCGGTCGTGGAACAACTCGAACGGCACCACCGGGTTCTCCGCCGTGCGTTCGACGTAGAGGAATGCGGCCATACAGGCCAGCGCCGCGGCGCCGGAGCCGAGCGTCACCGCCGACAGCCAGCCCTGTTCGGGTCCCATCGAGAAGGCGAACACCGCGGCCGTGCAGCCCAGAGTGGCCAGCAGCGCGCCTGCGGCGTCGAGCTTGAGCCGCTCCTTGTTGGTCTCCCGCAGCGTCTTGCGGGCCAGGTAGATCACGAGCAGGCCGATGGGCACGTTCACCAGGAATGCCAGCCGCCAGGACACTTCGGTCAAGGCCCCGCCGATCACCAGACCCATCACCGAGCCGACGCCCGTCATCGCGGCGAAGACCGCTGTGGCGGCGTTGCGCGCCGGCCCCTTCGGGAACGTCGTCGCGATCAGCGCAAGACCCGTAGGTGAGGCGATGGCGGCGCCGACGCCCTGCAACAGCCGGGCGATCACCAGCGTGGCCTCGTCCCAGGCGATGCCGCACAGGATCGAGGCGATGGTGAACAGCGCGACGCCGACGATGAAGGTGCGCTTGCGGCCGATGGTGTCACCGAGGCGGCCACCGAGCAGCATCAAGCCGCCGAACGTCAGCACGTAGGCGGTGATGACCCAGCTGCGGCCGGCGTCGGACAGGCTGAGTTCGTCCTGGATCTTCGGCAGCGCGACGATCGCGATCGTGCTGTCCATGGTCGCCAGCAGCTGCATACCGCCGATGGCGATGACCGCCGCGAAGAACCGGCGAGAGGGAAGCCATGCGGGGGTCTTGCCGTACCGCGGCGGGGCTCCGTCTCCGGTACCCGATCCCGGGAGAGCGGCAGGCGCCGCGCGGTTCTGGGCGCGCTTGGAAGCGCGTCGCCCCTTGCCTTCGGCATCACGTCGCATGGCGGCACGCTCTGCGTCATTGAGAGCCGTCATAACGAGTTACCTTACAGTACTCTTAAGAATCCTTTAGCCAGCGAAGCCCGCGACGGACCCGATCACGATGATCGCGGGAGGCCGGATGCCTTCCGACCGGATCCGCTCCGGCGCGTCGGCGAGCGTGGCGCGCAGCGTCCGTTGCGCCGCCGTGGTGCCGTGCTGCACCACAAGCACCGGCGTCTGCGCTGGTCGGCCGCCTGCCAGCAGCACACTGGCGAACAGTTCGATCCGCTCGACGGCCATCAGCAGCACGATCGTGCCGCTCATCGCGGCCAGCGCATCCCAATTCACTAACGATTCGGGATGGTCGGGCGCGAGATGCCCGCTGACCACCACGAACTCATGGGTGATGCCCCGGTGGGTGACGGGAACGCCGGCGAGCGCGGGAACCGCTATGGCACTGGTCACACCGGGGACCACGGTGACCGGGATGCCCGCCTCCGAGCACGCGATGACCTCTTCGTATCCGCGGGCGAACACGAACGGGTCGCCGCCTTTGAGCCGGACAACGAACTTGCCCGCCTTGGCCCGGTCGACGAGCACGTCGTTGATCGCGTCCTGCGCCATCGCCCGGCCGTAGGGGATCTTCGCGGCATCGATCACCTCCACCTCGGGCGCCAGCTCGGCCAGCAGTTCCTGCGGCGCGAGACGGTCGGCGACGACGACGTCGGCGTGCGCCAGCAGGCGCCGCCCCCGCACGGTGATCAGCTCCGCGTCTCCCGGACCGCCGCCCACCAGCGCCACGCTGCCGGGGACGGCGCCGGGCGCCGCCGAGGTGTCCGCCGCGATCAGTCCCTGCTGCAGCGCCTCGTGGATCGCCGAGCGGATGGCCGCCGAGCGCCGGTGCTCACCGCCGGCCAGCACGCCCACCGCCAGCCCCTCGTACTCGAAGGACGCGGGCGTGACCGCCGTGCCCTCGCGCGCCACGTCCGCACGCACGCAGAAGAGGTGCCGCCGCTCGGCTTCGGCGACGACCGCCGCGTTGACGACCGGATCGTCGGTGGCCGCGATGGCGTACCACGCGCCGTCAAGGTCGCCGTCACGAAACGGCCGCATCGTCAACGTGATCCCGTCGAGAGCCTCGACAGCCGGGGTGGCGGCGATGGTGATGACGTGCACGTCGGCGCCGCTGGAGACCAACAGGGGCAGGCGCCGCTGCGCCACCGTTCCCCCGCCCACCACGACGACCTTCTTGCCCGTCAGCCGCAGACCGACCAGGTAGCCGTTCTGGGAAGTCTCCTGGCTCTCCCCCTGGCCGCTCTCCCCCTGGCCGTCGTCCGGGAGTTGCCCACGCGTGCTCACCACCCGGCGAGCCTAGATGTCGAGGCCGCGGCGACGAAGCGGGTGATCGCCTGCGGGTGGGCGGCGGGATGGGTGTGCAGGTAGCCGGCATGCACTCCGCCCTGGACCACGCCGTCCTCGACGGCTTTGCCCGCCCGGCCCCGGTAGCGCCACGCCGGATCGGGGTTGCCGGCGAAGCGCACGGTGGTCCGGTGGAATTCGTGGCCCACCACCCGGTCCCCGACGGCGTGCAGCGAGGAGTCGGCGACCGCGACCGCGTCGCGGTACCCGAGTGTCAGGGTCTGGGTGAACACCGCCGAGCCCGGCAGCACTGCGCACATCGGGTGCCCGTCGAGGTCGTCGACGAGATAGGTCAGCCCTGCGCATTCGGCGTGTACCGGGGCGCCGGCGGCGGCCAGCCTGTTGATCTGCCCGCGGACCAGATCGTTGGCCGACAACTCGGTGCCGAACTGCTCGGGGAATCCACCGGGAAGCACCAGCGCGGATGCGCCCGAGGGCAGGGGATCGTGCAGCGGGTCGAACTCCACGACGTGCGCCCCCGCCGCGCGCAGCAGTTCACCGTGTTCGGTGTAGCCGAAGGTGAATGCCTTGCCCGCCGCCAGCGCGACGATCACCGGTTCGTTCTCCGGCTCGGTCTGCGGCGGCATCCACGGCTCGCCGGTGACCCTACTGGCCGCGACGGCCGCCACCGCGTCCAGGTCGACGTGGCGGGCGACCAGCGAGGTCATCGCATCGACAGCGTCGCCGGCGCGGCGGCCGTGCTCGACGGCGGTGACCAGACCGAGGTGGCGCGACGGCACGGCCAGCTCGTCGGCGCGCGGGATCGACCCCAGCACCGTCACCCCGGCCTGTGCACACGCCTGGCGCAGCACCTGGTCGTGGCGCGCCGACCCGACGCGGTTGAGGATCACCCCGGCCAGGCGGACGGTGTGATCGAAGGTCGCAAAGCCGTGCAACAACGCCGCCACGCTGTGGCTCTGGCCGCGGGCGTCGACGACGAGCACCACCGGTGCGCCGAGCAACGAAGCGACGTGGGCGGTGGAGCCTCGCGCGACGCCGCCGGCGTCGGCGGCGTCACTGATGCGTCCGTCGAACATGCCCATGACGCCCTCGACGACGGCGATGTCTGCGTCGTCGCTTCCGTGCCGGTAGAGCGGACCGATGAGCGGGTCACCGACGAGCACCGGGTCGAGGTTGCGTCCGGGCCGGCCGGCGGCCAGAGCGTGGTACCCCGGGTCGATGAAGTCCGGGCCGACCTTGAACGGCGCGACCCGGCGACCCGCCCGGCGCAGCGCCCCCATCAGCCCGGTGGCGACGGTCGTCTTCCCGCTGCCTGATGCCGGCGCCGCGATCACCACGGCCGGCGTGCTCACCACGCGTTCACCACTCGATGCCCTTCTGCCCCTTGCGGCCGGCATCCATCGGGTGCTTCACCTTGGTCATCTCGGTGACCAGGTCCGCGGCGTCGAGCAGCGCCGGGGGCGCGTCACGGCCGGTGATCACCACGTGTTGGGTTCCCTGACGGGACCGCAACACCTCGACCACCTCGTCGACGTCGACCCACCCCCACTTCAGCGGATAGGTGAACTCGTCGAGCACATAGAAGTCGTGGCGCTGCTCGCCCAGTCGGCGGGCGATCTCGCCCCACCCGTCGGCGGCTGCGGCGGCGTGGTCGTCCTCGGTGCCGGTCTTGCGGGACCAGGACCAGCCGGCGCCCATCTTGTGCCATTCGACCGGACCACCGACCCCGCGCTCGTCGTGGACGCGGCCCAGTTCGCGCAGCGCCGTCTCCTCCCCGACCTTCCACTTCGCGCTCTTGACGAACTGGAACACCGCGATGTCGAAGCCCTGATTCCAGGCCCGAAGCGCCATGCCGAACGCGGCGGTGGACTTGCCCTTCCCCGGGCCGGTGTGCACGGCGAGGAGTTGGGCGTTGCGCCGCGCCCGGGTCGTCAGTCCGTCGCGGGGCACCGTCAGTGGCTGACCCTGAGGCATCCCGTCATCCCTTCTGAGACTTCATGCCGCGCCCCTCTCGGCCTGCACCTTCACCAGCGCCGTCAGGTTGTCGGCCCGCAGCTGATCGAGCCGCACCGACGGAGCCTTCAGGTGCCGGGCCAGATCGACGGCCAAATCCAGTCGGATATAGGACGTCTCGCAATCGACGACGACGGCAGCGGCACCTTCGGCGACCAGTCGCGCCGCCGCGATTCGGGTCCGGCCGACCGGGTCCGGTCCGCCCGTTGCCCGGCCGTCGGTGAGCACCACCACGAGGCTGCGGCGGGCACGGTCGCGGGC
>NZ_JBAUJB010000251.1:0-1508 GCF_049683355.1 Mycobacterium sp.
GGCTGCGCCGGATCCGTGCACAGCCAGCGAGGTCGCCAAGACCGTGGCGATGGTGGCCACCCACACCGGCAACTACCTCGAGGCCAACCCGGAGGCGAACGAGGCGCTGACGACGATCTCCCAGGAGCAGGGCGGGCCGCAGTCGGTGGTTGCGCTCAAGGCCTACTTCGATGCCAACCCGAAGGTCGCCGGGGACATGCAACGACTGCAGCAGCCGCTGGTCTCGCTCTCGGGACGCTGCGACCTGCCGATCACCGTCCCCCAGGTGCTTGGCCTGATGCAGGCGACCCAGCAGCCCGGCGCCGCGCCATCGGGAAGCCTTCCGGCCGCGCAGAACGTGGGCGTGGACGGCGTGGCTTCGGTGCCGGGCCCGGCCACCCGCTGAGCTGAGTTTTCGGACTTTCTCACGATTGGTTAACCGCTAGGCAAGAAACCCGGCGTCGGTTCTGCTTAGCTTCCTAGGATGGTCCTGACCGGCGACCACCACTGGTCCCGGTCCACCTCTGATTAAGGAGCCTTCATGTTGTTCTCGGCCCCCACCGTCCGTCGTGCGGTCGCTGGCGCGCTGGGCGGCGGCGCGCTCGCCGGCGCAGTGGCGTTCGGTCTGCTCGGAGCCGCACCGGCGTCGGCGCAGCCCGTTCCCCCGAACTGCACCGCAGCGGACTTCTCGGGTACCGCCGCGGGCGTGTCGGCGGCATCGTCTGCCTACCTGTTCACCCATCCCGAGGTGAACGCGTTCTTCACCGATCTGCACGGTGACCCGCGCGAAGACATCCACGCCGAGGTCGAGGCGTACCTCGCTGCGAACCCGCAGGTGCACGCGGAGCTGACCGAGATCAGGCGGCCGCTGGTGGACCTGAAGAACCGTTGCGGCGTCATCACCTCGCCTGACGCTTACTGAAGCTGGTGCGCGACAGGGTGGTGACTACGCCCGCACGCGGGGGAGAGTTGTCCATCCAGGACGGGGCCGGTCGGACAGTGCTGATGGTCGACGACGATCCGGATGTACGGACCTCGGTCGCCAGGGGGCTGCGGCACTCCGGGTTCGACGTCCGGGTCGCGGCGAACGGTAAAGAGGCGCTTCGGCTGCTGTCCAGCGAATCGCACGACGCGCTGGTGCTCGACGTCCAGATGCCGGAACTCGACGGCGTCGCGGTGGTGACCGCACTGCGCGCGTTGGGCAACGACATCCCGATCTGCGTGCTGTCGGCCCGGGACACCGTCAACGACCGGATCGCCGGCCTCGAGGCCGGTGCCGACGACTACCTGACCAAGCCATTCGATCTGGGCGAGTTGGTGGCCCGGCTGCACGCGCTGCTGCGCCGGGCCCACCACTCCGACCCGACGTCGGACACGATGACGGTCGGATCGCTGACCATCGACACGGCACGCCGGCTGGTGTTCGTGGCCGGGGAGCGGGTGGAGCTCACCAAGCGAGAATTCGATCTGCTGGCGGCGCTGGCCGAGAACGCGGGTGTGGTGCTGAGTCGGCAACGCCTGCTGGAACT
>NZ_JBAUJB010000252.1:0-2930 GCF_049683355.1 Mycobacterium sp.
GGTCGTGCCAGCCGCCACCGGCGACACCAGGACCAACGGCGGCACCTCCACCGGCAACCCGACCACCGTCACCACCGTGGCCGCAGGCACCGTCGACGCGTTCCCGTCCGCATCGACCACCGCGAAAGTGACCGACTTCAACCCCGCCTCCGCCGAAGTCAACGTCACCGACTCCAACAACGCTCGATACTCCGCCACCGACGCCGACCCGGTGAACATCAACACCCCGCCAGCGACACTCGCCGTCACACCCTCCGGCAACGACCCGTAACCCAGGACAACACCGGCCGCCGCATCGTTGAGAGTGACTGTCGCCGAGCCGAGGTCATCGGAGTCCAGGTCGGTGATCACCACAATCGGGGACACCGTGATCGCCGAATCCGTCGTGCCGGCCGCCACCGGCGACACCACCACCAACGGCGGCACCTCCACTGGCAACCCGACCACCGTCACCAACGTGCCCGCCGGGATGCTGGGCTGATCCTGGTCGTCGACAACCTGGAAGGACACCGTTTCAATCGCGGTGACTGGCGACGTCAACGACACCGACTGCAGGAGTTGCTGATACTCCGCCACCGACGCCGCGCCGGTGAACGTCAACACACCATCGGCATAGGTCGCAGTCACTCCGGTGGGCAACGCCCCATGACTCAAGACGGGCCCTGAATCGGGATTACCGAGAGTCACTGTGGCGGAACTCAACTCGTCAGAATCCAAATCGGTGATCACCAGTATCGGCGAAACTGTGATCGCCGTATCGGTCGTGCCTGCCGCGACCGGGGTGACAACCACCACAGGCGCCAGCTCCACGAGGGGGTTGACCGTCACCGGGATCGTGACGGTCACTTCATCGGGCTGCGCGAGTCCGATAGCCCGGGAGATCCCGTGGAAGACGCCTTGAATGAGGCCGCATATGCCCTTGAGGTGCTCCGACGAGTCACTGATGACAACCTCGAAGGTGTCCTGCAACGGTTCACCGGTGACGACAGAGGTCGGCGTGTAGACAAACTTGCCAGTGAGCGGATCTCGAACCACCAAGCCGTGCTCCGGCTGCACGATGGTGTATGTCAACGGGTCACCGTTGGGATCGGAAGCCGGAACGTCGACGAGTAGTTGCCCGGTGAGGATCTGCTCCGTTGTCACCTGACCGACAACCGGATACTTGTTGAAGAATGTGTGGGTGATCTGACGGCGCACCCACGCCAACAATGCGTCGAACCAGGGGGCTTGCGCAGGAGTCGCCGGATCTGCGAACGGCGACACCACACCGGCCACGAGCGCTGAGACGATGTCGACAGATTCGACGGTTTGCTCGTCCGGCGCAGCGACAATCGCCTCGGTTACCGCAGTTTCGCTGGCGATCACATCAACGACGGCTACGTCGTTCTGGGATTCCGCATCAGCATCGACGAGCGTGCCCGGGTCGGAGTCGAGCGACATGTCGGCTTCATCGTCGGCGACTGACTCCTCAGGATCCACGACAGGTTCTTCGACGCCCGTCGTCAGCGCGTCGTCCGTCGCCGACGGTGCGGCGGCTACGTCCTCCGAGGCTGCGGGAACTTCCGCAGACTCCTCGACCGGGGGTTCAGCGACGTCCACCGGGTCGGCAGCTTCCACATCCTTCTCGTCAACGGGAACGCCGGCATCCTCCTCGCTCGACTCGTCACCGTCCGCGGGCTCGTCGCCGTCTGAGATGTCGCCGTCGGAGATGTCGCCATCCGGGCTATCGCTGTCCGAGGCGTCGTCGGCCTGAGAATCGCTGTCTGATGAGGTCTCGCTCGACTCACCGGCGTCACGGTCACGCTTCTTCCGCGGTCCCGGCGCATCACTGTCGGAACTGGAACCTGCGGACACCGATTCCGAATCGGTGTCCGCGTACGCCACCCCGGATGAGTTCGCGACCGCGAAGCCGACACCCAGAGACACGGCCAGCGCGCCCACTCGGCCCACATGAAGCGCGTATTTCGAGGGCGCCTTGCGCGCATGTCTGGCGGTGCGGATCCGCCCGTCGGCCGTGACGAGGTCCTTCGCCGCCCAGAACTCCCGTTCAGCGGCAGCACAGTTCCCGTACTGGATGCGATGACGAGCCGGGGTCGCGCACATACCTGGTCCTCCGTTTGCTCTGCCTGCGATCCCCCACCGGTTGTATTCGCGCAGGCCCCTATAAAGGAGAGAAATTTGGCGCTGCGGGGACCTTGCGCGTGGGTTGCCCACCACATACACACGCAGCGTCATTGCCGCTCCCCGACTTTTCGTGCCCACCAATGCAGGTTTGCTGAAGCGTGCCGTGTCGCCTGTCGGCCGCTCCGCAATCTTGAGCTTAGGTCAGCGGAGTGATTTTCATCACTATGTTTGCCGATTTATTTGCGCAAGCAAGTAATAAGTCAATGATTGTTCAAGGATCTGAACGCCATGAACTGCGATGACAGCTGAGATCTAGCTCTAATAGCAAATTTGCGCTACCGAAAAAGCGGTACTGAGTCCGACGCCAAACGCTCGCGGAACCGCTGATCCGCCCCGGCTTCATGGACATGAGGTCAAGAGTGAAGGCCCCTGAAACACTGGCAACCATCTGGCATCCGAGTTCGCGACCTTCCTGGATCGTTCACACTGCAGCCGCCGTAGTTCACCTACTCGATATCCGTCACTGGCTTGCCGCGACGCTGTGACACCGCGCGTGGACGGGCAAACCCAAGTCCATCGCCACGATCCGGCACCTTCTGCGATCAGGACTTTCCGTCGGTATGCAGGTTTGCCCACTCTGTTGGGCTGTGGGCTGCCCTCGAGGGGCTACCCGTCACGCCAGCGCCGGGATGACCTCGCGTTCGAACAACTCGATGCCCGAACGGTCGTAGGCCGCCTCGGGGCAGTAGCAGATCACGTATTCACAGCCCAGGTCGCGGAGCTTCTGTAGTGCCTCGACGAGTTGC
>NZ_JBAUJB010000253.1:0-14164 GCF_049683355.1 Mycobacterium sp.
ACGTGGAACGCGACCACCACACCCCACACCAGCGACCAGCCCCCGCGGCCGAAGAGCGGACCGATGTAGGGCGCCGACATCAGCACCGCGAGTACCAGGAACGGCGCCACCGCCGCGACGACGAGCAGACCCGCCCGCCCGCGCCAACCGGTGAGGGTGTCACGCTCTGAAGACATCTGGACGAACGCCCGCCGCAGCCCTTCGCCATAGAGGCTCGCGGGGAACAGCACCACCAGGGCCTGTACCCACGACATCGACAAGGCCACCGATGTCAGCGTCCGCAGCGCGGTCGGCGTGCCGTGCCCGTCGGGCAGTCCTGCGATCGCGGAGTCCATCGCGGCGGTGACGGTGTCGTGGCCGACCAGCGCCCCCACCGCCCACAGTGACGCCAGTGCCAGCGGCACCAGACCGATCACGCCGAAATACGTCGCACCGGCAGCCCACAACGCAAGGTCACTGCCCGGGAACGTCTTCCGCACTCCAGAGGCGAACTCGCGGAAACGGCTCACAGGATCTCCCCTACACGCGGGTGGTTGCGCTGGCAGGCTGAGGCGATGACGTCGGACGATTCCGGAGACCCCGCCGCAGACGACGCGGCCTGGTCAGAGCTGCACGGCGGCGTGCGGCCGTCGCCGGTGGTCCGAGGCTGGTTGCGGATGGTGCGCGCGCTGGCAGCCGGTCCGGTCACCCGCATCCCCCCGGACGTCTTGTCCGCAGCCGGGGTACTGACCCTGGTCGCGGCGTGGGCGGCAGTCACCGGTCCCGGCTGGCCCCTGCTGGTCGTGCCGCTGGTTCTCGCTGCCGGCGTGCTCGACGGGCTCGACGGTGCGGTCGCGTTGCGCACCGGACGAGCCCGTCCACTCGGGGCAGTCGTCGATGCGGTCGCCGACCGCATCGGGGATCTGCTGCTGGGGGCGATTCTGTACGCCCTCGGTGCCCCGCCGGCAGCAGTGCTGGCCGCGGTCACGCTGGTGATGCTGCTCGAATACCTCCGTGCGCGGGCACAGGCGGTAGGCATGCCCGGCGTCGGTGCCGTCACCGTCGCCGAGCGACCGACACGGCTGATCGTCGTCGCGTTGGCGGCCGGCGGCACCGCGGTGTTCCCGGCCGGTGTGCCGCCGACGGGATGGAACTGGGCAGCTGTCTTCACGGTCGCCTGGATCGTCGTCGGAGTCGTCGGAATGGCGCAGCTGCTCCGCGGCGTCCGTCGCTCGATGCCGCCGACTTTTCGGCAGGACCGATGAGATCGGCGACGATCTCTGCCGACATCAACACCAGCGGAATGCCACCGCCGGGATGCGCCGACCCCCCGACGAGGAACAGGCCGGGCAGCGGGCTGCGATTGGCAGGTCGGCGCAGCGCCGCCCTGGGCCCGTGTGATGCGGTCCCGTAGATGGCCCCGCCGGGAGCGCCGGCGCGGCGTTCCAGGTCAGCTGGTGTGATCACCTCTGCGAACCGGATGCGTGGTCGGACGTCGGCGCCGCGGTCGGCCAACACGTCGAGCACGTGGTCGGCGTACCGGTCGCGCAATCCCGCAGCGTCCCAGTCCACGCCGTGGCCGGGATCGTGCGCCGGTGCGTTGACCAACACGAACCAGCCTTCCGAGTCCTCGTCCGGGCGCAGCGCCGGGTCGTCAGGTGCGTGCACGTACACGGTGGGATCGACGACGGGGCGCGGCTGCTTGCCGAAGATCGCGTCGAACTCCGCGTCGTAGTCGCGCGGGAAGTAGACCCGGTGGGCGGCGCCGGGAACCCGGCCGGACAACCCGAGCAGGATCGCGAACCCGGCCATCGAACGGGGACGGCGGTGCAGCCGTCGCACCGACCGCGCGGTGCCGGCAGGCAGCAGCTGCTCGTAGAGCGTGGCGGCGTCGGCGTCGCTCACAACCACGTCGGCCGAGAGCTGGCCTCCGTCGGCGCGTACCCCGCACGCCCGGCCACCCGACACCAGTACGGCCTCGACCCTTGTGCCCGTTCGGATCTCGACGCCGAGTTCCCGGCACCGATCTGCGAGGGCGTCGACGCTGCACCGCAGCCCGCCGGGTACGTACCACGCGCCGAACTCCTGCTCGACGAACGCCGACACCGCGAGCACTGCCGGCGTGCGGCGCGGATCGGATCCCGAATACGTCGCATAGCGGTTGAGCCACATCCGCAGCCGCGGGTCGGGCAGTGCCCGGCGTCCGAGACCGTCGATGGTCCGCCACGGCGCGACCGCCTTGAGATCAGCCGGACTGGCGCTCATCCGAACCAGCGCTCCCAGCGAAACCGGCTGCCGCAGCACGGGTTCGCCGACGAGGTCCCACACCCGACGGGAATCTTCGTGCAGGCGTCGCCACGACTCCCCCGCCCCGTGCCCCAACGCTTCGTCGATCGCCGCCGGCACCGCAGCCGGATCGTGCGGCAGGGTCATCTCGGTGCCGTCGGCGAAGCGGTAGGCGCAGGCCGGGTCGACCCGTGACAACACCAGCTCAGCCGGTCCTCCGGTGTCGGTGAACAGATCGGTCAGCACCTCGGGCACGGTCAACAGCGAGGGGCCGGTGTCGAAGGTGAAGCCGTCGCGTTCGACCACGCCGAGCTTGCCCCCCACCGTCGGCGCCGCCTCGAGCACCGTCACCCGGTGACCGAGCGCAGCCAGCCGGGCTGCCGCCGCGAGCCCACCCAACCCCGCTCCGATGACCAGTACCCGACTCATACCGCCCGCCCCTTCCAGCGCAGCGTGCCACGCACCCGTCCGACCCACGAGGATGCCAGCAACGCCAACAACGTCACGATCGACAGCGGATGGGCAGCGGCGTCCAGCACGCCGGTCCCTTCCGTCGGGCGGCACCACCGCCTGGCCGACGCTCGACCCGCGACGCCGGCGGCGTAGCCGAGGGCTCCGGTCGGTGATCCCGCGACCGCCGCGACGGCCGGGAGCACGTAGACGACCGCCAGTGCGGCGCCGACGGCCAGGCCACCGGCCGGCGAGCCGAAGGCCGCCCACAGCGACTTGCGGTATCCCTCGCTCAGCTCGCGTCCGGTGTCGTACATCCGACACGTCGCCAGCGCCGAGCCGTCGGCGACCGCGGTGCGCCCGCCTGCCGCCCGCACCGCACGGGCCAGGCCGATGTCGTCGAGCACCGTGCCCGCGACAGCCTGCCACCCCCCGCCGCGTTCCAGCGCAGCACGCTCGATGAGGAGGAACTGCCCGTTGGCCACCGCCATCGACGGCCGCAGCGAGCGCTCGGCGATCGCCAGCGGCACCGTCGTGAGCCAGGACCAGGCCAGCAGTGGCTGCACAAGACGGCCCAGCGCTCCCGCGGCGACCTGCCGGGGCCAGGCACTGACCATCGCCGGCGCTTCGGGACCACGCAGCAGCGACGCGGCCGCCGCGACCGCGTCCGGCGCCAGCACCACATCGGCATCCACGAACACCAGAACGTCGCCCCGCGCCGCGGCGGTGAGCTGTGCGCAGGCGTGCGGCTTGCCCAGCCAGCCCGGTGGTGGTGCGGTTCCGGTCAGCACCGTCAACCGGGAGTCGCCGGCGGCGACGTCGCGCACCACATCTGCGGTGCCATCGCTGGAACCGTCATCGAGAATTAAGATCTCGGCGTCGGGGAGGCCGCGCTGGGCGAGCAGCGACCGGACCGTCGCGCCGATGCGGTGCGCCTCGTCGCGTGCCGGCACCAGCACAGACACCGCGCAGGTGACGGGTTCCGGCACGTCCGGCGGACGCCGCAACATGCGCAGATTGAGCATCGCGTGTGCCGTCCCCAGGCACGACAGCGCGGATCCGGTGGCAACGACGACGCGTAGGATTTTCGTCGAGCGCGCATCGGGCACCTGCAAACTCTACGCAGTCTCGCGATGCCGCAGCGCCGGCAGGCAGGTTCACGCTGGCATTCGATCGTGACTGTGGAGGTCTGACCGTGGCGGTTGCGGTGCCGATCACGCCGACGCGTCCCCGTCATGTGGTGTGGGGGCTTGTCGCGGCGGCCATCGCCGTGCAGATCCTGTACCCGCTGATGCCCGAACCGTGGCGCACTCCGGTCACGGTGACCAGCGTGGTGCTGTTCTGCCTCGCCTCGCTCACCGACATCGGCCGGGTGCACGGTGCCAAGGGCGTTCTGTCGCTGATCGCGGCGGCGGGCGTGGGTGGTCTGCTCGCCGAGTCGGTCGGCGTCGCGACCGGTTTTCCTTTCGGGCAGTACACCTACACCGGGACCCTGGGTCCAGAACTGGTCGGGGTGCCCGTCGTCGTCCCGATGGCCTGGGTGATGATGGCGTGGCCGGCGTTGGTCGTCGGGCGGACCCTCGCCAAGAACGGATTGGCCGTGGTGGTCGTGGCGGCGTTCGCGCTGACTGCGTGGGACGTGTTCCTCGACCCGCAGATGGTGGGCGCGGGCCATTGGACCTGGTCTGACCCGCAGGACGGGCTCCCCCTGATCCCCGGCATCCCGCTGTCCAACTACGCCGGATGGCTGTTGGTCTCCACGATGGTGATGTCGCTTCTCAACTGGGTGTTGCCACGGCCGGCCGCGCCGTCATGGCCCGCGGCGACGCTGTACCTGTGGGTCTACTTCTCCTCGGTGCTGGGGCACGCGGTGTTCTTCGGATTGCCCGGGTCCGCGGTGACCGGGGGCCTGCTGATGGGGGCGATCGCCGTGCCGTTTGCCATCTCCATGGCGCGGTTCGCCCGCCGCCGCGAGCCGATGATCGAGGACACGACGTGACCGATGCTATGACCAGTCGAGCAGCACCTCTACGGATGCGCCCCCGCAAGCTCGTGACGCCGGACCCGTTGCTGACCCGCGACGTGCCGCCCGGAACCGAGGCCGTCGTCGTCGGAGGTGGGATCGCCGGGGTGTCCGCGGCGGTGGTGCTGGCCGAACGCGGGGTCGCGGTGACGCTCCTGGAGGGTGCAAGCTACCTCGGCGGGCGGTTGGGCGCCTGGTCCGAACGCCTCCCCGGCGGCGACGAACAGATGGTCGAGCACGGCTTCCACGCGTTCTTCCGGCATTACTACACGTGGCGTGCCATCCTTCGGCGCGCCGACCCCGAATTGGCTTTTCTCACGCCGGTGAAGAGCTACCCGGTAATCTCTGCGAGTTGGCCTGCCGAAGATCTGTCCGGGCTCCCTGCTGCACCCCCGCTGAACCTGTTGGCGCTCGCGCTGCGTTCCAAGAGCCTGACGCGGCGGGAACTCACCGCGGCCAACCCTGACACCGGCCGCGCGCTGCTCGCCTATGACCGGGCCGCCACCTACGCCGAGTTCGACGACATGGACGCCGCCACCTTTCTCGATCAGTTCGGGATGACCGAACGTAGCCGCAGCATGTTGTTCGAAGCGTTCGCACGATCGTTCTTCTGCAATCAGGCGGAGCTGTCCGCTGCCGAGTTGGTGGCGATGTTCCACTACTACTTCCTCGGCAACCCCGAGGGCATCGGGTTCGACGTCCCCGCCACCGACTACGCGACCGCGATCTGGAACCCGTTGCGGCACTACCTGGAACGGCGCGGTGCCGACGTACGCACCGGGGTACGTGTCACCTCCGTCGAGCCGGACGGTCAGAACTGGCGGGTCGACGCCGACGGAGAGGCGTTGACCACACGCCACCTCGTCCTGGCGCTCGACCCAGGTGCACTGCAGACCGTCGTCGCCGCCTCACCTCTGGCGGGATCCGCGCCACTGCTGGTCCGTCAGTGTCAAAACCTGCGGGTCGCACCGCCTTTCGCGGTCAGCAGGATCTGGTTCGACCGCGATGTCGCTGCCGGGCGCCCCCCGTTCAGCGCGGTCAGCGGACAACCGAACCTCGACTCGATCGCCGTGTACTCGAGGTTCGAGGAGCCCAGTGTCCGGTGGGCCGGCGCCACCGGCGGGTCAGTGGTCGAACTGCACTCGTACTCCTGCCGCCTCGACGACGTGACGGACGCCGCGCGCGCGTTGCGGCACGAACTCGCGACGCTGTGGCCCGAGACGGCCGACGCGACCGTCCTGCACACCTATGACCAACTCGAGGCGACCGCGCCGGCGTTCCCGCCGGGTTCGGCGGGGACCCGGCCCGGGGTTCGAACCGATGCACGCGGGCTTCGCGTCGCCGGCGACTACATCGAATTGCCCTATCTCTCAGGGCTCATGGAACGGTCTGCCATGTCGGGTGTACTGGCCGCCAACGACGTCCTGGCCGAACTGGGGGTCGCGGCCGAGCCCATTCTCGGCGTGCCGCAACGCGGCTTGCTGGCAGGGGTACCGCGTTTCGGCAGGGCGAAGTCCCGAGGCTAGCCCCGGTCGTAGGCCGGCCGTCTACGGCGCAGTCGTGACACGACGAACCAGACCGTGGCGACGATCGCGGCGACCAGAATCACGTATTGCAGGACGGCCGTATACGGTTCGACGAGATGCCAGTTGGCGCCCAGCAGGTAGCCGGCGGCGATGAGTGTGCTGTTCCACACCAGGCTTCCCAGCGCCGTGAGAGTCGTGAAAACGCCCAAGGGCATGCGCTCGGTGCCGGCCGGGATGGAGATGAAGCTGCGGAACAGCGGCAACATCCGGCCGAAGAACACGGCTTTGGTTCCGTGGCGAGCGAACCACGCGGTGGTCTTGTCGATGTCCTCGACGTCGACGAGCGGAACCTTCATCGCCAGTTTTCGCATGCGTTCATGGCCGAGCCGCGCACCCAGCCAGTAGAGCACCCAGGCGCCGAGCACCGACGCCACGGTGGTGCAGACGATCGCCTCGATCAGCGACAGCTCACCCAGACGCGCGGCGAACCCCGCCATCGGGAGAACCACTTCGCTGGGAATGGGGGGAAACAGGGTCTCGATGAAGATGGCCAGACCCGCACCCAGGCCTCCGAGGCGTTCCATGAGAACGACCGTCCATTCGGCGATACCGGTCAACTCGGCAGCGGAATACGTTTCCAAGGACCAGCCTTCCGAACGGGAACCTGTGGTTGCACAGTGATGGGCGCGCCGCGAAACGTCTCCGCGGTGGATGCGGGAACACGGTTGCTGCGCGAAGTGAGCAACGCCTTGTCCCCGAGAATGGCGAAATGCAGTTCATGTGTCAAGCCGCCACCGCAGCCCGCGCGCAATCGTGACCCGGTGTGAATCGAGCCCTACAGCCGTCGACGCGGCCGGCGGGCGGCGAACTCCGCGCGGCCGAACACCACGATCAGCAACGCCAGGACCGGCAGCGGTGCGACGAGCCACAGCCAGCGCTGCGCCCACCACGCCGCGGTCGGCTCGGCCGGCAGCGTGGCCCCCGCCCGCTCGTAGATCCACAACACCGCCAGGTATGCGGTCATGTGCCAGACGAACACCGTCATCGCGACCGCGTTGACAGCCACCACCGGCTTCCACCACACCTGCCGGCGCAGCAGCCTGTCCGCGGCCGGCGTGATCAGAACCAGAAGCCCGAGCTGGAACACCGCCAACGCCGCGATGGTCGCGTTGGTCGGGAAGAGGTTCGACTCTGCTGCACCCACGGTGGCCACCATCGACCGCGGAAAACCCGCGAGCATCAATCCGACCAGGGTGGCCAGTCCTGCGCCGGCGATCGCCAACCGAACAATCAGCGGACGACGCCCGAGTTGCCAACCGTGCCATGCAAAACCGAGTTGGTGACAGAACACCCAAACGAGCGCGGCGGTGATCCAGGCCACCCACCCCACTCCCGCGCCGCGTTGCAGGGCGGTGCCGGCAACAACCAGTCCCGCCAGCACGGCCAGCGTCGTCGCACCCGCGCGGGCGTGCAGCGCGGCGGTGAGTGGCACCAGCACGATCAGCACGGTGTAGACACCGATGAACCACAGCGGGATGAGATAGCCGGGGAACCACTGCCATATCCACCGGTGTTCGGCTGGCTGGGCCGCTACTGCGACCTTCCCGATGGCCTCGCCGGTCAGCCAGGCGGCGGCCCACACCGCGGTGGGCCAGAGCACCCGGCGCAGCCGGCCGCCGACGAACTCACGAGCTGAGGTCCCTACTGCCCGAGCGCGCTCGAAGGCCGACAGATTGGCGAAGCCGCCGACGACGAAGAACAACGGCATGACCTGCAGCACCCAGGTCGCCACCCAGGCCCCCGGCACCGCATGAATCGGGTTGGGCATCACCAGGCTGCCGTCGGCGGTTCGGTGGGTCACCGACAGGGTCCAGTGCCACAGCACAACCACCACGATGCACAGAGCGCGGGCGGCGTCGACTACCCGGTCACGCGAGTCCGGCGTCGCCGCAACAAGCCGGTCGAGCCTGGCTGCCGTGTTCCGCCACCACACCGGCGCCTCCGTCCGTCATCACCTGC
Source organism: Mycobacterium sp. (assembly GCF_049683355.1). GTDB lineage: Bacteria > Actinomycetota > Actinomycetes > Mycobacteriales > Mycobacteriaceae > Mycobacterium. The sequence goes on from NZ_JBAUJB010000253.1 coordinate 8,284, forward strand.
CAGCGACGACGGTACTTCAGGATGGTTCACAGGCCGATCCGCGGAAAGCGCGAGGGCGCCCGCAGATGCGGACGCCCTCGTGTCGCGACAGTCGCTCAGTTGCGCACCGACGTGTCCACCTGCGGCACCTTCACCGACGGAAAGATCTTGTCCCGCCATGGGTTGTTGCGGTGATCACGGTCGTATCCGTAGCCCCAGTCGAAGTCTGAGCCGCCGTCGCGTCCACCGAAACCGAACCCATTGTCATCAGCCTGCGCTGGTCCGGCAAAACCGATCACGGCTGCGGTCATCGCGCCGGCGACCATGCCTACCAATCCGATCTTCTTCATCGAGCTCGCCTCTTTCCTCTGCACAGCTCCGTCGACGGGCGGAACTCCTCCTTCAAACAGGAGAGGCAGGGGATTGATTCCATCACTCAACGGTTTTCGACGACGCGGTCACTCGAACACCGGATCGGCTGCACCGGGCGGTGGTGAAAATTTCACCGCGGCCGGTGGATTCAGGGAACCCGGGTGACGACGACGTCGACAGGGTGGGGCAGCACGCCGGGGCGACCAGGCAGGGAGATCTCGCGCAGGTAGTCGAGCAACCGCTCGCGGGCGGCGGGTCCGAGCGCACGCGAACGGGCTCCGATGAGGAAGTCCAGCACGGCCTCCCCGCGACCGAGCGAATCATCCAATGCCTCGCGCGCATCGAGGTGTCCGACGATGGTGTCGGTTTCGGTTCTCGAGGTCAGCCCGCGCCGCTCGAGCTGCGCATGGACGTCCTCGGCGAACCACGGTTTCTGCCCGGCCCACGGGCAGAGCAGTTCGGTCAGCACACACAGCGGCCGCAGCGGCGCGATCGCCGCCACCAGCAGTCCGCCGGGTCTGACCATGCTCAATCCGTGGTCCAGCGCCGCCGACAGGTCGGCGACGTAGTACAGCGAATGCACGAAGTGCACCAGATCGGCGGGCGGACCGGCGACGTGATCGGCGAACTCTTCGACGACGACTGCCGGTGTCAGCGCTCCGACGTCGAGCGCGTCGAGCCGGGTGGTGAACGCCGCCGCGGACGGTGGGTGCGGTTCCACCCCGGTGTAGTGCACCCGGCGACCGCTTGCGGCGAGCGCTGCGGCCAGTGGCGCGTCCACGCTGCCGTCACCGACGCCGACGCCGACGACGCGCACGGGATCGCGGCCGGGGAACATCGGCGGCAATTCGGTGGTCAGCCACGACTGCAGTCGCGGTCGCTGATCGCTGGCCGCCTCGTACAAGGAGTGGGTGTGTGCGTACCGCTGCGGCGACAGCGCCGGCAGCGCAGGCCGATCGAGGATCTGCGCCCGTAGTCCATCGAGAGGCAGGGGCAGCCCCATCACTGTCACTGACGCCAGTGTTCACCGAAAACGCCGGCGAACCCATCGATCCTGGAGGCCGACACTGTTGCGTAAGAAACAGCCCCCGTAATCCGTGGTTGGCTGGACCGGTGAGCCGACCCGACACCGCCCAGCGCAGCCTTGACCACTGGAGCGAAGCCGGCCGATCGGAGATGCAGGCGTTCTACGCCTTGGCCACCGAAGACTACCGGCAACTGGCCGCTGCCCGGCCGTGGAGCGACGACCTGGCCAGACACGCGATCGACGGTCGGGTCCGGCTGCTCGACGTGGCGTGCGGGAGCGGGAAGTTCCCGACGGCACTGCTCGCTGCGGGGTTGCCCGCTCACCCGGTTGTCGACGTCGATCTGCTCGACCCCTCCGCGTTCAGCATCGCCGAGGCGCGCCGGGCGCTGGCCCCGCCGTTCGCCGCAGCGGGCGAGCACGAAGTGCTCCTGCAGGACTTCACCGGTACCGACTACGACGTCGCGTGGGCCACCCATGCGCTGTACGCCCTACCGCCCGCCGAACTAGGCGCCGGTGTCGCGAAAATGGTTGCGGCGCTGCACCCCGGTGGGTTCGGCGCTGTGGCGCAGGCGTCATCGCGCTCGCACTACCTGACGTTCTACGACGCCTACCGGGCCTCGTTCGCGCCCGATGCCACGCCCTACACCGACGCCGAAGATGTCGCGTCAGCACTTCGCGCAGCCGGCGCACGAGTCGAGATCCAGGTGCTGCCCTACCGCACCGGCACGTCCGATCGTGCGGTGGCCGAAGGGTTCCTGCAACGCTGCGCGTTCGACGACGCGGTGTCATTGGACCAGATGGAGGACAGTGAGGTGCTGGGCGAGTATCTGGCCGGTTGCCGCAGCGCCGACGGAGCCTACGAGTTCCAGCACGAAGCCCACCTGATCACCTGGCAGCAATCATGATTCGTAATCCACACCTGTCCGAGTCGACCGCAGCAGGTGTGCCGTCCGACGTCGCCGTGGAATGGGACCGAGGCAACGACCAGTGGTGGGACTGGTACATGTCGCTGGCCGACGGCCCCGTGCCCGACGGTCCCCTCGTCGACCCGCCGCCACACGATCCGGGACCGCTGCCGTCCGACGACGACGTGGCGGCCGAACTCACCGAGCCCTACCCGGTCACCGCGGCGCAGGTCCAGCAGTTCGAATCGGATGGGTTCGTCAAGCTGCCCGGTGTGCTGACTCCCGGGACGGTGGCGCGGCTGCGGGCCCGGCTGCGCGAACTGCTGGACGAGGCCGTCGACCCAGGGGTCGGATTCCAGAGTCGCGAGATGATGTGGCTGGAGGACGACCTGATTCGCGCTGCAGTCCTGTCGCCACGCATCGGCGGCATCGGGGCGGCGCTGCTGCGCACCAGCCAGGTACGGCTCTATCACGACAACGCCCTGTCGAAGCAGCCCGGTGCCGGGCGCACCCCGTGGCACCACGACGCCCACCACTTCCCGCTGGACTCACCTGATGTGTTGACGGCCTGGATCCCGGTGCAGCCCACCCCGCGCGAGATGGGTCCATTGGCCTTCGCCCTTGGTGCCGACGTCGCAACGCTGGTGGCCGACCTCGAGTTCGACAAGCACGGAACATCGTACGACCGTGGCGTTTCGGAAATCCTTCGCGCACACGCGATCCCGGTCGAAGACGGGCCGTTCGCGGCGGGCGAGGTGAGCTTCCACGCCGCCGGCTGCTTCCACAGTGCCGGCGCGAACCGGACCACCACCGCACGCGTCGTGCTGGCCACGACGTACTTCGCCGACGGCATCCGGGTGGTGCCCAGCCCCACCATGGTCAGCGGCGACTGGCGCAAGTTCATCCCCGGTGCCGAGCCGGGGCAGGTTGTGGCCAGTACCTGCAACCCGCTGCTGGCCCGGCCGGAGGCATGATCCGGTCGGATTGATCGCCGACCTCGAGCCGCTTGCAGGTCGAGGATCTCAGGGTGCCTCGTCGTCGGCCAACACCGCTGTCCGAGGATCGCCTGCATGCCGCCGTCGCCTCAATGATCCGTGGTGGACGGATCCGACCGCAGTAGGACGGACCGACGAAGGGCAACATGGGACGAATGGACGTATTGGTGGTCGGGGGCGGGCCCGCGGGGATGGCCTTGGCGGGGGCGTGCGGTCGCCTCGGGCTGGCGACGGGACTGCTCGACCCGGCCCCGGAGCGTCCGTGGACGGCGACCTACGGGATGTGGAGCCCGGAGCTGCCGGTCGACCTGCCGGCCGGCGTCGTTGCGGCCCGTGCTGCAGGCCGGGCGATCGCGTTGACAGAACATCAGTTGGGGTGGGACTACGCCGTCCTGGACGTGCCCGCGCTGCAGGCACACCTCGCCGACCGGCTGACCGGGGTGCAGATCCATGCCGGGCGCGCGGTCGGGTCACCGGAGGTCGGCGTCGTCACGTTGGCCGATGGGTCACATCTGCGGGCCTCCGTCGTGGTCGACGCCGGGGGACGGGCGCGCCCGCTGGATCCGACATCGTCGCGCCGTGCCGCTGCTGCGCAGACCGCGTACGGGCTGATCATCGACGAAGCAGCGGCCGCGCGGTTGATCGGGCCCGGGGACGCATTGTTCATGGACTGGCGCACCGATCACGGCGAGACCGGCTGGCCGACGTTTCTCTACGTGGTGCCGCTCGGCGGGGGCCAGGTGCTGGTCGAGGAGACCTCGCTGGCGCGGCGGCCGGGGCTGCCGCTGCCGACGCTGCGTCGACGGTTGCACGCCCGGCTTGCCCATCACGGCGTCCACCCCCCGGCGGACGCGCGTTCGGAGAAGGTCTCGTTCCGGGTGGACCACCCGCGACACCGCGGGTCCGGTGTGCTCGGGTTCGGCGCTGCCGCGCCGTTGATCCATCCGGCGACCGGGTTCAGCCTGGCTGCATCCCTGCAACTCGCTCCGCAGGTGGCCACCTCACTCGCCGCGCACCTGCCGGACGGCCCGGACAGGGCGTTGGCGGCAGCCCGGAAGATCGTCTGGCCGCTCGACGCGCGGGTGGTCCACCACTTTCGGCGGATCGGCCTGGAGGCGCTGCTGCGGATGCGCCCTGCCGATGTCCCGGGCTTCTTCGAGCAGTTCTTCGCCCTGGACGACTCCCACCGTTGGACCTACCTCACCGCCCGCGATGACGTACAGGCCAACGTCGCAGCACTGACCAGCCTCTTCCAGAGGTCCGACGGCCGGTTGCGTCGCCACCTCGTCACCTCGGCCCTACGCCCCCCGCTGCACGCCAACGATTCGGCGACATTGTCCTGACCACACCGGTTGGAGCTGTTGTTTCGACATCGCAGCATATGCTCGGCCGGTGCCCGATACCCTCGATCCCGGCCAGATGCGCACGTACTTCGCGCTCACCGAGGCGGTCAGCATGCTGCAGTTTGCCGTGCAGCAGCAGCTGCGGGCCGACGGGAATCTGAGCTATGTGCAGTTTCAGATCCTGGCCATCCTGGTGGACACCGAGCAGCCGCTGACCATGACGTACCTGGCCGATCGGGTGGTCTACAGCCGCAGCGGACTGACTCATCAAGCCGGACTGCTGGAGAAGGACGGGCTCATCACCCGCGACGCCAGCACCGACGACCAGCGGGCCACCATCGTGCGCATCACAGACGCGGGCCGAGCCCGGGTCGCCGACGTCCTGCCCGGCCATGTCCAGGTCGTCCACGAGCTTCTCTTCGACTCGCTGTCCGATCACGACGTGCAGCTCCTGGGCGACGTCATGACCCGGGTTCGCGAACACGTGCGGTCACTGCCGCCGCGCTCGGCACGGACTCCCCGCACGCGCTGAGCGCATGCGGGGAGCTGGCGAACCACAATGTGGAAATGGTTGTGGCGGTACGTTACTCGCTGTCCGGAACGAGGACGGTCTTGCCGTGCAGCCGGCCGGCGTCGGAGTCCTCGTGCACAGCCGCGCCCTGCGCCAGCGGGCGACGATCGGCGACGTCGATGCGCAGACGTCCCGCGTCGACGCGGTCGACCAGGTGGGCGAGCTGGGCTGCGTCAGGACGAACGAACACCCGTTGCGTGCGGACCTCACGTTCGGTGCGGTCTGGTCCGGCGGTCATGGTGCCGACGTGGAATCCCCCGTCGGCGACCGCGCCGAGGAGCGCCGCGGTCTGCTCCGGCGAGGTACTGACCAGATTGAGCACCACGTCGAAGGGGGCGCCCTCGACGGCGAGGGGCGACGCGGTGTAGTCCAGATAGTCGACGAGCCGGTCGGCACCGTAGCCGCGCAGCCGCTCGGCGTCACGCGGCTTGGCGGTCGCGGTGACCACGGCCCCGCCTCCTTCGCCAGTTGAATCGCGTACCCGCCGACCGCCCCCGAGGCACCGTTGATCAGAATCGTCTGCCCGGCCGTCAAACCCGCGATGTCGAACAACGACTGCCACGCCGTCAGTCCCGTCACCGGGAGCGCCGCCGCGTCGACCAACGCCACCGAGTTCGGGGCGGCGGCCAGTACACCGGCCGGAGCGAGCACATACTCCGCGGCGGCACCGTCGGCATCCAGCGGCAGCA
>NZ_JBAUJB010000254.1:0-4979 GCF_049683355.1 Mycobacterium sp.
GCCCCACCTTCCACGGAGTCTCCAGTCCCAGCAGATGGCGGTACAGCTCGGTGTCGCGCATACCCCATATCCTGCCGCTGACGGCCGTCACGCCCACATCGGGCCCACGAAAAACCCGGAAGCGCCCCTTTTTGATGGTCAGCAGACGGCTGCAACCGGGCTACGACTACCTCGTCAGCCGCAAACTCTGCAGCCTGTGGCACGAACTGACCGACAGTTGCCTGCAACCCGATCTCGACCGGTTCATGACCGCTGCACTGGAATTGGGCTTCAGTGAGCGGGTTTCCTCAGCGATCGGGTCGCAGATCATCGCACGACTGCTGATCCAGACCGGCCGTCCCTTATCTGATCTGCGGGACAGTGATCTGCAAGAGTTGCTGCACGCCTGCGATGTTCGCCAGGCGCGGACCGGGCGCGGCGCGAAACACTATCGCAGCACCACCCACAGTGCCCGCCAGATCCTTTTTCACCTCGGCATCCTCGACACACAAACCCCGCCAGCGGTCACAGCGTTGTCTCTTGAAGAACGTATGGCCGAAGTTCCTGTCGCGTTGCGTCCCGCCTTCGTGGCCTACTTGAACCGCAAACACGCCACCTGCGTGCCCAAAACGGTCAGCAGCCTCGCCACCAGATTGGCGCAGTTCGGCAGATACCTCGCCGCGGTCGACCCCACCTTGACATCGCTATCGCAACTGGACCGCCGTCGCCACATCGAACCGTTCATCACCTCGCTGACCACCGCCGTCAACAGCGTCACCGGCGAACCAATCACCGTCGCCGACCGGATCCGCCGCGTCCATGCAGTCGGGAACTTCCTCGCTGAGATCACCGAATGGGGCTGGGACGACGCACCCCCGCGGCGGCTGATCTTCCGCACCGATCTTCCACGGCCGCAACGCTTCCTACCCCGCTATCTCCCCGTTGACGCTGACCGTAAACTCACTGCGGCACTAGCGGAGTCGCCCTACCGACTCGCCGCCGATGCACTCTTGGTGCAACGCGCATGCGGGCTGCGGATCGGCGAGTTGCTCGACCTCGAACTCGACTGCATCCATGAGATCCCCGGGCAAGGATCCTGGCTGAAGGTCCCACTCGGCAAACTCGACTCCGAACGCATGGTCCCACTCGACGAAGAAGTCCTCACCCTCGTCGACCGCATCACCAAGACCCGCTCACCCGGTCGACCCATGATCCATCCCCGCACCGGAGCACCGGCGGACTTCCTGTTCACTCACCACGGAAAAAGGCTCTCGCAGAACGCAGTACGCGAGGAATTGAACCGGGCCGCCGACACCGCAGGTCTGGGACACATCACGCCGCATCAACTGCGGCACACCTATGCCACGGCCCTGATCAACGCCGGCGTGTCACTGCAAGCATTGATGGCGCTGCTCGGACATGTCTCCTCACAAATGAGTCTGCGTTACGCGCACCTGTTCGACCACACCGTGCGCACCGAATATGAACGCGCACTGGACCTGGCGAAAAGCCACATCGGAGGACTGCCCACCACCGGCCGCCAGCTCCCGATCGCCGATGTCACCGGCGCCAGTTGGAAGGACGCACCGGCGATCAAATCACGGCTCGCTGGCGGCTACTGCCTGCGGGCCCCCGCACAAGGCTCGTGCCCGTATGCCAACATCTGCGAGCATTGCCCGAGCTTCCACACTTGTTCGGGGGCATTCAGGGTGAGCGCATGGGGGTAGGGTTCCGGCGCTGACGGTGAGCAGCGTGTTGAGGTGCTGGGCCCGGTTTGTTGTTCGTGGTGCCGGGGCGGCACGGTGATCAAGTCATTGGTAGGCGACGGCCCTCCCGTCGTCTCTTGGCCGAGTGCTACGGGAGGGCCGCCTGTTTGCGCTTGGAGGCGCAGTGGTCACCGTAGAAGCAGATGTCGATCAAGTCGAGTGCAGGCTGGCCGCCGGTGAGCTGAGCTGCCCGTCCTGTGGGGGTGTGCTGGCCGGTTGGGGACGGGCTCGACCGCGGCGGTTGCGCGGTGCGGATGGGCCGGTGGAGCTGTGTCCGCGCCGCTCGCGGTGCACCGGGTGCAAGGTGACGCATGTGTTGTTGCCGGTGACCGCGTTGTTGCGCCGCGCCGACACTGCGGCGGTGATTGTGTCGGCGCTGGCGGCGAAGGCCACGCGCGGGGTGGGGTTTCGCCGGATCGCCGCGGAGCTGGATCGCCCGGCGGAGACGGTGCGCGGCTGGCTGCGCCGGTTTGCCGAGCGGGCCGAGGCGGTGCGCTCGGTGTTCACGGTGTGGCTGCGCGCGGTGGATGCCGATCCGGTGATGCCGGATGCGGCCGGCGGGGTTTTCGTCGATGCGGTGGTGGCGATTGTGGCGCTTGCGGCGGCCATCGGGCGCCGGTTTTTGCTGCCCACGGTGTCGCCGGCCGAGACCGTGGTGGCGGTGTCAGGTGGGCGGTTGTTGGCGCCGGGCTGGCCCGGCGAGCGGGTGCAACACGAGCCGACCCTGCCGCCGCGGGTTGAGGGGCCGTAATTGTGTGCGCTGTCGTGTGTTTGACAGAGCGCAAAGGAGGACGGGCCGGTGGCGGTCGATGATGAGGACAAGGTGCGGGCCGAGCGGGCCCGCGCGATCGGGTTGTTTCGGTATCAGTTGATCCGAGAAGCCGCCGATGCGGCGCATTCCACCAAGGAGCGGGGAAAGATGGTGCGCGAGTTGGCGTCGCGGGAGCACGTCGATCCGTTCGGGCGGAAGGTGCGCATCAGCCGCCAAACCATCGACCGGTGGATTCGCGACTGGCGCGCCGGCGGGTTCGACGCGCTGGTGCCCAATCCGCGCCAGTGCACCCCGCGCACCCCGGCCGAGGTGCTGGAGCTGGCGGTGGCGCTGCGCCGAGAAAACCCCGAGCGCACCGCCGCGGCGATCCGGCGCATCTTGCGCACCCAGTTGGGCTGGGCCCCGGATGAACGCACCCTGCAGCGCAACTTCCACCGGCTGGGTCTCACCGCCGCAACGACTGCTGGGCCGCCGGCGGTGTTCGGCCGGTTCGAAGCCGAACACCCCAACGACCTGTGGGTCGGGGATGCGTTACATGGCATACGAATTCAAATCCGTAAGACATATCTGTTCGCGTTCTTAGACGATCATTCTCGGCTTTTGCCCGGCTACCGGTGGGGCTATGCCGAGGACACGGTGCGCCTGGCCGCCGCGTTGCGCCCGGCGTTGGCTTCCCGCGGCGTGCCCAGGGCCATCTACGTTGACAATGGTAGTGCCTACGTGGATGCGTGGCTGTTGCGAGCGTGCGCGAAACTCGGTATACGCCTTGTTCATTCGACACCAGGTCGACCCGAAGGTAGGGGCAAAATCGAACGATTCTTCAGGACCGTGCGTGAGCAGTTCCTGGTCGAGATCACCGGCGAACCAGACACCATCGGCCGCCACTACGTCGCCGACCTGGCCGAACTGAATCGGCTGTTTGCGGCCTGGGTGGAAACCGTCTATCACCGCACGATCCATTCCGAAACCGGACAGACCCCGCTGGATCGCTGGTGCGCCGTCGGCGCGGTGCCGCTGCCCGCGCCCGAGACGCTCACCGAGGCGTTCTTGTGGGAAGAGCACCGCCGCGTGACCAAGACCGCGACCGTGTCGCTGCACGGAAACAGCTATGAGGTCGACCCGGGGCTGGTCGGCCGCAAAGTGGAGCTGGTGTTCGACCCATTCGATTTGACCCGTATCGAGGTCCGTGTGGCCGGCGCCCCGATGGGCCTGGCCATCCCGCACCACATCGGACGGCATTCACATCCGAAAGCCAGACCCGAAACCCCCACCACACCAACCAAATCCAGCGGCATCGACCAGATCCCCGGGCAGCTCGACCTGCTCACCGGCCAGGAAGCCCAACCTCGATGATGGACAAACTGATCTCCTACTACGGTTTTTCACGCACCCCATTCGGCCGCGATCTGGCCCCGTCCATGCTGCACCGCCATACCGCCCACAACGAGGCGGTCGCCCGCATCGGCTGGTGTGTCGCCGACCGCCGCATCGGCGTGATCACCGGTGAGGTCAAGCCGGGTTCTCACTACTAATTTCCTTTCCCTGGTTGTCTCATCCGGTCCAGATTTGGGCCGGATGCTGCGTTGTTATGGGTGTTCATGGTCACCCGCGTGGTGCGACCGGGTGCTCTGGACTGGATGCGACAACAAAGCTGGCCTCGGCGTTTCATGGCGTTGCAGTGAACAAGGCGTCTTGCGGTGGTGGCAGTTGGATGGCCAGGCCCTTGCGTTGGCCGCGGTTGACATGCACGGCGTTGAGCTCGCCGCGTTGAATCCGGTCCAGCACAGTCTGTTTGGCCACGTCGAGTCGGCTGGCGGCTTCTTGGAGCCCGACCCATCCCTCGGGCGCGTCCGGGGTGACCTTGGCACGCAGCTCGGCGTCGATGCGGATTCGCCACGGGCCGCCGGGGCCGTGTTGCTCGCCGCGGATGAACCCGCTGGACAGCCACCGGTAGAGGGTAGCTCGGGAGGTGCCCAGCAGCGTCTGGGCTTCGGCGATGCTGACCATATGCGCATCGTCGTCGATGGGTCCGACGGGTTCGCTGGGCCCGGCGATCCGGTGTTTGCGGCGCAGGCTGCCGACCCGGTCGCGGGTGAACGCCAACCCGGTCGCGGTCATCACGCCTTGCCGGGCAAGCAGGCGGGCGATCGTCGCGTCGTCGTAGTGCACGGCCAGCCGCCGAATGCGCTCCAGCGTGTCGGCCTCGGTGCGGATAGCGCTGTCGGCGCCGCGGCGCGGCAACGCAACGGTGATATCGGTATGCGCGCCACCTTCCCACCGGATCCGCACCGCGGCCTGACCAGCATCGCGGTCGACGGTGAGGACGACCTCACCAATCAGCAACCGCAGCAACTGCTTTCGTTCCCGGATCGTTGTGGTGTCGGCGTCGAACACCGCCCGCAGATCAGCACCCGCGTGGGATAGCCAGGCCACCTCCTCCTCGGTGAGCACCGCCGGCCGGC
>NZ_JBAUJB010000255.1:0-2647 GCF_049683355.1 Mycobacterium sp.
TGCGGCCGGCGGTGTGCTGCTGCGTCCGTTCGCTCGGTTGGTCTCGTCGACCGGTGACAGTGTCACCACCTACGGTGACCCGTGGAACATGAACTGACATTGCGCTGACGACAATCGGCCCCCGGCAACTGCCGGGGGCCGATTTCGTGTGTCGGTGCCGACCCTTTGGGGTGTCGGCATGCGGGTGCTCGGGGGGACGGATGGTGAACGCTGGGCAAATTCGCCCCGACGGCCTGGTCAGCGGTGCCGTTCGTGTTGCCGGGGTGATTTCTCCCCGTTATGTTTCTTATGTTCGACATGAGCGAATCGTGAGAGCCGCATTGCGGATTTTTAATCCCACTCACATGTGTCGCTCGCAGGATTGGTAGCGGTAGGCCAGGCACGAACAACTCGGTGCCCCCGCCCGGGGTTCCGTCTACATATCAAGGGAGAACATGAAGGCAATCAGTCGGGTGCTGATCGCGATGGTCGCGTCCATCGTGGCGTTGTTCGTGAGCACTGGCACCTCTCACGCAGGGCTGGACAATGAGCTGAGCCTGGTCGACGGCCAGGGTCGGACTCTGACGATCCAGCAGTGGGACACATTCCTCAATGGCGTGTTTCCCCTTGACCGTAACCGGCTGACCCGTGAGTGGTTCCACTCCGGCAAGGCGGCCTACATCGTGGCCGGTGAGGGTGCCGACGAGTTCGAGGGCACCTTGGAGCTCGGTTACCAGGTGGGTTTCCCGTGGTCGCTGGGTGTGGGTATCAACTTCAGCTACACCACTCCGAACATCGCGTTCGACGGTCTCGAGGGCGTCGCCGCGCTCAGTGGTTCCGAGTTCGGTGGCATCGTGACTCCGCCGCTGTTCCCGGGGGTGTCGATCTCGGCTGACCTCGGCAACGGTCCGGGTATCCAGGAGGTCGCGACATTCAGTGTCGACGTGGAGGGTCCCGGCGGCCAGGTGGCGGTGTCCAACGCGCACGGCACGGTGACCGGTGCGGCCGGCGGTGTGCTGCTGCGTCCGTTCGCTCGGTTGGTCTCGTCGACCGGTGACAGCGTCACCACCTACGGCGAACCGTGGAACATGAACTGACTCTGCACATCAACTGACATAGCCCTGACGACAATCGGCCCCCGGCACCGCCGGGGGCCGATTTCGTGTCCCGAGCTGAAATGTGCGCGGGTGGTCACTCCGAATGGTCGGCCGGGGTGGTGGCGTTGCCGTGCTTACCGGCCGGTCCAGCGGTTTCGTCCGCGCGCAGCAGATCCCGGATCTCTGTCAGCAGGGTCAGCTCGCTTTCCGTGGACTCGATCTTCTGGTCACGCTCCTTGAGCTTCTTGAACGGGACAACGATCACGAAGTAGATCACCGCAGCCACGATGAGGAAGTTGATGCCGGCAGACAGCACGGCGTTGAGATCGACGTACTGCTCACCTCCCAGCGGGATGCGCAGGATGCCGTACTCCGCCTCTGGCCCTGCGCCGATGCGATCGATGAGAGGCTGCACAACGTTCTGGGTGAATGCGGTGACGAGGCCGGTGAATGCCGCCCCGATCACGACCGCGACAGCCAGATCGATCACATTGCCCCGAGATATGAAGTCCTTGAACCCCTTCAGCATCGCGTGTCCTTTCGTGTGCGACGGATACCAAGTTCAGACGAACGGTAGCGCTGTCGGCTTACTGCTCGGGGTGCGTTGCAAGACCCCGTGCGGCCGAGGTCTGCGGGCAGCCGTCCGCCCCCTCGCCCGGCACGCGGGAACTGGTCGCCGAGACGTTTGCCGCAGAGGCCCGCGCCGATGCCGGCGACTGGATGTTCCGCACCCGGGCGGCGACAGGCGGTTTACAGCAGATTCCCAGTTCCAGGGCGGCACTCCGGGGCAGCGGATGCCGCTGGGCCGCGGGGGCGAGGCTAAAGTGATCCTAAGGATCTCGCTTTGCTCTGTGATGCCATGCACGGTCCGGTCCAGCCTGCTAGTCTTGCGCTTGGACTTGAGTGCTTTTCCGACTCGCAACGTACGCGTTCCCGTCACAGAAAGGGGCAGGCCGATGGCCGCTCTCACCCACAATTCCAAGAAGCTGGGCGTCCTCGGCTTTGGTGCGCTCGCCTTCAGCGTGGCGGCCCTGACATTCGGTGCCGGGACCGCGGGTGCGGACCCCAACGATCCTTCCCACCCCACAATCGGCGGCGACGGGGTGGTGAGCTCGCGCCAGGCGGCCGCCACTGCCGGCGCGGACTACTGCGCAGTGAACCCCGGCACGCTCGGCACCGCCTCGGTCATCGCCAGCGACATGGGAGTCCCGTCGCAGAAGGCCGAAGAAGCCGGGCCGGATTGGGTCGGATCCGATGGCTGGCAGGCCCAGGGGCTCAGCCGGTCAAACGCCTGGGGTGGCGCGTTCGACCCGAGCAAGACCAGCACCGGTCCGCAGTGCGGCCCGGGCAGCGCCAACCCGTTCGGATAACAGCACACACCTGACATTCGCCCCCGGCCGCCGGCCGGGGGCGAATTGTGTTGGCGGCAGCTAATGGAGCGTCAGCGTGACGGTCTCCACCAGGGCCGCCCCGGCGACGGTCTTGGCAGCCGCGGCAGGCAGCGCAACGAGCACCACCCGTCCGCCGCCTGCGGCCGGTCCGTTCTGCTCGGCGGACACCAGCACCACCAC
>NZ_JBAUJB010000256.1:0-8608 GCF_049683355.1 Mycobacterium sp.
CGAGGCTGACCGAGCTGGCGAAGCACGAGAAGGGCCACGTGCTGGCATCGGCGATCGCGGTCAGCGACGCCCTGGATTCCGAGGCGCTGTGCTGGGACGTCGGCGAGATCGTCGAGATGCGCGGCCGCACCGCGCCGACCCAACTCGCCCGGCCGGCACACCTGGTGTCGGTCGACGGCGCCAGCGCCTCCCGCTAGCCCTACGAGTCCGGCTAGCTCTTCTTCGCGGCTTTTTTCGCCGCCTTCTTGGCGGGCGCTTTCTTGGCCGGGGTCTTCTTCGCGGTCTTCTTCACCGGGCCGCGGGCCCGGCGGTCGGCGAGCAGCTCCGAGGCCCGCTCGTCGGTGATCGACAGCACGTCGTCACCCTTGCGCAGGCTCGCGTTGGTCTCCCCGTCGGTGACATAGGGGCCGAACCGGCCGTCCTTGATCACCATCGGGTTGCCGCTGGCCGAGTCGTTGCCCAGCTCACGCAGCGGCGGAGCGGCCACGCCCTGCCTGCCGCGCCGCTTGGGCTCGGAGTAGATCTTGAGCGCCTCGTCGAGCGTGATGGTGAACATCTGCTCTTCGGTCGCCAGCGAACGAGAGTCGGTGCCGCGCTTGAGGTATGGCCCGTATCGGCCGTTCTGCGCGGTGATCTCCTCGCTGGTGGCCGGGTCGACACCGACCACCCGCGGCAACGACAGCAGTTTCAGCGCGTCCTCGAGGGTCACTGTTTCCAGATCCATCGTGCGCAGCAGCGAGCCGGTACGCGGCTTCGGTCCGGTAGGCTCCTTGCCCTTCTTCGCCGGGGTTCCCGCTGAGCCGTCGTCGTCCTCCGGCGGTTCGGGCAGCACCTCGGTGACGTACGGGCCGTAGCGCCCGTCCTTGGCGACGATCTCGTGACCGGTTTGCGGATCGACACCCAGCGATCGGCCCTCTTGCGGTGTGGCGAAGGCCTTTTCGGCCAGCTCTAGGGTCAGCTCGTCGGGCGTCAGCTCGTCCTTGAGGTTGGCCCGCTGCGGCTTGAGCTCGCCGGGGTTGTCCGGATCGGCGATCATCCGCTCGAGATACGGCCCGTTGCGCCCGACGCGGACGTTGACCGCACGTCCCTCGGCGTCGTCGAAGAGTTTGATGGAGTTGACCAGCCGGGCGTCGATCTCTTCGAGATTGCCACCGACGAGCTTCTTGAGGCCACCCGCGCGGGCGATCGAGCCCTCGACGCCGTGGTCACCACCGAAGTAGAAGTTGTTGAGCCAGTTGGACCTTCGCTCGTTTCCGGATGCGATCTCGTCGAGCTCGTCTTCCATCGCGGCGGTGAAGTCGTAGTCCACCAGGCGGGCGAAGTGCTGCTCGAGCAGTCCGATGACCGCGAACGCCACCCACGACGGGACCAGCGCACTGCCCTTCTTGTGCACGTAGCCGCGGTCCTGGATGGTCTTGATGATCGACGAGTAGGTCGAAGGGCGACCGATGCCGAAGTCTTCCAGCGTCTTGATCAGCGAGGCCTCGGTGTAGCGGGCCGGCGGACTGGTGGTGTGCCCGTCGGCGGTCAGGTCCTTGGCGTCGACCCGCTGGCCCTCGGTGAGGTTGGGCAGCCTGCTCTCGGCGTCGTCGGCCTCACCGCCGGCCTGATCGTCGAGGCTCTCCACGTAGGCCTTCAGGAAGCCCGCGAACGTGATGGTGCGGCCGCTGGCATTGAACACCACCTGCTCTTCGACGGCGGAGCCGTCAATCGATCTGCGGCTCGCATTGCCGGCGATCCGCAGGCTCAGCGTGGTGCCGCGCGCATCGGCCATCTGAGAGGCCACGGTGCGCTGCCAGATCAGCTCGTAGAGCCGGAACTCGTCGGTGTCCAGCGCCGAGTGCAGCTGGCCGGGTGTGGAGAACACATCGCCGGCAGGGCGGATGGCCTCGTGGGCCTCCTGGGCGTTCTTGACCTTGCGGGTGTACTGCCGCGGCGACGGGTGCACGTACTCCTCGCCGTAGAGCTGCCTGGCCTGGTTGCGGGCTGCGTCAATAGCGCTGGCCGACAAATTCGTCGAGTCGGTACGCATGTAGGTGATGTAGCCGTTTTCGTAGAGCCGCTGCGCGATGCTCATGGTGCGTTCCGAGGAGAAGCGCAGCTTGCGGCCGGCCTCCTGCTGCAGCGTCGAGGTCATGAACGGCGCGTAGGGCCGCCGGGTGTAGGGCTTCTGCTCGACCGACGACACGGCCAGCTGCGCGCCGCGCAGCCCCTGGGCCAGCGCGCCGGCCCCCGCCTCGTCGAGGACGAGCACCTCGTCGGGCTTCTTGACCGCCCCCAGGGAGTCGAAGTCACGGCCGGTGGCCACCCGACGTCCGTCGACGGTGTTCAGCTTGGCGGTGAACCTGGGAGGAGAGGCGGCGGGATCCGAGACGCTGGCGTCCAGTTCGGCGGTGACGTCCCAGTAGCCGGCGCTGCGGAACGCCATCCGTTCGCGTTCGCGCTGCACGATGATGCGGGTCGCGACGGACTGGACCCGCCCGGCCGACAGCTTCGGCGCCACCTTCTTCCACAGCACCGGGCTGACCTCGTAGCCGTACAGCCGGTCGAGGATGCGCCGGGTCTCCTGCGCGTCCACCAGGTCGTTGTCCAGGTCCCGGGGATCCTCGGCCGCGGCACGGATCGCGGGCTCGGTGATCTCGTGGAACACCATCCTCTTGACCGGGATGCGCGGTTTCAGCGTCTCCAGGAGATGCCAGGCGATGGCCTCGCCCTCCCGGTCACCGTCGGTGGCGAGGTAGAGCTCGTCGACGTTCTTGAGCAGATCCTTCAGCTCGGCGACAGTGCTCTTCTTGTCCGGGCTGACGATGTAAAGCGGTTCGAAGTCGGCGTCCACGTTGACCCCGAGGCGCGCCCACGGCTCGGACTTGTACTTGGCAGGGACATCGGCGGCGGCCCGGGGCAGGTCACGGATGTGCCCGCGGGACGACTCGACGACGTAGTTGGACCCCAGGTAGCCGGCTATTTTGCGCGCCTTCGTGGGCGACTCGACAATGACGAGTCGTCGGACAGCACCATCAGCGCCGTTGCTCCCGCTGCCGCGGTTCTCGTCAGCCACCTTCGCCTAGCTCCACTTCTTCTGCTGCCCCGAGGGCCGGCACGCATTCGTGCGACCCCCCGTGGCAACTGACAATTTCGCACCCCCGGCCTGCCGACGCAAACTGGCCCCTGTCCCCCCGCGTGCCCGAAGGCGGCTACGTCCGCGGCCACTGCGACAACGCCTCGGCGTTGTCAGGTGGTTCCCCTACATTCTCTACCAGGCGCGATAGCCGGCGGCGCCCGCTGATCCGCAATGCCGGATGCGTCCCGCGGGTGCCGATCAGCGTCGGCGCAATCCCTACCCTCATCATCGCCGACGCGAGCGGCGAATGCGTTTCCGGCGCGTGCGGGTCCAACCCGAGCAGATATCGGTCCGAATCGGGCGTGCCCGCCGCCAGCGTCCACGCCCGCAGCTCCCGTGGCCCCGGTAGCCACTGCGGCGGCACCGTCTTCACCGCCCCCCTCGTCCACTCCACGGCGATCTCGACCAGGCGGGTGTCCACCGCCGTCCGTACCAGCGGGGTGTCCTCGTCGGTGCGGGCGATCTCCGCCTCCAATCCGGCCTCGACGATCATCGCGGCCAGCCCCTGCGCCCGCCACAACTCGTCCACCACCACCGACAACCGGGCGCCCCGCTGGGGGCCGCCTCCGACCAGCACCACCTGCCCGGGCGCAGCCAGGATCCCCGTCAGGTCGGCGATGGCCGGTGGCACCGACTCCGCCGAGAAGAAGGACAACTGGCTCACAGAAGTGACACTAGGGCAGCCCGAGCGTCCGGAGGTGTTGCCGGGCCGGGGCCCGGTCGCAGGCCCACTGACAGAGAACACCCCCGCGTCTTCCGTGACGGAGGACGCGGGGGTGATTGGAGGTTTTGGTTTGGTCCGCTTCGCTCAGACGGCCCGAACGCCGGTGGCCTGCGGCCCCTTGGGGCTCTGACCGACCTCGAACTCGACCTTCTGATTCTCTTCCAGGGTGCGGAAGCCGCTACCCTGGATCTCCGTGTAGTGGACGAAAACATCGGCAGAGCCGTCTTCGGGAGCAATGAAGCCGAAGCCCTTCTCCGCGTTGAACCACTTCACAGTTCCCTGTGGCATCTCTCGTACTTTCCTTCTCTTCTTACCGGGAGCGGTCCACCGACTTCCGGTGTACCGGGCCCGTTCCGACCGCCATACCTTCGTGGAGTGCTCGGAACTCGACCCGACCTACAACCCTCGCAGGAACCGCGGCCGCAACGACGATCCTGCGAGTGCGAATACACGAACACAGAAGCTGCGACCGCAAGTAGTCAATCACGTTCGGGGCTGCTGCGACAGTCACGGAGGGATCACGTAGTGAACAATTCACATGCGGGGGGATTTCGGCGACATCCGGGAGGGGCCGAGGTGACGGATCCGGGGTCGGATTTCGGCCGCGAGCTGCTGGCTTGCGCGGTCGACGGCACCGCGGCCGACGAGCACCCGCTGCGCCACGTCGCCGACCTGCCGCCGCGCCGGGCACGGACCCGACAGTGGCCGCACTGGGCGGATCCGGACCTGGTGCAGGCTTTCCGCGATCGGGGCGTGGTGACCCCGTGGTCGCATCAGGTGGCGGCGGCCGAACTCGCGCGCGACGGCCGCCATGTGGTGCTGAGCACGGGCACCGCGTCGGGTAAGTCGCTGGCCTACCAGCTGCCCATCCTGACGCGGCTGACCGACAATCCGCGGTCCCGGGCTCTGTACCTGTCGCCGACCAAGGCGCTCGGGCACGATCAGTTGCGGTCGGTGGCCGCGCTCACCTCCGCGGTGCCCAGGCTCATCGATGTCGCCCCGACCCCCTACGACGGTGACAGTCCCGCCGAGGTGCGGCGCTTCGCCAGGGAACGATCCCGGTGGATCTTCTCCAACCCCGACATGATCCACCTGTCGATGCTGCGCAACCACGCCCGCTGGGCGGTGTTCCTGCGAAATCTCGACTACCTCGTGGTGGACGAATGTCATTACTACCGGGGCGTTTTCGGATCCAACGTGGCGATGGTGCTGCGTCGGCTGTTGCGGCTGTGCGCCCGGTACTCGGCGACCGGCACTGACTCTTCCGGGCCGACGGTGATCTTCGCCAGTGCGACGACCGCGCAACCCGCGATCACCGCCTCGGAGTTGATCGGGCAGACGGTGGTGGAGGTGACCGACGACGGATCACCCCAGGGGGCGCGCACGGTCGCACTGTGGGAACCGGCGCTGATGGACGACCTGTTGGGGGAGAACGGCGCTCCGGTGCGTCGATCGGCGGGCGCCGAGGCGGCACGGGTGATGGCGGACCTGGTCGCCGAGGGCGCGCGCATGCTCACGTTCGTGCGCTCGCGCCGGGGTGCCGAACTCACCGCGCTCGGGGCCAGGGCGCGGCTCGCCGAGAAGTCCCCGGACCTGGCCGATCAAGTGGCCTCCTACCGGGCCGGATACCTCGCCGAGGACCGGCGCGGGCTGGAGCGCGCGCTGGCCGACGGCGAACTACGCGGTGTGGCGACGACGAACGCGCTGGAGCTGGGGGTGGACATCGCGGGCCTCGACGCCGTGGTGCTCGCCGGTTTCCCGGGCACTGTCGCGTCGTTCTGGCAGCAGGCCGGTAGGGCAGGACGGCGCGGCCAGGGGGCACTGGTGGTGATGATCGCCCGCGACGACCCGCTCGACACCTACCTGGTACACCACCCCGCGGCCCTGCTCGACAAGCCCATCGAACGCGTCGTGATCGACCCGGAGAACCCCTATGTTCTTGGGCCCCAGCTCCTCTGCGCTGCCACCGAACAGCCGCTGACGGATTCAGAGGTGCGGATGTGGAACGCAGAGGCGGTGGCCGGCGGCCTCGTCGACGACGGCCTGCTGCGCCGCCGGCCCAGCGGCTACTTCCCGACCCCCGGGGTCGATCCGCATCCGGCCGTGGACATCCGGGGGTCCATCGGTGGACAGATCGCGATCCTGGAGGCCGGCACCGGCCGGATGCTGGGCAGCAGCGGGGCCGGGCAGGCGGCGTCGTCGGTCCATCCTGGTGCGGTGTACCTGCATCAGGGCGAGAGCTACGTCGTCGATTCCCTCGACTTCGAAGACGGCGTCGCGTTCGTGCACGCCGAGGATCCCGGTTACACGACGTTCGCCCGGGAGCTGACCGACATCGGTGTCACCGGGCAGGGTGAGCGCCGTGACCACGGACCGGTGACCGTCGGCCTGGTGCCTGTCTCGGTCAGCAACACCGTCACCGGCTATCTGCGTCGCCGTCGCGACGGCGAGGTCATCGATTTCGTCGATCTCGACATGCCCACCCGCACCTTGGAGACGATGGCCGTGATGTGCATCGTCACCCCAGAAGCATTGCAGCGCAGTGGGATCGACCTGCTGCGCGTTCCGGGATCACTGCACGCGGCCGAACACGCCGCAATCGGGTTGCTGCCATTGGTCGCCAGCTGTGATCGTGGCGACATCGGTGGGGTCTCCACGGCCGTCGGACCGGTGGACGGGCTGCCGTCGATCTTCGTCTACGACGGACATCCCGGCGGCGCAGGCTTCGCCGCGCGCGGATTCCGCACCATCACCACTTGGTGGTCCGCCACCGCCGCGGCGATCGCGGCCTGCGAGTGCCCCACGGGCTGTCCGTCCTGCGTGCAATCACCCAAGTGCGGAAACGGCAACGATCCGCTGGACAAGGCCGGCGCGATCACGGTGTTGCGCCTGGTGATCGGCTCACTGGGCGCGCAAGCCGGATGAATTCCGGTGGCGATCGACCCCTCGACGGTCGCCCCGACGCAGGACGTGCGGCAAGCCCGCTGCAACGGTGCGGCAACAACTGCGACTACGGCAACCAACAGTCTGGACAACGGGATTCGTTTTCCGATCCCGACTCTCAGGTGGGTAAGAAACTACCTCGTCAGGGGCCTGATCGCAACATCGAACGGGTATCGGCCGACGGTACCCCAGCGTACTCGGCAGCACGGATGCGCGGATTTCGTCGCGTCATCGTCGAAAGCGCCGTTCTCCCCCTCGGTAAGCTGTCGGCATGACCCACGACTGGTTGCTCGTGGAAACACTGGGCAGCGAGCCTGCCGTCGTCGCAGAAGGCGCCCACACCAAGGACATGGTGCCGATCAGCACGTTCCTGGGACGGAATCCCCACCTGATGGCGATCCAGTCCGCCATCGGGGAGACCGTGCGTGCCGGCAAGTCCCGGAGGAGCATCACGCCGAAGAACGATCGGGTGATCTGCACCGAGGTCGTGCAGATGTCCGACGGTCGGATCCACGGGGTCCAGATATGGCTGGGACCGCCCGACGAGGAACCACCACCACGTCCGGCGGTCGGACCGCTGATTTGGGATCTGAGCCGCGGAACCGCCACCGACACCCCGGAGTCGCTGCGGATCGGCGGCTGGGATCCCGCCAAGGAGTCCACTCACGGGCGGGCGTTCGCCGACGACCTGCCGCGCCGCGACCTCAACCCGAACGAAGCCGAGATCCTCAGCATGGTCATCAGACCGGAGGTCGGCCTGACGATGTGCAACACCTGGGATGTCGCCGACTACCAGGGTGAACGAATCACCGTCGGATTCGTCGCCAGGTCGTTGCCGGAACTGCAGGACGACGGCAGAGAGCGGCTGATCTGCCGGGCGATGAACTGGCGCAGCCTGCGGGAGCGGCCGAGCATCCAGGAGGACATTCTGGGCCAACGGATTCTCGACAGCCTCGCCGAACCGGGCGTGCACCGCGCACTGGTCGATCCACGGCACTGGTCCCTGTTGAAGTGGCTCGACGACCCGGCACCGTTCTCCGACTGGCGAGCCGGGATCGTCGAGGGGCAGGCCTTCCATCCGGACGACGAGGAGACGCTGGCGGCGATGGCCGCGGGGTTCGAGACCGGCGCCACCTCGGGTGTGCTGCGGATGGTCGCCCACCACGGCGGCTGGATTGCGGTGCACATCGCGGTGCACCGGGTCGAACTCGACAAGGGCGTCTACGCCGGCCTGGCGGCGCTGCGCCTGCCCACAGACGCCGAACGCGCGGCCGCCGGGTTCCCGGAAACCGATGAGCCGGCAGCCGGTACCCGGAAGTCGCGCTCCCGCAAGCAGAAAGCCACCAAGGCCTAGCACCTAGCCTGCCGGCCCCGCCCTGGCGATTGCCCGAGCCGGGCCCGATGCCGCGACCCTGACCGGCGCCTCGACCACGACCGGCGCCTCGACCACGACGACGACATCGAGATCGTGCACCGAGCACTCCACCGCCGTCGTACCCATCATGGCCGCCAACGCCGAGGCCTGCGCGCAGGCTTGCTGCATGCCGGTGGGCAGGTAGGCCGCCGCCGCCAGCGCGGCGAGGTCCGCGGCCGCCTGCGCGCGGTGTCTGGCGATGACGGCCGCGCCGATGTGGGCGCTGCCCGCGGTGATCACCACCAGGGCCACACTCATCGCGGCGGCCACGATCGTGGCCGACCCACGCTCACCGGCCGACGGGTTCGGTTGCGGCGACCGCAGCGGCGCTGATCGAAACCCTGGGTAGCAGAACCGATCTCGTGGTGACGGTCGCCACCACGTAGTGGCCGTCGCGGCGCAGGTG
>NZ_JBAUJB010000257.1:0-7688 GCF_049683355.1 Mycobacterium sp.
CCACGGACGCCCGCTGCCGCCGGCCGGTCTCGACGGGGTGTACGCGGCGACCGCGCCGGACGGCAGCGTCATCGCGTTGCTGCAGGACGGGGAAACCCGGACCAAGAGCGTCGTGGTGGTGCGCCCGGCGACGCTGTAGAGCGGTCAGGCGTACAGCGTCTCGAACTGTTCGATCGACTTCTCGATGTCACCTTTGACCGCGCGGACCGCGGCGGTGCCGATCGGACCGAACAGCGGGGCCCCGCCGAGGTCCATCCGCACCGTGAAGGTGCAGCCGTCACCGGTGGAGGCGACCTTCATCGACAGCTTGTACCGGGTGCCGCCCACGCCTTCGCCGCTGATCTCCAGGGCTGACGGCGGGTCGAACTTGCGCACCGTCCACGTCACGCGGTTGCGCATCCCCTTGGCTCCGGCCACCCCGACCACCGTCGTGCCCACGTCGAGCTCTTCGGGCAGCTCCGAGCGCCATCCCTGGTGCATGGTCATCCAGTCGCCGAGCGTGTCCAGGTTGGATGCGTGCTGCCAGGCCTGCTGCGCCGGCATCGGTAGGGACCGCGACAATTCGAGTTTCGCCATGACCGGATGCTACGAGTGCGGTCGGCGACGAGGGACCCGATTGTGTCGATCGCCGCTCCCCGCGCGCCTCGGAGACCTCACGCGACGACCCAGATCGCCTGCGCTGCGGGGCTTCCCAGATCCACTGTGGTCTGGCTGTCGTCATCGACAGCGGGATCGCCAGGGTTCTGCACGGTCACCGAGATCATCCCGGCGAAGTCGCGGCGGGCGACCACCCGCAACCGGGAGTCCAGGCTGATCCCGACGGTGTCGAAGTACCGCAGCATCTCCGGGTCGGCATCGGAGATCCGCGCGATCGTGCCCGCGTCACCGTCCTCACACACCGACAGCTGACGGGCGGGAGGGGTGGGAACCTGACCGTCGGCCGCCGGGATCGGGTCACCGTGCGGGTCCCGGGTCGGGTAACCGAGCTTGGCGTCGATCCGGTCGAGCATCCGGTCGGAGACGGCGTGCTCGAGCACCTCGGCCTCGTCGTGCACCTCATCCCAGCCGTAGCCGAGTTCGCGCACCAGGAACGTCTCCATCAGCCGGTGGCGGCGCACCATCGCCAGCGCGGCGCGCCGGCCCGCGTCGGTGAGGGTGACCGCCCCGTACTTCTCGTGATCCACCAGGCCCTGGTCGGAGAGCTTGCGCACCGATTCCGAGGCGGTGCTGGCCGACACCCCGAGGCGTTCGGCCAGCAACTTCGTGCTGACTTTCTCGTGTGACCACTCCTGGGCGGTCCAGATGACCTTCAGATAGTCCTGCGCCACCGTCGTCAGGTCGCGGGGATCGCTGGCCGCGCTTTCAGGACTCACAAGCACAAAGTTTAGGCAATAATCACCTGATCTGGTGGTGCTGATGGTCTGGGGTTGCGGTCGGGTCGTAGGCTAACGGCGTGCAGCGCTGGCGGGGGCAGGACGAAATCCCCACCGACTGGGGCCGATGTGTGGTCACCATCGGCGTGTTCGACGGTGTCCATCGTGGTCACCAGGAGTTGATCAGCCGTGCGGTGAAGGCGGGGCGGTCGCGGGGCATCCCGACGGTTCTGATGACGTTCGACCCGCACCCGATGGAGGTCGTGTTCCCGGGCAGCCACCCGGCACAGCTGACCACGCTGACCCGGCGGGCCGAGCTGGTCGAGGAGATGGGCATCGACGTCTTCCTGGTCGTGCCGTTCACCGCCGATTTCATGAAGCTCACCCCGGAGCGCTACATCCACGAATTGCTGGTGGAGCGGTTGCACGTGGTCGAGGTCGTGGTCGGGGAGAACTTCACGTTCGGCAAGAAAGCGGCAGGCAACGTCGATCTGCTCCGCAAGGCGGGGGAGCGGTTCGGATTCGCCGTGGATTCGGTGACTTTGGTTTCCGAGGTGGCCGAGCCCTACCGCGACGAGACCGTGACCTTCTCGTCGACCTACATCCGGTCCTGTGTCGACGCCGGTGACATGGTCGCGGCCGCCGAGGGGCTGGGACGGCCGCACCGGGTCGAGGGCGTGGTCGTCCGTGGGGACGGCCGCGGCAAGGTGCTCGGTTTCCCGACCGCCAACGTCGCCCCGCCGATGTACTCGGCGATCCCGGCGGACGGCGTGTACGCAGCCTGGTTCACCGTTCTCGGCCACGGTCCCGTCGTCGGCACCGTGACCCCCGGCGAGCGGTATCAGGCCGCGGTGTCCGTCGGCACCAACCCGACCTTCTCCGGCCGCACCCGCACCGTCGAGGCCTTCGTGTTGGACACCGCCGCCGACCTGTACGGCCAGCACGTCGCCGTGGACTTTGTCGCCCGGCTGCGCGGACAGGAGCGGTTCGATTCGGTGACCGATCTGGTGGCGGCGATGGGTGCCGACACCGAACGCGCGCGCACCATCCTGTCCGCCCGGTAGCGATTGGCGGCTCGCCTGTCGGCGCTGCTAAGCTCCGTGCCGACCTGGCGTGTGCTGCAGTTCGCGGTGGCTGCGCCTGTCGGGGATCCTCGCGATCCGCCGGCATCTTGATCGCGGACCGAGTTTGATGGAGTTGTATTCGTGGCGCTCACTGCCGAACAGAAAAAAGACATCCTGGGCCAGTACGGCCTGCATGACACCGACACCGGTTCCCCCGAGGCGCAGGTCGCGCTGCTGACCAAGCGGATCATCGACCTGACCGAGCACCTCAAGATCCACAAGCACGATCACCACTCGCGTCGCGGGCTGCTGCTGCTGGTCGGCCGCCGTCGCAGGCTCCTCAAGTACGTCGCGCAGGTCGATGTCGAGCGCTACCGCTCGTTGATCGAGCGCCTCGGTCTGCGTCGCTGACGCAGCACTCCGCCCGCAGTGCGGTGACCGCGCCGGCATGCCCGGTAGCGGCCCCGGATTAGGGATTACTCGCACCCCGGGATGTACGATGGGTGCGTTCGCCAGCCGGCGTGTCCGAGTGGCACAGACGGCATGGCGCGAACAAGTGGGTGTGGTCTTCGCGATCCGCGTGTACCGCCCCCGCGTGACACGACAGGTACCGCCCGATCGCGCGGTCTTCGGTAGTGGCTGCCGGATGTACTCCGGCCGCTTCGATCGACGGCCGTCGACGCATCCGAGCCGGTCTCGGGGTCTCCTGAGGTTGTCTGCAACTGACGCATTCAACGCGCAGTGTTCACGCGAAACAGCTGAATGATGACCAGAGAGGCTATACGGACGTCTATGTCTGTAGTTGAGATTGAAGACGGCGTGTTCGAATCCACCGCCGTGATCGACAACGGGAGCTTCGGCACCCGCACCATCCGTTTCGAGACCGGCCGGTTGGCCCAGCAGGCCGCCGGCGCCGTGGTCGCCTACCTCGATGACGAGACCATGCTGCTGTCGGCCACCACCGCCAGCAAGAACCCGAAGGACCACTTCGACTTCTTCCCGCTCACGATCGACGTCGAGGAGCGGATGTACGCCGCGGGCCGCATCCCGGGCTCGTTCTTCCGCCGCGAGGGCCGCCCGTCCACCGACGCGATCCTGACCTGCCGCCTCATCGACCGGCCGTTGCGCCCGACCTTCGTCTCGGGGCTGCGCAACGAGATCCAGGTCGTGGTGACCGTCATGAGCCTGGACCCCAAGGACCTCTACGACGTGCTGGCGATCAACGCCGCGTCCGCGTCCACCCAGATCTCCGGCCTGCCGTTCGCCGGCCCGGTCGGCGGGGTGCGCGTCGCGCTCATCGACGGCACCTGGGTGGCGTTCCCGACCGTCGAGCAGCTCGAGAACGCCGTCTTCGACATGGTCGTCGCGGGCCGCAAGGTCGGCGACGACCCGAAGGACACCGCGATCATGATGGTCGAGGCCGAGGCCACCGACAAGGTCATCGAGCTCATCGGCAACGGCGCCGTGGCCCCCACCGAGACCGTCGTCGCCGAGGGCCTCGAGGCCGCCAAGCCGTTCATCGCCGCGCTCTGCACCGCCCAGCAAGAGCTGGCCACCGCCGCGGGCAAAGAGACCCGTGAGTACCCGGTGTTCCCGGAGTACCAGGACGACGTGTTCTACGCGGTGTCCTCGGTGGCGACCGACGAGCTGTCCAAGGCGCTGACCATCGCCGGCAAGGACGAGCGCAACAACCGCACCGACGAGATCAAGGGCGAGGTGCTCGAGCGGCTGGCCGACACCTATGCCGGTCGCGAGAAGGAGATCGGTGCGGCGTACCGCTCACTGACCAAGAAGTTGGTCCGGCAGCGCATCCTGACCGATCACTTCCGCATCGACGGCCGCGGTGTCACCGACATCCGGGCGCTCTCGGCCGAGGTGGCCGTGGTCCCGCGAGCACACGGCAGCGCGCTCTTCGAGCGGGGCGAGACCCAGATCCTGGGGGTCACCACCCTGGACATGGTCAAGCTGGCGCAGCAGATCGACTCGTTGGGGCCGGAGACGTCCAAGCGCTACATGCACCACTACAACTTCCCGCCGTACTCGACCGGTGAGACCGGTCGGGTCGGTTCGCCCAAGCGTCGCGAGATCGGCCACGGCGCTCTGGCCGAGCGGGCACTGGTGCCCGTGCTGCCGAGCGTCGAGGAGTTCCCGTATGCGATCCGTCAGGTGTCGGAGGCGTTGAGCTCGAACGGTTCGACGTCGATGGGCTCGGTCTGCGCGTCGACCATGTCGCTGCTCAATGCCGGGGTGCCGCTCAAGGCGCCGGTCGCGGGTATCGCCATGGGCCTGGTGTCCGACGATATCGAAGTAGAGGGTGGTGGCGTCGAAAGACGCTTCGTCACCCTCACCGACATCCTCGGCGCCGAGGACGCCTTCGGCGACATGGACTTCAAGTGCGCAGGCACCAAGGAGTTCGTCACCGCCCTGCAGCTCGACACCAAGCTCGACGGGATTCCCTCGCAGGTGCTGGCCGGCGCCCTGGCTCAGGCCAAGGACGCCCGGATCACGATCCTCGAGGTGATGGCCGAGGCCATTGACGCACCGGACGAGATGAGCCCGTACGCACCGCGGATCACCACGATCAAGGTGCCGATCGACAAGATCGGCGAGGTCATCGGGCCGAAGGGCAAGATGATCAACTCGATCACCGAGGAGACCGGCGCGTCGATCTCCATCGAGGACGACGGCACGGTGTTCGTGGGTGCCTCCAACGGCGAGGCCGCACAGGCCGCGATCGACAAGATCAACGCCATCGCCAACCCGCAGCTGCCCAAGGTCGGGGAGCGGTTCCTCGGCACGGTGGTGAAGACCACTGACTTCGGCGCGTTCGTGTCACTGCTGCCGGGACGTGACGGCTTGGTGCACATCTCCAAGCTGGGCCGGGGCAAGCGGATCCACAAGGTCGAGGACGTCGCCAAGGTCGGCGACAAGATGCGGGTGGAGATCGCCGACATCGACAACCGCGGCAAGATCTCGCTGGTCCTCGTCGCCGAGGGCGAAGCGCCCGACGCACCCGCCGATGTCCCGGTTGATGCAGCGACCGCCAGCAGCTAGCTCGGGGGCGCTGCGCCGGGGGCGCCGCAACGACGACTCATCCCTGACCGTGCGCCGCACGGACCTGCCCGGCGGCCTGCGTGTGGTCACCGAGCGGATCCCGCACGTGCACTCGGCGTCGGTCGGGGTGTGGGTCGGCGTCGGCTCCCGCGACGAGGGCCGCAGTGTCGCCGGTGCCGCGCACTTCCTGGAGCACCTGCTGTTCAAGGCGACCCCGACGCGGACCGCGGTGCAGATCGCCCAGGCGGTCGACGCCGTCGGCGGTGAGCTCAACGCGTTCACCTCCAAGGAGCACACCTGCTACTACGCGCACGTGCTCGACTCCGATCTGGAGCTGGCCGTCGACCTGGTCGCCGATGTGGTGTTGCGGGGCCGGTGCTTCGCCGAGGACGTCGACGTCGAGCGCGACGTCGTGCTCGAAGAGATCGCCATGCGAGACGACGATCCGGAGGACACACTCGGCGACCTGTTCCTGACCGCGATGTTCGGCGAGCACCCGGTCGGCCGTCCGGTGATCGGCAGCGTGGAGTCGATCTCGACGATGACGCGCGCGCAGCTGCACTCGTTCCACGTCCGCCGCTACACGCCGGACCGGATGGTCGTCGCGGTCGCCGGCAACATCGAACACGACGAGGTCGTCGCGCTGGTCCGGGAGCACTTCGGCCCGCGGCTGGTGCGCGGCCGCTCCCCGCTGGCGCCACGCAAGGGCGCAGGACGGGTGCCGGGCCGCCCGTCGCTGGAACTGGTGAGCCGAGAGGCCGAACAGACCCATCTGTCGCTGGGGGTACGCACCCCGGGACGGCACTGGGATCAACGCTGGGCCCTGTCGGTGCTCAACACGGCGCTCGGCGGCGGACTGAGTTCGCGGCTGTTCCAACAGATTCGGGAGACACGGGGGCTGGCGTACTCGGTGTACTCGACCGTGGACACGTTCGCCGACAGCGGTGCGCTGTCGATCTACGCCGGCTGCCTGCCCGACCGGTTCGACGAGGTGGTGCGGGTGACGACCGACGTGCTCGCCGAGGTCGCCCGCGACGGGATCACCGCCGATGAATGCCGAATCGCCAAGGGATCGCTGCGCGGTGGGCTGGTGCTGGGCTTGGAGGACTCAGGCTCTCGGATGAACCGGATCGGGCGCAGCGAGCTCAACTACGGCCATCACCGCAGCATCGCCCACACGCTGGAACAGATCGACGCGGTCACCCTCGAGGACGTCAATGCCGTCGCGCGACTTCTGCTCACGCGCCCGTTCGGCGCCGCGGTCCTCGGTCCGGTCAAAGGCAAGAAGTCGTTGCCCAAACCGCTGCAGACGATCCCGCGCTGACCCGTCGTCGTAGTCAGTGGTGACGTGCGCTGGCCACGGCCGCGGCTCCGTTACCGGTGAGCAGCCACAGCGTCGTCAGGCTGTCGATCAGTTCGTCCTGCGCGACGTGCGAGCGGCCGTCGACGAAGGCGAGGATCGCGTCAGCGGTTCCTCCGATGATGAACGCAGGCGCCACCTGGGCCAGTGGGTCGGCCGCGAGCTCGACGTCGTGGACGGTGCGGGCATGCTCGATCAGGACTGTGGTGAGCCCCCGCATCACGGCGACGTGATGGTGGTGCTGGGCGGCTGAGCCGGCCACGCCGCCGAGCAGCACGCGGGCCCGCCGTGGGTCGCCGACCAGCGTCTGGACCAGAGAGGCCACCGCAGCACGCGCCTGCTCCTCGATCGGTGCGTCGACGGCGCCGGCCACGGCCTGCACAGTGGCCGCGCTCACGGCCTCGGCGATGTCGTCCACCGTCGCGGCCGCGAGGGCGTCGAGATCGGGGAAGTTCTCGTAGAAGTAGCGCTTGTTCAATCCGGCCGCAGCGCAGATCTTGTCGACGGTGATCACCCGCCACTCGTCGCCGGCCATGGCGTCGAGCGCGGTGTCGATCAATCGCGCACGGCGCCGGCTGCGCCGGTCGGCCGCGCTCTGGCCTGCGTAGCTGCGTTTCGGCGTGTCGGGCACGCTGTGATCGTCGCATCTCGGGCCGCAGGGGCGAGACCCTTGACACCTGACACATCAATCTGGCACATTTTCGTACCAGAATACGGTACCGAGATGCGCCCCTGCGGCGCAGCGAAAGGGAGCCTTGATGACCGACGTGTCGACAGCGGAACAGCGGGTTTCTCTGATGGCGGAGTTGAAGGACCTGGCGGCGACCTCGCCGGTTC
>NZ_JBAUJB010000258.1:0-5448 GCF_049683355.1 Mycobacterium sp.
CCTGACAATCGGCACGACACCCCGACCACCGACAGCCCCGCTCGACACGATCGAGCGGGGCTAATTCACGCCGAACCAGCCTCAACGGCAACGACGCCACCATGTGCAACATCAGCGACGCGCAACAGCAGGTCGCCGCTGCAGAAAGACTGCGTGCTTCCCATCTCCCGTGGCGGGCGTTATGCCCTGGAGAACGTGGTGCCCTGCTGCCGTTCGTGCAACACCAGCAAGTGCAATTCCGAGGTGACGAGCTGGATGCGGCGAAAGAAGCTCGACGAGCGGGATTTCCTGGTCCGCCAGGTCGAGATCAACCGGGTCCTCGCGGCCGCAGCCGACTGAGCTCCCGTCGTCACCCGCGGGGTACGGTTCCTGCGTGCCATTGCGCTACGTCGATCCACACAGGAAGCGGGGCCGCCGCTACCAGGCGGGAGTTCGTTTCGGACGCTCCCGGGTAGGGCAGTTCGTCGCGAAGCACGTCGCCCGGCGCACCGACCCGTATCTGTTCCGCCTCACCGGTGGCCGGGTCAACATGGGCCCCATCGTCAACGCGCCGCTGACGTCCACCGGCGCGAAGTCCGGGCAGCCACGCACCGTACAGCTCACCTACTTTCACGATGGGTCCGACGTCATCCTGCTCGCCTCCAACTACGGCGGCAGCAAGAACCCGCAGTGGTATCACAACCTGAAGGTGAACCCGGACTGCGAGTTCGGCGGAGAGAGGTTCTCGGCCACTGAGGTCACCGACCCTGACGACTGCGCAAGGCTCTACGAGCTGGCCGAGCGGGTGTACGCCGGGTACTCCGACTACCGCGAGCAGACAGCACCGGTCGGCCGGCAGATTCCCATCTTCCGGCTGACGCCGCGCCTGTAGCCGTCCGGCGCGCTTCGCGTCGGGCGCTAACTAACGGCGATTGACCCTGACAGCCTCTTGAATCAATGATCTGAACGCGTCCGCATCCAGCTCATCGTCTTCGCGGAGATCGATGGAACGCCGGACGGGAGCCTCGAGGCTCGCGTTGAACAGATGGTCCGGGTCGGCCAAGGACGAACCTTTGGCGAAATTCACTTTGACCTTGCCCTTGTACATCTCCAGCGTGCAGATCAGACCGTCCAGCGAGAACGCCGGCACCCCGTCGGGGTTCGATGGCTTACGCCACTTGATCTCCTCGACGACGTCGGGTTCGGCTTGTTTGATCAACGACCGGATCTCATCGACCCGGTCGACGCGCCAATCCTCACTCACAGTTACAAACTAGGTCCGATCATCGGGCGTGACAACAACATACGGAGAACATGCGGAAACATGCCGAACTCGACGGAATCAGGTCACCGTCGGCGCAACCAGCTGTCGCGACACGTCTAGTCGATTGGCGTGAACGCCAAGAGCGGAATTCGTCGATCGCCGGAGGATTCTTCGTACATGTCATAGACGGGAATCCATTGCCTGGCCAGAGCCCACAGACGGTCATACTCGGCACCGGTGACTTCCTCGCCGACGAACCGGCCCTCAGATCCTCTCCCACAAAGCGTCACGGTGGGATGTGCCAGCACGTTGTGATACCAGGCCGGATGACGTGTACCGCCGTAGTTCGACGCAACCAGGATGACGCGGTCTCTGTCGGTGAAATAGATCAGGGGCGCGACTCGCCTGACTCCCGACTTGGCACCGGTGTGGGTCAGCAGTACGAAACGCGGCCAGGGTCCGATCGAACTCACCCGTCCGCAAGTGCGACGCATCAGCGTCGGATCGACTCGCGGGGAAACGCGCCGTAGATACCATTGGCCGGCAGGCGTCTTAGCGAACTTTGCAATGGCACTCTTCATGAGGCCGACGCTGTCGGTAGTCGGATCCACCCTTGGGATCGGCACGGAACAATCGTAACGGCGTCGCCCCGCGACCGCTCACTTCTTTTCCTGGTTGGTTACTATCAAACGTGGAATCTGAACTCCACGACGTTGCACCGCCAAACAACGTCAACCTCCGGCCGCCAGCACCTCGGTGACAACACCCAACGCCTCGTAGGTGGACCTGGCACGGGCGTCCCTGGTGGCCAAGACAACGCCATGCTCGCGCGCTGCCAACGCGACCAAAGCGTCGTATGTCGCGCCTCCGGCGATACCTCGCCGGGCGAATTCGCGATGCGCGGATCTCGAGGCACGGGCACCGAGCTGCAACGACGCGGCGAAGTTTCCATCGATCAACGCCACCGCATCGGCAGCGGTGACGCGAGCGTCGCCGGGCAGCCGAGTGAGGACCGAGTACGTCTCCGTCAGGGCGTGCCCGCAAAGACCCAGCGTTCGATTCTCGGCCCACGCAGCGACCATCGCGTGGTGTCGGTGCGACGCCATTACCAGCGGCACTGCGACACTGGTGTCGACCGCCGTCACCGACACCTCTGTCAACGTCGTCCCGAGTCGATCAGCGCGAACATCATCTCGTCGCTGACTTCGGTGTCTGCGCGGGCTACCAGACGTTCGTTGGCAACTCGTTCGACCCGAGCAGTTCTGCCGCCCGGGGTGATCTGCAATCCACCGCCGTATGCCGAGACGTCGACCCGTGATCCGGGGGTCAGCCCCAGCGCGTCGCGCAGCTGCTTGGGCAAGACGATACGGCCGCCGGAATCGATGACAGCTTCCATGGGATCAGGCTACCAGTGAGATCCCATTCGCCACTGGGCACTGATTCACGCGTTTACGATCGACCCATCTGGTCCAAGGCGACGCTCAGAGAGGTGCTGGGGATCTTGACCAGCCCGCCGTACGGCTGATCCATTTCGAGCATCATGAAGATCGGGCCGGCAAGTGCAATCGCGGCGACCAGCAATGCCGCGATCACGCTGGCGTTTCGCGGTGCGAACAGCCCGAAACTGGCAAAGATCACCGCTAGCCACGCCACGACGACCACGAAGAATGCCCACGGGAATCGGCTTTCGATCTGCCCGACGGTCGTCCACCGCGACTCGGCAATCGTGTTGGTGTTCTCCAGCGCGTTCGACTGCAGCCACTGCTGTCGCTCCGTCTGGGGCGACAGATCAAAAAGCTCTCGCTGAACCAAATTGATGCCGGCCCCACTGCTGAGCGCGGTGAGCGACACCGCACCGCCTTCCTCCGGCCAGATCTGGTGGATTCGTTGTGCAAGTAGATCCTTGGCCAATGCTCGTATTGGCGCGGTCTCCGGCCCATACTCTTCCAAGGTCCGATCAAGCATGATGAATTGCACTCCCGCACTGCGCAACTCACTCTCTTTCTCGGCAAGCGAGCTGATGGAGGAGCCGGTGAGGAGGCCGAGCACCACTGCCGACAGTGTCCCGAGCATGGCCATTATCGTCCTGATGGCATCGCGCGACTCGGGGCTTATATGGGGGTCGGGAAGGACCTTACCGAGAAACATCCCCAACAGTCCGCCGCCGAAGATGATGGCAAAGACACCGACCCCGATCAGGACGTCTTTCACTCGGCCCCTCGCTCTCCACCGCGGGAACAGCGGAGAGCGCCTGCGGTTGGCCGCGTTCAACGTACTGCCTGGCGTTCGGCTTGTATGGCGATCGATGAGCTTGCGCTCCATAACATCGGCAAAAGCTGTCAGAGCCTCAGCCCAAGCTCGGCTACTTCAAAAGGCTGGCCGCAAGCGGAGCCACCCGGCGCCCTGTCGTCCTAGCTAGAC
The DNA here is from genome assembly GCF_049683355.1 of Mycobacterium sp. GTDB lineage: Bacteria > Actinomycetota > Actinomycetes > Mycobacteriales > Mycobacteriaceae > Mycobacterium. Next base: position 3,665 of record NZ_JBAUJB010000258.1, read on the forward strand.
GTTGAACCGGAACTCGACCACGTCGCCGTCGGCCATCACGTAGTCCTTGCCCTCCATCCGGACCTTGCCGGCGGACTTGGCCGCGGTCATGGAACCAGCGGCGACCAGGTCGTCGAAGGACACGATCTCGGCCTTGATGAAGCCCTTCTCGAAGTCCGAGTGGATGACTCCGGCAGCCTTCGGCGCGGTGTCACCCTTATGAATCGTCCAGGCGCGGGCCTCTTTCGGGCCCGCTGTCAGGTAGGTCTGCAACTTCAGCGTGTGAAAACCGGCGCGCGCCAACGCATCCAGCCCCCGTTCGGTCTGACCGATCGACTCCAGGAGCTCGGCAGCGGATTCCTCGTCGAGCTCCTGGAGCTCGGCTTCGATCTTCGCGTCCAGGAACACCGCGTCGGCCGGGGCCACCAGATCGCGCAACTCGGCGACCTTCGCGGAATCGGTGAGCACCGACTCGTCTGCGTTGAAAACGTACAGAAAAGGCTTGGAGGTCATCAGGTTCAGCTCGCGCAACAACGACACGTCGACATCCCGCGGAGGACTTGAGAACAAAGTCATGCCGGTGTCGAGCACCTGCTGCGCCGCGGTGGCGGCGTCGAAGACCGGTCTGCGGTCCTTGTGGGTGCGGGCTTCCTTCTCCAGCCGCGGCAGCGCGCGCTCCAAGGTCTGCATGTCGGCGAGGATCAGCTCGGTCTCGATGATCTCGATGTCGGACTTGGGGTCCACCCGGCCGTCGACGTGCACGACGTCATCGTCGGAGAACACCCGCACCACCTGGCAGATCGCATCGCTCTCGCGGATGTTGGCAAGGAACTTGTTGCCGAGCCCAGCGCCCTCGGACGCCCCTTTGACGATGCCGGCGATGTCGACGAACGTCACCGGCGCGGGCACGATTTTCTCCGAGCCGAAGATCTTCGCGAGCTCACCCAGCCGCGGATCCGGGAGCGCCACCACCCCTTCGTTCGGCTCGATGGTCGCGAACGGGTAGTTGGCGGCCAGCACGTCGTTACGCGTCAATGCGTTGAACAATGTCGACTTGCCGACGTTCGGTAGTCCGACGATTCCCAGATTCAGGCCCACGGGGACCACAGTGTAGGCGCTGTGATCGGCACGCCACCCGGCGCTGGCGGCGTCTTGGTGCCTCAGCCGGTACGGTCGACCTGTGTCAGGACAGCGCGCACGGTCGGCGATACCGGCCGATCACCGCTCTGCGCATCCCAGTTTCGCGGGTGTCCCGTGGTGGGGTGCGGTCCTGATCGCTGTCGCCGCGTCGGCGGTAGGTTTCGCCGTCGACGCCGCCTCCGGCGGTGGCGAGCTCACCAAGGTCTTCGCCGCGCTCTACGCCATCGGTTGTCTGGCCGCGGTGCTGGCGGTGCGGCAGACGGCGGTGTTCACGGCGGTGATCCAACCGCCGCTGATCCTGTTCGTCCTGGTGCCCAGCGCGTACTACCTGATGCACAGCGCCGACATCGACGGCGTCAAGGACGTCCTGATCAACTGCGGCTATCCGCTGATCGAACGCTTCCCGCTGATGTTCTTCACCGCTGCGGCGGTGTTGCTCGTGGGCGCCGCCCGCTGGTACTTCGGCGCATCGTCCGACCGGGACACAGCCTCCGAAAAGACACCCCGCACCGGAGGTGGACTGTTCGCGAAGGTGTCCTCGCTGCTGGGAGGCGGACAAACCGCCGACTCGGCCGAGCCCGACAGTCGACGCCGCCACTCCGGTGACCGACGGACCCGCGGCGCGGCCAACCCCGCCGCCAAAGCGGCGGCCCGCAGCGCACGCC
>NZ_JBAUJB010000259.1:0-25611 GCF_049683355.1 Mycobacterium sp.
CCGGAGCGCCGGACCACCTCGGGCAGCACCGTGGTGATCAGGGTCTCGGGCGGCGTGTTGACCAGCGTGCCCTTGAAAGACCGGCCGATGGCCGTCCTGGCAGCACCGACGATGACGGGTGTTGGCATGTTCTCGACCTCGGTTTCGACGTGAGCGAACTTTACAAAACTAGCAGATAATGTAGCGCGGACAGTAGGTGAGGCGGGTCACTCGGGTTCTGGCACATGGAAGTGCTCGTCGCGGAGCCGGAACGCCTCCTTGGTGCCGTGCTGCGCGCGGGTCTTGACGAAGTTGAACTCGCCCGGGCGCGAACTGCAGGTTGGTCCCGTAGGCGTGGAACAGGTAACTCGCGACCTCTTCCCCCTGATAGGCCTGGCTCTGCTCGACGAGGCGGAACGCCTCCTTGGCGATGACGACACCGTCGGCGGGCATCTTCGCAGCCTTCTCGGCCCAGTACCGGGCACGCGCCGTCACAGAGGCGGCATCGCAGGTGTCGGTGAAGATTCCGAGGTGTTCGACTTCACCGGCCTCGATGATGTCGCCGGTGAGCAGCATGCGCCGGGCCAGCACCGGACCCAGCCGGTGGAAGAACATGTGCAGGCTGCCCAGGGCGGGACCGAGGAACCGGGTCGCGGGCATCCCGATCCGGGTGGTGCGCCCGATGACCGAGATGTCGGTCATCAGCGCCATCTCGAAACCGCCGCCGAGGGCGTAGCCATCGACCTCACCGACGGTGACCTTCGGGAAGCCCATCAGGTTGCGATAGAAGCCGAAAGACTTCCGGTCCAGGGTGAGCCGCCTGCGCTGGCTCGGTCGGCGGTTGGGCGCGGGCTTCTCGGTCCGCCCCTCTTCGCGCAGGCGCTCATCGGAACCGCCATACCAGCCGTAGGCGTTGTTCATGTCGGCTCCGGTGCTGAAGACCCCCTCGGCGCCGCGCAACAACACGACGGTGATGTCGTCGTCTTCTGCGACCAGATCGAGATGACGCGCCAACTGGTCGCGCATCGCGGCGTCGTAGGAGTTGCGCTGCGCGGGATTGTTCAGCGTGATGGTCGCGATGCGCTTGTCCCGGTCCGCGTCGAACAGCACGCGGTCGTCGGCGGTGGTGGTCATGGTGTGATCCTGTCGTCGGTTCGTCAGCGGTCGTGGCCCGAGATCAGCTTGGCCTCGATGGTCTTGGAACTCCCGGCGGCCAGCGTGTTGCGGCGCGCTGCGGCCAGATGGTCTTGGGCCAGCCGCACCGCACGCACCGCGTTGCCCTCGGCGATGGCGTCGACCAGCCGGTGGTGGTCGCGAAGCGCCGCCCGCATCGTCTTCGGTTCCATCGGGTCGCCGGGGTGGCGTTCGTCGCTCCACACCGATGATTCGTGGGCCGACCAGATCACTTCCAACGAGCCGATGAGCAGGATCATCGGTTCGTTTCCGCACCGGGAGACGAGCGCCTCGTGGAACCTGCGGGCGCTGGCCACGTAGCGCGACGGCGTGTCGAACTGCTCGACCTGGGCGTCCACCGCGGCCCGCAGGTAGGGCACCACCTCGACCTCGCGATCCACTCGTGCAGCACACATGCCGGCGCAGATCGGCTCCAGGTGCAGCAGCGCCTCGCTCACGTCGCCGGGCGTGGCCGACCGGGTCTGCACTGTCGCTGATGAGAATCGGCGCGGTCCCGGTTCCGCTGAGCACCCTGCTGACGCCGCGCGAGCTGCACGCCCAGTTGCGCGCGGCGTCGGTGCAGCATCTCATCGCTGTGGCGGAGTTCCGCGGACACCGCTATCTCGACGGGATCGGGCTGTCCCCCGAGTTGCCCGCCCTGCGCACCATCTGTACCGCCGACCGGGCCGCCACCCCGCCGAGCGGTCTGGCCGCCGGTGCCGCCGCGGATGCGCTGTCGCGCGGCGTGCGCGCCGGTGACCCGATGGTGATCATGTTCACCTCCGGCAGCAGCGGGCCGCCCAAAGGTGTGCGGCATTCCCACGGCGGTGCGATCAACGCGGTGCGGTCGGGACTTGCCGCCCGCTGCATCGACGCCGATACCCGGCTGTACCTGCCGATGCCGTTCTTCTGAGTGGGTGGTTTCGCCGGCGGCCTACTGTCGGCGCTCGTCGCCGGCGCGACGCTGGTCACCGAGGCGGTACCTCAGCCGGAGTCGACACTGCGACTGCTCGCCGCCGAGCGGGTGACGTTGTTCCGCGGCTGGCCCGACCAGGCCGAAGCGCTGGCCCGCCACGTCGACGAGATCGGGGCGGACCTGAGCGCGCTGCGGCCCGGGAGCCTGGAAGCCCTTCTTCCGGTGCGCCTTCGGTCTCGCCCCGGCGCCAGAGCCAGGCTGTTCGGGATGACGGAGTCGTTCGATCCCTACTGCGAGTACCCAGCCGACACAGACATGCCCGAGTCGGCGTGGGGTAGCTGCGGCAGACCGTTCGACGGCATGGCCGTGCGCATCGTCGACCCGGACGGCGGCCACGAGGTGCCCGCCGGCGCCGTCGGCGAGATCCAGATCCGGGAGCCCCATGTGATGCGCGGCATCTGCCGACGCGGTCGAGCTGAGGTGTTCACCCCCGACAACTACTACCCCACCGGCGATCTCGGATCCCTGGACGGCGACGGCTTCCTGTTCTTTCGCGGCCGGTCCGACGACATGTTCAAGGTGAGCGGGGCCACCGTTTATCCCAGCGAGGTGGAGCAGGCGCTGCGGGCCATCGACGGAGTGAGCGCGGCATTCGTCGCCAACGTCCCCGACAACAGGGTGAACCAGGTGGGTGCCGTGGTGGTCTGCTCCACCGGTGCGACCACCGACGACCTGCGGGCAGCGGCGCGAAACGTGCTCAGCGGCTTCACGGTTCCGACGGTGTGGAAGCTGCTCGACTCCGACGAGGCCGTGCCGCGCGGCGCGACGGGCAAGGTCGATGCCGCCGCGCTACGGGAGCTGCTGCTGCGCCGGTGAGGCTCACACCACCCCGCGGTCCTTGAAGGACACGATCTCGGTTCCGGGGTAGCCGATCTCGCCGAGGATCTCGTCGTTGTGCTCACCGAGCAATGGTGCGCGGCGGCGGATTTCACCGGGGGTTGCCGACAACCGGAACGGTGTCTCGATGATCGGCACATCATGCGCAGCCCCCGGGAACGGGACACGCTGCAGATAACCCATCGCAGCGACGTGCGGGTCATCGAGCACTTCCTGGGTCGAATACATCGGCGCAGCAGGCAGCTTCGCCGCCTCGAGCAACCCGGCCACCTCGGCCTTGGTCTTGTCGGCGCACCACTGAGCCATGATGTCGTTGAGGACGTCGCCGTTCTCCCAGCGAAGGTCGTCGTCGGCGAACCGGGGGTCGTCGAACAGGTCCGGCCGCCCGACCAGCCGGCACCACCGCTTGAACATCGGCTGCCCCACTACCTGCAACAGCACCCAGCCGTCGTCACAGGTCAGGTACAGATCACACGGCGCCACCGACGTCCCCTGGTTTCCCATCCGCGGTTTGTCGGTGCCGAGCAGGTCGCGTTCGATGAGGAAGGCGTTCGACATCATCATCGCGGTGGGCAGCAGTGCACCCTCGACATGCTGCCCCTCCCCGGTGCGCTCACGGTGGTACAGCGCCATCATCACCCCGATGGTCATGGTCAGTGCCGTGCCGAAGTCCGCGTAGGGCACCACCGTTCGGATCGGTCGCTCCGGCATCCCCTGCCGGTAGGTCGCACCTGACATCACCTGACCGGCACCGTCGAAACCGATCCGGCCGCTGTACGGGCCCCCTCACCGTAGGCGGTCACACTCGCCAGTATGATGTCCGGCCGGACAGCCCGCAGCGTGTCGTAGTCCAGACCGTTGGCGCGCATTCCGGTCGCCGGCATGTTGGCCACCACGATGTCCGCCCGTGCCACCAACTTTCGGTTGATCTCCTTGCCCTCGTCGGTGGTCGTATCCAAGGTCAACGAGCGCTTGTTCCGATTGCACTGCAGAAACGTCCCGCCCTCAGCACCATCGGTGACCGACTGAACCCAGCGGTCCTCGCCACCCTCCCGCTTCTCCACCCGCACCACGTCCGCGCCCATGTCCGCCCAGAAGCGCCGAACACCACGGCGCGGCGATGAAACGTCCGTAGTCCAGCACACGCAACCGTCCAGGACGCCCATGACCCACCTTTGCAGACACAATGACTGTAAGGCTTACAGTATCCCACCGAACACGTCGTCGGGTCAGCCGATCACACCGCGGCGGGTCAGGTGCTCGATCAGTGGCGACGCCCCGGCGGCGAGGTGTTCGGACATCGCCGTGCGCGCGAGTTCCGGGTCACGGCGCGCCAGCGCATCGAGCAGCCGCCGGTGGTGGCCGTTGGACTTGTCGGACCAGCCGTCGATGGTCGGGAACACCGACTCCGGTGCGTAACGGGTGATCTGGGACATCAACTGCGCCAGCTTGGGTGAATCCGCGGCCACGTTGATCGCACGGTGGAACTCGTGGTTGAGTCGCACCGCGCGTTCGCCGTCATCAGCGGAATAAGCGGCTTCCAGCTCGTTCTGGATTCTCGCCAGCTCCTCCAGCGCTGCGTCGGTGACGTTGGCCGCGGCCCTGGCCGCCAGCTCGCCGCCGATGTGAGCTTGCACATCCGACACGTCGGTGATGTCCCGCGTCGTCACCGGCAGTACCACGAAGCCGCGCCGGGGCTGCTGGTCTAGCAGCCCCTCGGCCTTGAGCTCGAACAGCGCTTCTCGGACCGGGGTTACGCTCACCCCGAGCCCGGCGGCCAATTGGTCGAGGCGCACATACGTTCCAGCAGAGTAGGTTCCGTCGAAGATCCGGTGGCGGACGATCCGCGCCACATCCTCGGCGAGTTGTGGCCGCGCGGAGAATTCGGGGACACTCATCGCATCAGACCCGGTAGTCCGCCAGCAGTCGCTTGCTGATGATGTTCTTCTGGATCTCGCTGGTGCCCTCGCCGATCAGCAGGAACGGCGCGTCCCGCATCAGGCGCTCGATCTCGTACTCCTTGGAGTATCCGTAGCCGCCGTGGATCCGGAAGCTCTGCTGGGTGACCTCGGCGCAGACTTCGCTGGCGAAGTACTTGGCCATGCCGGCGGACACGTCGTTGCGTTCCCCGGAGTCCTTGAGCCGTGCCGCGTTCACCATCATCAGGTGCGCGGCCTCGACTTTTGTTGCCATCTCCGCCAATTGGAAAGCGATGGCCTGGTGCTCGGCGATGGGTTTGCCGAATGTGCTGCGTTGTTGGGCGTAGCGGACGGCGAGCTCGAAGGCCCGGACGCCGACCCCGCAGGCCCGAGCCGAGACGTTGACGCGCCCGACCTCCACACCGTCCATCATCTGGAAGAAGCCCTGCCCGGGCGCCTCACCGAGGATGTCGGTGGCCTTGGCGCGGTAGCCGTCGAAGATCAACTCGGTGGTGTCGATGCCCTTGTAGCCGAGTTTGTCGAGCTTGCCGGGGATGGTCAGACCCGGCGCCACTTCGCCGAAACCCGTGGGCTTCTCGATCAGGAATGCGGTCAGGTTGCGGTGCGGTTTGTCGGCCCCCTCGTCGGTGCGGACCAACGCCGCCACCAGCGTCGAGCTGCCGCCGTTGGTCAACCACATCTTCTGGCCGTCGATGGTGTAGCTGCCGTCCCCGTTGTCCTTGGCCCTGGTACGGATCGCCGCGACATCGGAGCCGAGCTCGGGCTCCGACATCGAGAACGCCCCCCTGGTCTCTCCGGTCGCCATCTTCGGCAGGTGATAGCGCTTCTGTGCGTCGGTTCCGTGCTGCCGGATCATGTACGCCACGATGAAGTGGGTGTTGATCACCCCGGGCACACTCATCCAGCCGCGGGCCAGCTCCTCGACGCACAGCGCGTAGGTGAGCAGTGACTCCCCCAGCCCGCCGTACTCCTCGGGGATCATCAGCCCGAACAGACCCATCTCCCGCATCGCGTCCACGATCGCCTGCGGGTAGGTGTCGGCGTGCTCGAGCTGCTGTGCGGTCGGGATCACCTCCTTGTCGACGAATTGTCGCACCGTCGCCACGATCTCGGTCTGGAACTCGCTGAGCCCCAACGTCTGCGCAAGCCTGGTCATGGGCGATCCACCCTTTCGAACACCGCGGCCAGACCCTGCCCGCCGCCGATGCACATGGTCTCGAGGCCGTACCGACCGCCGCGCCGGTCCAGTTCACGGGCCAGGGTGGCCAGCATCCGTCCACCGGTCGCCCCGACAGGGTGCCCGAGCGAGATGCCGGAGCCGTGCACGTTGGTGCGTTCCAGATCCGGCTGCGTGAACTTCCATTCGCGCATGCACGCCAGCGCCTGGGCGGCGAACGCCTCGTTGAGCTCGATGAGGTACATGTCGGACAGCGTGAGATCGGCCTTCCGTAGTGCGACCTCGGTGGCGGGCACCGGCCCGATGCCCATCACGTGGGGCGCCACTCCGGCCACGCCCCACGACACCAGCCGCACCAGTGGTCTGAGCCCGAGATCTGCGGCCTTCTCGGGGGTGGTCACCACACACATCGACGCGGCGTCGTTCTGCCCGCTGGAGTTGCCCGCCGTCACGGTTGCATTGGGATCATTCTTGCCCAGAACAGGTTTGAGCTTGGCCAAGGTTTCCAGCGAGGTATCGGCGCGGGGGTGTTCGTCGGTGTCGATCATCTGTTCACCCGACCGGCTCGTGACGGTCACGGGAATGATCGTCTCGGCGAGCAGTCCGTCCTGCTGCGCCGTCACCGCCCGACTGTGCGACAGCACGGCGAGCTCGTCCTGTTCCTGGCGCGAGATGCCGTACTCGCGGCGCAGGTTTTCGGCGGTCTCCAGCATGCCGCCCGGTACCGGATAGTTCTTGCCGCCTGCGGTGGTTCGGCCGCGGGCCAGCGCGTCGTGCACCTCGACTCCACCCCGGGCACCGCCCCAGCGCATGTCGGTCGAATGGAACACCACGTTGCTCATCGATTCGGCGCCCCCGGCGACGACAAGATCGTGGTCGCCGCCGATGACCTGCATTGCCGCCTGGATGACCGCCTGCAGCCCGGATCCGCAGCGCCGGTCGATCTGCATGCCCGGGATCGTCACCGGCAGCCCGGCGTCCAGAGCGATCACGCGTCCGATCGCCGGTGCCTCCATGCTCGGATAACAGTGACCGACGATCACGTCCTCGACCGACTCAGGTCCGATACCGGTCCGTTCGAGCAATCCACGCAGGGCGGCGACCCCGAGGTCGACAGCGGTCAGCGACTTGAACATCCCGCCGTAGCGGCCGATCGGTGTCCGGACCGGTTCACAGATGACCGCTTGGCGCGTCACAGATGTCGGCCCCCGGTGACCTCCATGACCGTTCCGGTCATGTAGGACGACAAGTTCGATGCCAGGAACAGCGCCACGTTGGCGACCTCGTCGGGCTCGCCGGCTCGACCCAAGGGGACCTCGGCCACCTTGGCATCCCAGATGCGTTGGGGCATGGCCTCTGTCATCGCCGAGCGGATGAGTCCGGGCTGGACGGCATTGACCCGCACACCGAGGTAGGCGAGCTCTTTGGCGGCCGCCTTCGTCATCCCGACGATCCCCGCCTTGGCGGCCGAGTAGTTCGTCTGCCCGACCATCCCGACCTTTCCGGAGATGGACGACATGTTGACGATCGCGCCACTCTTCTTCGCCCGCATCACCGCTGCCGCGGAACGCAGGCCGTTCCAGGTGCCTTTCAAGTGCACCGAGATGACCTGGTCGAACTGCTCCTCGGTCATCTTGCGCAACGTGGCGTCGCGGGTGATGCCGGCGTTGTTGACCATCACGTCCAGGCCCCCGAAGCCGTCCACCGCGGCGACCACCAGCGCGTCGACCTGCTCGACGCTCGTCACGTCGCAGCGCACCGCGCGGGCGACGTCATCGCCACCCAGCTGCTCGGCGGCGGCCTGTGTCGCCTCGAGGTTGACGTCACCGAGCACCACCCGCGCGCCTTCGGCGACGAAGCGCTGCGCGATCGCGAAGCCCAGACCCTGGGCACCCCCGGTGACCACGGCGGTTTGACCAGTCAGCAATGACACTTGTGCACCCATCCTCACTCGGTCGGCACCTGACCGACGCTTCTCATATTTCATATAAGATATTTCAAAAGCATATCCGATAGGGAGCCTCAGCCGATGACCACAGCCGAAGTCAGCGACGAGGATTTCCAGGAGATCCTCGCCCAGACTCGCCACTTCGTCCGCACCGCCGTCGTCCCGCGTGAGCAGGAGATCCTGACCGACGACCGGGTTCCCGACGACCTACGCGAGCAGGCCAAGAAAATGGGGTTGTTCGGGTACGCCATCCCCCACGAGTGGGGCGGCCTCGGCCTCAACCTCGCCCAGGATGTCGAGCTGGCCATGGAGCTGGGCTACACGTCGTTGGCGTTGCGCTCGATGTTCGGCACCAACAACGGCATCGCCGGGCAGGTGCTCGTCGGGTACGGCACCGACGAGCAGAAGTCGACCTGGCTGGAGGGCATCGCGTCCGGTGACGTCGTCGCCTCGTTCGCGCTCACCGAACCCGGCGCCGGCTCCAACCCGTCGGGGTTGCGGACCAAGGCGGTCAAGGACGACTCCCCCGACGATGCCTGGATCATCAACGGGCAGAAGCAGTACATCACCAATGCCCCGACCGCCGAGCTGTTCGTCGTCTTCGCCAGAACCAGGCCCGCCGACGCGAAAGGCGCCGGCATCGCGGTGTTCCTGGTACCCACCGACACCCCGGGCGTCGAGGTCGGCGCCAAGGACAAGAAGATGGGCCAGGAGGGCGCCTGGACGGCCGACGTCAACTTCAGCGACGTCCGCGTGCCGGCCGGCGCGCTGGTCGGCGGATCCGAGGACATCGGGTACCGCGCGGCGATGACGTCGCTGGCCCGGGGCCGGGTGCACATCGCTGCGCTGGCGGTGGGGACCGCGCAGCGTGCGCTCGATGAGTCGGTGAGCTACGCGGCGACGGCCACCCAGGGCGGCACCGCGATCGGCGAATTCCAGTTGGTGCAGGCGATGATCGCGGACCAGCAGACCGGGGTGTTGGCCGGCCGCGCGCTGGTCCGCGACACCGCACGCAAGTGGATCGCCGACGAGGATCGCAGGATCGCGCCGTCGGCCGCGAAGCTCTTCTGCACCGAGATGGTGGGCCGGGTAGCCGATCTCGCGGTGCAGATCCACGGCGGCAGCGGCTATATGCGTGAGGTCCCGGTGGAGCGGATCTACCGCGATGTCCGGCTGCTGCGCCTCTACGAGGGCACCAGTGAGATCCAGCGTCTGATCATCGGTGGTGGACTGGTGAACGCGGCACAGAAACGCTCGACACGATGACCGGACGGCTCGACGACAGGGTCGCATTCATCACCGGCGCCGCCCGCGGACAGGGGCGTGCCCACGCCGTCCGGATGGCCACAGAGGGAGCCGACATCATCGCCGTCGACATCGCCGGCCCGCTTCCGCCCTGTGTACCCTACGATTCCGCGACCGAAGACGACCTCGCCGAAACGGTGAAACTCGTCGAGGAGCGTGGCCGTCGGATCCTGGCGACCGTCGTCGACACCCGCGACAGTGAGGCGCTCAACGCCGCCGTCGCGGCCGGGGTGTCCGCCCTCGGCCGCCTCGACATCATCGTCGCCAATGCCGGGGTTGCCGCACCCCAGGCTGGGACCAGATCAGCCCCGGGGATTTCCGCGACGTCATGGACATCAACGTCACCGGCACCTGGAACACCGTGATCGCCGGTGCGCACGAGATCGTCGACGGCGGCCGCGGCGGGTCGATCATCCTGATCAGCTCTGCCGCGGGAATCAAGATGCAGCCCTTCATGATCCACTACACCGCGAGCAAGCACGCGGTCACCGGCATGGCACGTGCGTTCGCCGCCGAACTCGGCAAGCACTCGATCCGGGTGAACAGCGTGCACCCAGGGCCGGTGATCACCGACATGGGCACCGGCGACATGGGTACGGCGCTGTCGGCGGCGATGGAGACCAACCCACAGTTGGCCAACATGATGACACCGTTTCTGCCGACGTGGGCGGTCGAGCCTGAAGACATCGCCGACGCTGTGTGCTGGCTGGCCAGTGACGAATCGAAATATGTGACCGCGAGCGCGATCTCGATCGACCAGGGCTCCACCCACTACTGAACGCGCAAGGTCCTTTCCAGGAACGCCACCTGACCCCCGACGGTCTTGTCGAACCAGTCGTGGCCCGGCCAGACGTCGAAGTGGTCACAGGGGTACCGATGTACCTGGGCCCTGCCGTGCTCAGCGGTGGCGGCAACCGCGCCCGCGGGTACGTACCGGTCGAAATCGGCGATCTGGACCAGCAGCGGGCAGCGCAACCTCTTGGCAGCTGCGGTGGAGCGCACCCGGACGACTTCCAGGCCGATGGCACAGTCGATTTCGTTGCGCCAGGTCGCACCCGCCAGGGACAGATAACTCTCGTACGCACCGTCGAGCCCCAACGCGCCCGCTCCGCCGGGCTGCGACACCAGCGGCATCAGCGTCGGCGCCTGCCCCCGGCCCGCCGCGATCCGGCTCTTGACCCCCGTGAGCGTCCAGCGCAACGACGAGACGAGCGCGCGCGGACCTCCGGACAGCGCCGCGGCGCGGCCCACGGCCATACCGCTCGTCAACGGCGTCAGCGCGACGATCGCACCGATGTCGTCGCGTTCGGCGGCGACGCGCAGGACATGCCCACTCCAGAACGACGCCCCCCACAGTGCGATCCGGTCCGCGGGCAGTTCACGCTTGCGCAGATCGTGTTCGTAGACGAAGTAGTCGACCTGCTGGGTGTGACGGGGGCGGTCGGTGCAGTGCCCGGCGTGCAGCTGCTGGTCGGCATCGATCGTGCGCTCCATCTCCGCGACGCACGGAAGCGCGTAACGCCCGATGGCATACGCCGCCAGCAACCGAGACTGACACTCCACGAACGGGAACAGCGTCGGCACCGACTGCGCGAATCCGATGAAGACCACGTCGTCGATGCCGGGCTTGAACATCCTCTTGTAGAGCCGGATGTGGTTGTCCGGCGCGTTGATGAACTCCGGGTCGAAGAACGGGAAAGAGATGTTGTACCCGGTGGCGTGGATGATCACGTCGAACTCGTCGCTGGTGCCGTCGTCGAACTGGACGAAACGCCCGTCGAGCCGAGACACGTTGGGCTTGGGCGTGACGTCGCCCGATCCGCGCCGCAACGGCAGCTCCACCGACTGGGTGGGATGGGCCTCGAACAGCTTGTGGTTGGCCGGTGGCAGGCCGTACATCGTCGGGTCGGTTCCCAGCATCGGCGCGACCAGCTGCACCGCCTTCCGTTGCCATGACAGCGGGAGATGAGGCGAGGTGCGCCAGAACATGTCCCCGGGACGCCCCGCGATGTACTTGAGCGCGATCCAAGCGCTGGAGCGGGTCGACAACGTGACCTGGTTACGCAGCGCCTTCGATGACAGCTCGACGGTGATGTCGGCGGCGCTGTTGCCGATGCCCACCACGAGGATGCGCTTGCCGGTCAACTCCAGCGGGGCGGTCGGGTCGATGTAGTGATGGGAGTGCATCGTCTCACCGGTGAACATTCCCGGGAACTCGGGCGTCCGCGGGTCCCAATGGTGCCCGTTGGCCACCACCAGCAGGTCGAATGACCGCTTGGCACCGGCCTGGTCGCGGATGTGCCAGCCTCCCTCAGGCCGGCGCGACGCGTGTACCACGCCGTTGCCGAACTCGATGTGACCGAGCAGCCCGAACGCGCTCGCAAAGTCGTCGAGACAGGCCTTGACCTGAGAGTGGTGCGGAAACGAGGGGAAGTGCTCGGGCATCGGGAAGTCCTTGAACGACAACCGATGCTTGGAGGTGTCGAAGTGCAGTGAGCGGTACGCGCTGCTGTGCCCGTTCGGATTGCCGAATGCCCAGTTGCCGCCGATCCGGTCCGACGTCTCGAACATCGTGTAGCGCACGCCGTAGTCCTTGAGCATCTTGCCCGCGGTCAATCCACTGATGCCGGAACCGATCACCGCGACATGCGGGTGTGCATGATCCGCCGCCACTCCTCACGCCGAAAAGGAATCTACGAGGGTTTTTGACGTACGTCAACAGTCATTGGCGCTCGTGAATTCATTCGGCGCGACCGGGGTCAGCCGATGAACCGCACGATCGACTCGGCCACCGCGGCCGGCTTGTCGGAGCCCTCGATCTCGACGGTGGTGTTCAGAATCGCCTGCACCGCACCGTCGAGCTGGGTGACCGAGGCGATCTCCGCACGGGCCCGCAGCATGGCGCCGACCCTCACCGGTGTGATGAAGCGGACCTTGTTGTAGCCGTAGTTGATCGCCATCGCCACGTTGTCGACGCTGTAGAGCTGGTGGGTGAAATGAGGGATCAGCGACAACGTCAGCAGTCCGTGCGCGATCGTCTCGCCGAAGGGCCCGCTCGCTGCCCGCTCCGGGTCGACATGGATCCACTGATGGTCATCGGTGGCCTCAGCGAACAAATTGACCCGATCCTGGGTGATCTCGAGCCACTCAGTGGGGCCCAGTTGGGTGCCCTCCGCGGCAGTGAATTCGGCCAACCCATTGAACTTCTTCACAGTTGCCTCCTTTGACCCTGACCGCCCATAGGAACGACCTCTCGATTTCGGCGAGTTGATGCTGCGTTGCCCACAGTGCCATAGCGCTGCGGGCGTATTCACGCCGACCTTGACCACGTAGATGCCCCCTCGCAGGGTCGTCTCACCGGCGGAGAATTCTGGCACTCGCTGCCGAAATCCCGTCGCGCTCGGTGTTGCGCCGACCGAGCGCAGCGAACCTGTCAGCCTGACGAAGCACTTTTCAGGCCCGCGCCGCAACGGTCCGCCACAGCGTGCCGCGGCACCCGCGGCCAGGGTTATCGACGGCACCGGTGCGGAGTTAGCGAATGCCGCCGCAGAAACCAGAGAGCGTCGTCAAAGGACGAATCCGCTTGCCACCGGGTTCACCAAAAACGAATTCTGCGCGACAACACCCGTCGGATCCGATGAATTTCGGCTTGCGAAAAGTAGTTCTCGGGTAAGCCAAGTGTCCCGTGAATGCTCCAGCAATGCAGAAAGCAGAAAATATCTGTCGGCTAGCTGGAATAAATGTCGCGCACGGCGACATAATGATCTTGCTCTATTTACTCCGAAGCCCGATAGGGCCGGATACGGATAGTCGGCAGACAGGCGGCGCCCCTTTGTTCCGCCCACTGCCCTACGACGGGAAAGAACCATGACAGTTTCTTCGCTTGAATCCGACCACGAGTTCGAATTCCGTCTGGGCCGGCGCCACAGCTGGTGGGACGAGGACGCGGAATGCACGTTGATCATGTCTCAGCCACACCTCGACCCAGAACTCTGGCTCCAATATCTGCACGGCGCAGAGCGCAGTTACCGCAAGCATGGCGTGGAGGTTGCCCTGCAGATCGCCGACATCCGCGACGGTCATGACACCACGCTGTTCTGGGCGGCCGTCGACACCGCAGGGCGGGTGATCGGCGGGGTTCGCGCGAAGGGGCCGCTGACCTGCGCCGAGGATTCCCACGCCGTGGTGGAGTGGGCCGGCCAGCCCGGGCTGCCGGCAGTGCGCAAGATGATCAATGACCGGGCGCCCTTCGGCGTCCTCGAGATGAAGTCGGGGTTCGTCACCGACGACGCCGATCAGAGCAAGGGCGTGACCCGGGTGCTGGCTCGCTCTGCATTTCATGCCATGGCCGCTGTCGACCTGCAGTTCTGCATGGCCACCTCCGCGGCCCACGTGCTCGACAAGTGGCGGTCGTCGGGCGGGGTGGTCGCGTCGATCCCCGCGACGCCGTATCCGGACCCGCGCTATTGCACCAAGATGATGTGGTGGGACCGCCGCACGTTCATCAAGCACGCCGAACCTTCCCAGGTGTCGAAGATCTTCAACGAGATCCTTTCACTGGACCAGGCGCTGGCCGGAACGAGGGAAAACCCGTTGCGCCGTGACACCGCGCTGTGACATCTGAGCACTTGGGACCCCCAGCGACGGATGTGATTTGCGCCCGCGAGTTCCGATATCGCCGTGGTCACCCACCCCTGAGTGCCGCACCGACCGTATTGTGACTGCACGATGCCTGAGAACGCCCCACACCGCAGCCTCGACCTGATGGTCACGTCGGTGGCCACCCAGTTGATGGCGGCGACTGCCGTCACCTCGGTCGAGGTGAGCCAACGGGTGCTGGGTGACCTGGTCTCATTCCTCGGCGTCGACGTCAGCTTCCTGCGCTACAACGACCACGCGCTGCACGCGTCCCGACTGATCGCCGAATGGCCGATCCGCACCAATGCCCCCGACCCAGACCCCCTCGGGTTGGTGTTCTTCGCCGACGCCGACCCGGTGTTCGCCGTGTCGGAGCACGCCAAGAAGCCGGTCGTGTTGCGTCCCGAACCGGCCACCGACGACTACCAGCGCCGAATCGAGGAAGGCCGCGCGGTGCCGGCCACCTCGATGGCGGCGGCCCCCCTGGTCTCCGGCGAGGTCACCACCGGCGCACTCGGATTCGTCAAGTTCGGCGACAGGGAGTGGACCCAGGAGGAACTCAACGCCCTCGAGGCCATCGCGTCGCTGTTCGCACAGGTCCAAGCGCGGGTCCAGGCCGAGGAGCAACTACGCTACCTCGCGGAACACGACGATCTGACGGGGCTGTACAACCGTCGGGCCCTGCTGGCACACCTCGACGAGCGGCTGGCAGAAGGCCGCCCGGGCCCGGTCTCGGCGTTGTTCTTCGACCTCGACCGGCTCAAAGCCATCAACGACTACCTCGGCCACACCGCAGGCGACTGGTTCATCCGGGTGCTCGCCGAACGGCTCCGCGGAGGCGCCGACGGACCCAACCTGATCGCCCGGTTGGGCGGCGACGAGTTCGTCGTGGTCCCCGCGAACCCGATGGACCCCGACAGCGCCGAAGCACTCGCCTACCGGCTCCAGTCGACGCTGCGCGAACGCGTGTCCATCGACGGCGAGATGCTCACCCGCACCGTCAGCATCGGTGTCGCACTGGGGATCCCAGGTCAAGACACCACCTCCGATCTGCTCCGCCGGGCCGACCAGGCGGTGCTGACGGCCAAGAGCTCCGGGGGCAACACGATCTCCGTCTTCACCGACGACATATCGATGGAGAACGAGTTCCGCAACGACATCGAACTCCACCTGCAGAGCGTCATCGAGAACGGCGCACTGCTGCTGCACTATCTGCCCGAGATCGACATGCGGACCGGCGACATCCTCGCCGCCGAAGCGCTGGTCCGTTGGCAGCACCCCACTCGCGGCCTGCTCCCCCCCGATTCGTTCATCGGCGTCGCGGAATCGATCAATCTCGCCGGCGAGCTGGGACGCTGGGTGATGCGCTCGGCCTGCACCGAGTTCGCGGGGTGGCGAGCCCGCGGCGTGGGCAACAACGCCGTGCTGCGGATCAACGTGTCACCGGTGCAGCTGGTCACCGACGGCTTCGTCGAATCGGTGGCCGACATCATGACCGAGTTCGAGCTCGATCGCGGGTCGGTGTGCCTGGAGATCACCGAGAGCGTGGTCGTGCAGGACATCGAGACCACCAGGATCACCCTCGCCGGGTTGAAGAAAGCCGGCGTGCAGGTCGCCATCGACGACTTCGGGACCGGCTACAGCGCGCTGAGTCATCTGAAGTCGCTGCCCGTCGACACTCTCAAGATCGACAAGTCGTTCGTTCGTGAACTCGGCTCCAACCGCGGCGATCTCGCGATCGTACGGGCGATCATCGCGCTGGCCGAGGCGTTCGGACTCGAGCTGGTCGCCGAAGGCGTGGAAACCGAGGCGGCGGCGCTGACGCTGCTCCGGCACGGGTGTCACCGAGCTCAGGGCTTCCTGCTCTCCCGCCCGATCGCCGCCGCCGCGATGGAGTCGCTGCTGGCCAAGGGGCGGATTCCGATCCACTTCTAGGCAGGGTCCGATGTCAGCAGCTCGACCCGGCCGAACCGGCTCGCCGGTTTGCTGACCAACGCAACCCGCAGCACACCGGCGGCAGGAAGCCCCTGAGTCCGGCCGGCAGGCAGTCCGGCACGGCAGAACAGCACCCCATGCCGGGCGCGAATGGCCAGAGGGCCGGCTGCGGTCGCGAACACGGCTCCGACCACCTGACCGTCCTCGAAAACCAACCGGTCCAATCGGGTCACCGATTCGACGTCCACGTTCCGGAGGCGGGCTTCCGTGTCGAGCCAGTCGAGCACCGAGCCGACGACGTCGAAGGGATCCGGGGTCATCGACCCGATCTCGGCGACCCCGACGGCGTCGCCGTCGGCGGACAGCATCGGTGTGGTGGTCCAGTCCGTGACGCGGGTGTACAGGTAGCCCGAAGGCGAGGTGACGCACCGGGCGGTCCAGTCCCGCAACAGGGCACCGAGGAACGGGGGGAGTTTTCGTTCAGGCGGTGCCGCGGGTTGCGGGGCCGCCCGAACAGGCAGTCCGTCGTCGAGCAGCGACAGTGCCGCTGCATCGAGGTCGCTGGTCAACTCGGCGAGGTATGCCATGGTCTCGCTGTCGTCACTGTCGACGGTGAGCCATCCCGGGGAGGTGCCCGCAGCAGTGGACACCGGCGGCGCCTGGACGTTCGCGACGAGTACCTCGGCCCCCGCGTCCACCGCGGAGATGGCGCCGGCCAGTCCCGCGACACCGGCATCGGTACACAAGACGTCGACTTCGTCGTCCCATTGCATATCCCACGTCACGGTTATTTGCCCTAAATTTGCCATGGCCGGTTTATCATTCGGCTTCGGGTGTGGTCTTGTTGCCTATCGATTGCGGACAAAACCCGGCATATGCGCAATCGGCGTAACCGCGGTGGCGGTTGGAAACGATTTGCCATCACAGCTGGCGGCAACAGAAGAAAAGTACCACTCGAATAGCGTTCACCCCGCACGGCCCCGGCCGACTGCGCCGAAATGCCGCGCCCGTGAATGGCCGAGGATGCGACGTTCCTGCCGAGTGCGTTCACCCATTCATTGTCGGCGGTGCGTGGCCGGGACGGGGACGACTGGAGGAACCCGTATGCCCGCCCCGCCCTATCCCCACCTAACTAACTAGGTTTACTGTGTTCTCTGACGTTGTGAGCAGAAGGGAACTCCCCCCGATGGACCTGCAGTGGTCGCCCACCGACCTCGCGTTTCGCGATGAGGTGCGCGCGTTCCTCGATGACAAGCTGACACCTGAGCTACGTCGCGCCGGGCGTCTGATGACCAGCGCCTACGCCGACCACGACGCCAGCATGCAGTGGCAGCAGATCCTGCACGAGCACGGCTGGGCCGCGCCGGCATGGCCGGTCGCACACGGCGGGGCCTCAGCAGGTTCCTCGCGAGCCGCTACGACCTGGAGAAGAGCAGGTCGACAGCGAAGACGGGCAAGGGCTTCCAGCCCGACATCTGGCGGGCATTCGCCGATGAGCTCGGGATCCTGGGCGCGACGCTGCCCGAGGAGCACGGCGGCATCGGCGGCGGACCGGTCGAGATGATGCTGATCGCTGAAGCGCTCGGGCACGCCCTGGTGATCGAACCCTTTGTCGACACCGCGGTCGTGGCAGCAGGACTGCTGCGCCGCGCCGGCGCCACCGGCCTGCTGGACAGAGTCGTCGCCGGCGACGCGATCGTCACCCTGGCCGCCACCGAACCGACGTCGGGTGAGCACTGGCAGGACGTGTCGACGGTCGCAGAAGCGCGACGGCGACCAGTGGGTGCTGCGCGGAACGAAGATCGTCTCGGCCGGCACAAGCAGCGCCAGCAGTTCGGCCAGCCCATCGGCAGCTTCCAGGTACTCCAGCACCGCATGGTGGACATGTACATGGAGGTCGAACAGGCTGCGGCGGCGGTGTATCTGGCCATCATGAACCTGGGGGCAGACGAGGTCTCACGGGCGCGCGCCGTTTCGGCGGACAAGGCGACCTGTCGGCCGGGCTGCACAGTTCGTCGGGCAGCAGGCCGTGCAGCTGCACGGCGGCATGGGGATGACCGAGGAGCTGGCCATCGGACATTATTTCAAGCGGCTGACGGCCATCCAGTTCGAGTTCGGCTCGACCGACCACCACCTCACCCGCTACGCGCAACTCACCGCCGGCCAGGTGTACTGACAGCTAGGTCGCCTCGCCCCACGCCTGCTGCTCGGCGCGGCGGCGGATGCCGAGCAGCATCTTGCGCTCCATCACGAAGTGTGCGATGTCGTAGATCGGGTTGCCTCCGTAGCCACCGTTGCCGCGGGCCAGCAACCGGGTCCGCTCCCCTTCCGGGAGAAGGTGGAAAGACCAACTGCCCGAGGCTTTTTCGCCGCGTTGTAGCCGTTCGTAGTCCTCGGGCGACATCAGCACCAGATGGGATTTCGGCACCGCGGCGGCGACCAATTGTCTCCCCCTGTCGCCGCCGCGGCGAGCCAGCCATACGGTGTCACCGACCTGAACGTCCTGCCATTCCGGATGGATGACACTGGCGTTGTGGATGTCTGCGCCCCTCCTCCCGCGATGCGCCCCAGAAGTACATCCACGGCCGGACGCGGGTCTGATAGCCGATGGCCAGGCCCACCAGCGCCATCGCCGTGGCCAGGCGACCCCTCGCAGTCATTTCCGTCTCGCGACGATCACCGGCATCCGCGCCGACTGCACCACCTGGGAACCCACCGAACCGAGCAGCATTCCGGCGAATCCGCCCCGACCGTGGCTGCCCACGACCAGCAACTGCGCCTGGCCGGCTTCCTCCAGGAGCCGGTGACCCGGCCGGTCGCGATGTACCACCCGGCGCACCGAGACATCGGGATAGCGCTCCTGCCAGCCGGCCAGCCGCTCGGCCAGCACCATCTCCTCCTCGGGCTGGATCTCGCTCCATCCGGCGCCGGGCAGTTCGTAGCCGGCGTCGCTCCAGGTGTGCACGGCGATCAGGTCGACACCGCGGCGCGATGCCTCGTCGAACGCGATCGCGGTGGCGTGCTCGGAGGCCGGAGAGCCATCGATGCCGACGACCACCGGCGCCCTGTCAGGATGCGGTATCAACGGGTCTTCGTCGTGGATCACCGCGACCGGGCAGTGCGCGTGCTGCACCAACCCGGTGCTGACCGACCCGAGCAGCCGTCGCTCCCACTTACCCAGCCCGCGACTACCGACGACGATCATGTCGGCGTCCTTGGTGAGATCCGCCAGCGCCGGAATGGCCTGGCCGGTGACGATCTTCTGGTCGACACGGACCGGTTGCCCGCCTTCGGTGGCGGCCTCGACGACTGCCACCGCGTCGGCGAGGATCTCCCGCGCCGCCTTCTGTTCGTCCTCCACGAACGCCGGCGGCAGGGGGACCTGGATCCATGCTTGAACCGCGGCCCCGGGCAGCACGTGCACCAGCGTGAGCGGGACGCACCGCAATGCCGCGTCGCGCGCGGCCCAGTCGACGGCCACTCGGGAACCTGCCGAACCGTCGACGCCGACAAGGATGCCGAGAGGTGCGGGTTGGGTGGACATCGGTGTGTCTCCTCACATGTGTGGCGGACGATGCCGCCGATACCCCGACGCTATCGCCGGACCGCATCGCGGTATAGGAGGCGAGGGTCCACGCTACGGTGGGACGAAAGTCCTTCCGGCCGGTCCGTCCAATCCGCCTCTGGGGCGGCAACGAATCGTTCCATAGCATCGGCAGCATCGGCTGAATATGCCTTCGTGTCCCTTCGAGCGCTCTTGCGGGTGGTGTCCATGAACTCGGTAACTGGTCAGGAGCTCGTCGTTCTGCTCGACGATGCGGGCCGCAGCATCGGTACGGCGTCCAAATCGGAGGTCCACCACGGCTCGACGCCGCTGCACCTGGCGTTCTCCTGTTATCTGTTCGACGACGCCGGCAGGGTGCTGCTGACCCGCAGGGCCCTGCACAAGCGCGCGTTTCCGGGGATCTGGACCAACTCGTTCTGCGGCCACCCTGGCCCCGAGGAGTCGATGGACGACGCCGTCGTACGTCGGGCCCGCCAGGAGCTCGGGGTCGACATCGCCCGACTGCACTGCGTGCTGCCGGATTTCCGCTACCAGGCCGTCGATGCCCAGGGCATCGTGGAGAACGAGGTCTGCCCGGTTTTCAGCGCCCGCGCGGTGGGCCCGGTGAGCGCCGACCCCGACGAGATCATGGACTCCGCGTGGGTGCCGTGGGAGGAACTGCGGACGCCCGCGGGGTTGCCGTGGGCACTGAGTCCCTGGGCGATCGAACAGATCCCGCTGCTCGATGACGCAGGTGTCGACACGCTTTAGGCGCATTCACCCCCGTGCCGCAGTCGGGCGTTCCAGGACCGGACGATGCCGCCGGCGGTGACGGTGAGTCGCCGGGCGTTGCCGACGGTGGCCCGTTGACCGAAGATCTGGAAATCCATCTCCTCGATGCGCTCGAGGATCTCCGAGTACAACGTCAACGCCGCAGCCACGCACGGGCGTGACGTCGGGGCCAGCATGCCAAGCCCCGGCTCGGCTTCGGAATACACCTTCCGCGCCGCGGCGTGCTGCTCCATCAGGGCCCGTCGCACCCGCGCCTCGGTGCGCCCGTTGCCCTGGCACCAGTTCAGCAGCTCGCGGTCGACGCCGTGTGCCGCGAGCTCGTCGGCGGGCAGGTAGATCCGGCCTCGCCGCAGGTCTTCGTCGACGTCCCGAATGAAGTTGGTGAGCTGGAAGGCTTTTCCGAGCGCCGCCGCGTGCGGGGCGGCGTCCTCCCGCGGTCCGCAGGTGCCGAGCACGGGCAGCAGCTGGAGGCCGATCACCTCCGCCGACCCGTACATGTAACGCTCCAGCGCGGCACGATCCGGATAGTCGGTGACGGTGAGGTCCATCCGCATCGCCGCCAGGAAATCGTCGAACAGCCCCCAGCCGATGTCGTACTTGCGCGCGGTGTGCGCCACCGCCGTCAATGTCGGGTCGTCGTCACACGGTTGGTTCTGGACCAGCGCGTTGAACAGTCGGGTTGACAGTGACTGGAGTTCGTCGGCGCGCGCTTCGCTGCCACGAGCGTCGAAGTCGTCCAGGATGTCATCGGCACGCCGGGCGAACCCGTAGAGCGCGTGCACTGCCGGACGCTGTCGGGGCGCCAGCAGCCGGGTGGCCAGGAAGAAGGTCTTGCCGTGCCGGGCGTTGATCTCCCGGCATCGTCGAAACGCCTCGCGCAGTGAGGGGTCCCGCACACCGGCGGCATCGAGCTCGGATCCGATCATCGTTGATACACCTCGCGTTCCGGACGGCGGGTGGTTACTCCGGTGATCCGGTCGGCGGCCAGCCGCCCGGACAGGATCGCGGTGGGCACCCCCACCCCCGGCACGGTCGACGAGCCGGCCAGCACCACGTTGTCGACACCGCGCACGGTGTTCGCCGGGCGGAACGGCCCGGTCTGGGCGAAGGTGTGCGCAAGTGCGAACGGGGTGCCCGCAGCCATGCCCTGCCGGCCCCAGTCGGACGGCGTCACCACCCGCAGCAGCTCGACGTCGTCTCCGAGTTCGGGCAGCCGCGCGGTGACCGCGCCCAACATCTCGTCAACGTAGGCCGTCCCGGCGGCATCCCAGTCCACCTGCCCAACTTGGGTGTTCGGCGCAGGCGCCAGTACGTAGAGCAGATCGCGGCCCGGCGGCGCGAGGCTCGGGTCACTGGCCGTGGGTCGCGTCACGAGCAGCGACGGGTCCCCCATCACGCGGCCGTCGTCGATGATGTCACGGAACGTCTGATGCCACGCGTCGCCGAACAGGATGCTGTGGTGGCCGACTCGGTCATCGGCTGCGCGACAACCGACGTGGGCCACCACCGCCGAAGGGGCCGGCCGTAGTTTGAGCAGCCGGCGCGGCGTGTGACCCAACAGTCGATACGTGTCGGGCAGCTCGGTGGTGAGCACCACGGCGTCGGCAGGCACGCGGTGCCCGGACGTGGTGTGCACGCCGGTGATCCGCGATCCGCTCCATTCGAGATCGGAAACCGTTGACTCGTAGACGAATTCGACCCCCGCAGCGCCCGCTGCCGCCGCCATCGCATCAGGCAGCGCCCGCATGCCACCGCGTGGGAAGTACACCCCGGCGATGGTGTCCATGTAGGCGATCACGGCATACACCGCCAGGGCGCCCTGTGGCGGCACGCCGGCATACAGCGCCTGGAAGGTGAACACCCGTTGCAGTCGTTCGTCGGTCAGGAACCGGCGAATCACCTTCTCCCAGCGCCTGAATCCACCCATCGCGGCCAACCGGGCCAACTGCGGGGTCACCAGTGAGAGCGGCGAGTCGAAGTTGGCGGCGATGAACCCGTCGAACTCGGTGCGGTACAGCTCGGTCAACCAGGCACGCAGCCGCAGGTAGGCGTCTGCCTCCCGAGGTCCAGAGAACCGGGCTACCTCGGCGAACATCGCGTCCGCATCGGTGTGCACTGCCAGCGTGCTCCCGTCGGCGAACATCGCCTGGTAGGCCGGGTGTACCGGCATCAGGTCCAGACGGTCGGTCAGCGATTCGCCGACGGCAGCCAGGGCGTCGTCGATGATGTCCGGCATGGTGAGCACCGTGGGCCCGGTGTCCAGGCGGTAGCCGGCGATGTCGGCGCGTCCCACCCGGCCACCGGGCACCGCATCGCGTTCGACGACGGTGACATTGCGACCGCGTCCCGCCAGATACAGCGCGGCGGACAATCCGGACAACCCGGCCCCGACCACGACGACTCGGTCGGTTCTTCCCTCGAAACTACGCATCACGCAGCCCTTTCGGTGCATAGGACGGCCATGTCTTCGAGTGCCGCACGGGTCTTTTCGGGAATCTGGACAGAGCCGAGGCGGTCCAGCGCGTGGGTCAGACGTTCGGCGATGACCTGTTCGATCCACTGCACGGCCCCGCTGGCGGTGATCAGCGTCCGCCACCGTTCGGTGTCTGTCGAGCTCAGCTCGCGGGTGCTCATCAGCTCGGAGAGCTGGTGCCGCAGACCGGCGTCGGCCAGCTGATGGGCAGCGACGACGACGCTGGTCGCCTTCTGCGCTGCCAGGTCGGTACCCACCGACTTTCCGGTGAGGGTGGGCGAGCCGAACACCCCGAGCAGGTCGTCCCGCAGCTGGAAGGCCTCTCCGATGGCTGCCCCGTACCCGCCGAGCGCGTCGACGACCACGGGCGGGCACCCGGACATCGCCGCGCCGATCTCCAGGGGACGACGCACGGTGTAGTTGCCCGACTTTCGCCTCAACACGTCGAGGACCTCGTCGAGCGTCGGGAAGGCGTGTGCATCGTTGACCAGGTCGGCGAACTGTCCGATGGCGAGTTCGATCCGCATGTCGTCGTAGTGGGGCCACACCCGCGCGAGGGCGTCGGCGCCGATGCCGCTCTCGCGCAGCATCTTGCCCGCCCACACCAGGCACAGATCACCGAGGAGCACGGCGGCCGATTCACCGAACCGGGCCGAGGCGCCGGTCAGCCCACGGTCGCGGTGCCAGCGGCTGAACATCACGTGCGCGGCGGGGCGCCCCCGTCGCAGCGTCGATTCGTCCATGACGTCGTCCTGCATGAGCGCGAACGCATGGAAGAGTTCCAGGCTGGCCGACGCGCGCAGCGCCGCTTCGTCCTCCTGTGCTCCACACAGCCAGCCGAGGTACATGAACGTCGAGCGCACGTACTTGCCGCCGTCGACGAACCCGGACAGGATCTCGCCAGCCACGTCGACCTTGGCCGCACCGAGGTCGTCGCGGCACTGACCGGCCACGAACTCACCGACGTGTGACCGCACCGCGCCACGAATGTCGTCGCGCCAACGAATCGGTACCGGCGTGCCGGTTCGACCCCGGCGCCCGCGGATGTGCCGGTGCGGCGGGATCAGCGCACGGGTCCCGCCGTCACCACCGCTCAACAACACGTCCTCCCGCACGACCCCGGGCAGGCACCTCGAAGATGTGGATCTCGCACGTTCGGCAACTCAGCGCTCCCCAATCACACTCAGTCCGGCTCTCTGTCGGTCACACCGGGCCCGCACCATTGCGGACCCCGCGTTCGTAGGTCATTCGGTGCCGGTTGCGCTTTGGTTGGGTTGACGAGCAGGAAAGTTTTCGCTGGGGCCGCGAGCTGCACTTTTGCCGGCGGGCCAGGCTGCATTCGACTCGACGGCGACCTCGACGTCGACCCCGAGCCCGCGGTGCAAACGCTCCGCGGCCGATTCCGCCGCAGGATCCTGGCACCTGCAGCACGTTCGGCCACCAGGGGCGGCTGCCTGGGTGACCGCCGGATCCATGTGGCGGATTCGGCGCTGTCAGTCGTTCGGATCGATCGAGAATGGTGCCCCTACGAATTGCGTTCGAAATGTGCCGTGTTGGCGGGGCCCCGGGCCTTGGCTCGATACATCGCGGCATCGGCGTCACGCAGCACTTCGGCAAGGCTTCGATGATCGGTGCTTGCCACCGTCGTGATTCCGATGCTCGCCCCTATCTGCAGGGTCAGCGTCCCGATCACGATGTCCGCCGACAGGACCTCGTGCAGTCGCCCTGAAAGGGCCTCGACCTCACCACTGCTTGTGTGTCCCATCATCAACACGACGAACTCGTCACCGCCGACTCGCGCGACGAGATCAGCGGGTCTCATCACCGACTGCATCCGCTGGGCGGCGACCCGGAGCACGTCGTCACCAACCGGATGTCCATGACGGTCGTTCACCGATTTCAACCCGTCGAGGTCGAGGAACAACACCGCAGACAGGCGGACGTCTCCGGTCTGCAGCAGACCTGATGCGGCCTGGTTGAGCGCGTGCACCCGATTGGGCAGACCGGTGAGCCAGTCGTGGGTGGCCTCGTGCAGCAGGCGTTCTCGTGCGGTGTGGTGCTCGGTGATGTCGGTGAAGGAGAACAGCACCGACGAGTTCTGGGGGTCACTCGGATCGACCAGACACCCGCGTCCGATGATCCATACTCGCTTGCCATCGGGTCGATCGATGCCGACGACCTCGCCGCCCACGCTCAGCCCGGTCCGCTGAATCCACCTGATCGGATGCGAGTCGGTGCTGATCTGCTGGCCCCGAGCGTTGAACATCGGCAGGTCCACCCCCCTGGCGCTGTGGTGAACACCGACAAGATCATCCGCGTCGCCGCCCAAGATCCGGCGTGCGGCGGTGTTGGTGAACTCGAAGCGGCCATCGCTTGCCATGATCACCACACCGTTGTGGAGAAGGTTCAGCACCGCCCGCAACCGGGGCTCAGCGGCCTTCGCCGCCGGACCGGTCTCTTCACCGATTCCACAGGCTGACAGGGGGATTCGGTCGAAGATTACTTCGTATATCGGTCCACTGTCGGTCAACCTCAGAGCTGCGACCGAGTGCGCAGCCAACGTCGTGCCGTCGACGGGGAGCAGAGTGACCTCGGAGAGCTCGGAGACGTCGCCGTCCCCGAGCAGATCGGCAAGGCGGGCGTGCACCCCGGCCAGCGAATCGGGATGGATGAAATCCGTGATCGGGCGTCCGACGATCTGCGCCTCCGTTGCCGCTGCGAGAACGCGGACCGCGGCCGGGTTGACGTAGACCACCGTCTGACCGTCATGCACACACACCGGCGCGGGGCTGCGGTCCAGCAACCGGCGGTAATCCGCTTCGGCGCTGCGCTGATCGTGGCCGGGCGTCATCGATCCGGCGCCCCGCATCGTGTCTTCACCACAATCCATTTCG
>NZ_JBAUJB010000260.1:0-4256 GCF_049683355.1 Mycobacterium sp.
GCCGGGGATACTCCTCGTTGAGGGTCACCGCCAGGACCGGATAGGACTTGTCGTCGCGGTACCGGATGTTGAACCGCGGGTCGAACTCCTTGATCCAGTTGTACTCGAGTTGCAGCGCCTCCACTTCGGTGTTGACGACCGTCCACTCGACCCCCGCCGCCGTGCGTACCATCTGCCGGGTCCGCGGCGCCAAGCCGCCGATGTCGGCGAAATAGGAGTTGAGCCGGCTGCGCAGGCTCTTGGCCTTGCCGACATAGATGACCCGGCCGTGCGGATCCCGGAACCTGTAGACACCCGGTTGGACGGGAATCGATCCAGGAGCGGGTCGGTATGTCGCTGGATCGGGCACGCAACCCAGGTTACTGCGGTGTACCGACGCGGCCGATCGACTACCGTCGAATGATGCGGTTCTGGTCCGCGCGACGGGTGGGGTCGCCGCTGCTGGCGGTGGTGCTGGTGCTTGCCGGATGTGCAGGCGACCAGAGCGCCGCCCCACCCCCGGCAGGTCCGTGTGACATCGTCGCCAACGGCACCCTGGCACCGCGGGCGGAGTCGTCGACGGAACCCGGCAACCGGGACATCACGGCAGCACCCGAGACCGCCACGGGATACCGCACGGACATGACCACCGTCGCCGCCACCGGCTTCGCGGTGGCCACCGCGAACCCGCTAGCCACGCAGGCGGCGTGTGAGGTGCTGAGGGACGGCGGCACCGCCGCGGATGCGATCGTCACCGCGCAAGCGGTCCTCGGGCTGGTCGAACCGCAGTCCTCAGGACTCGGCGGTGGCGGGTTCCTGCTCTACTACGACACCGCCGGTGGTGCCGTGCAAGCCTATGACGGACGTGAGGTGGCCCCGGCCGCGGCGACCGAGAACTATCTGCGGTGGGTCTCTGAAGCCGACAGGACGGACCCGAAACCTGATACCCGCGCCTCCGGCCGCTCCATCGGCGTGCCCGGCGTCGTGCGGATGTTGGCCGACGTGCATGCCGAACACGGCGAGACACCGTGGCGCGACCTGTTCACTCCCGCCGTGGCGCTGGCCGACGACGGCTTCGACATCAGCCCCCGGCTCGCGGCCGCCATCGTCGATGCCGCACCGCAGCTGCGGCTCGACGCGGACGCCGCAGCGTACTTCCTGGAACCCGACGGCTCCCCGAAAGCCGCGCAGAGCGTCCTGACCAATCCGGCGTATGCAAAAACGTTGGGCGCCATCGCATCCGACCCGGAAGCGTTCTACACCGGCGAGATCGCCCGCAACATCGTCGCCGCGGCGGCCGACACCTCGGGCGGACGCACCCCGGGCCTGATCACCGTCGAGGATCTGGCCGGTTACCGAACGAAGATGCGAACCGCTGTGCACGGGCTACCGAGGCAAACAGATCTGCGGCATGCCGCCCCCGTCCTCCGGCGGCATCGCCGTTGCCGCGACCCTGGGGATGCTCGAGCACTTCCCGATGGACCAGCACAAACCAACCGACGTCGACCTCAACGGTGGCCGGCCCACTGTGATGGGCGTGCACCTGATCTCCGAAGCCGAGCGACTCGCCTACGCCGACCGGGACCGCTATGTCGCCGACACGGACTTCGTGCCGCTTCCCGGAGGGTCCCCCGCCACGTTGCTGGGCAGCGACTACCTGGTGGGACGCGCGGCGCTGATCTCGCCGGACCGCACGATGGGCACGGCGCAGCCTGGCGAGTTCGGGCCCCCCATCGCCCCCGTGCCGGCACCACCGGAGCACGGCACCAGCCACATCAGCGTGGTCGACCGGCAGGGCAATGCGGCGTCGTTCACGACGACCATCGAGTCGGCGTTCGGCGCGTTCCACATGGTCGACGGATTCCTGCTGAACAACCAGCTGACCGATTTCTCCGCAGAGCCGGTCGGCCCGGACGGGGTGCCGGTGGCCAACCGCCTGCAGCCGGGCAAACGCCCCCGGAGCACGATGGCGCCGACACTGATCTTCGAACCGGGCGCCGCCGGTGCCCGCGGTCGGCTGTACGCCGTCACCGGCTCGCCCGGCGGGTCCACGATCATCCAGTTCGTCGTGAAAACCGTTGTGGGCATCCTGGACTGGGGCCTGGATCCGCAGCAGGCGGTCTCCTCGGTCGACTTCGGCGCGGCCAACTCCCCGAAGACGAACGTCGGCGGTGAGCACCCGTCGATCGACGCCTCGGACGACGGTGACCACGATCCGTTGGTACGCGGGCTGCGCGAACTCGGCCACCAGGTGGACGTCGGCGATCAGTCCAGCGGGCTGTCCGCCCTCGTCCGCGGCACGTCCGGCTGGATCGGTGGCGCCGACCCGCGTCGCGAGGGCGTGGTCATGGGTGGGTCGAATTGATGTCGGGCTGGTAGCGACGCAGCGCGGTACGCACCCGCTCCATCGACTCGACGGCTCTTCGCTTGTCGACGGCCTGGATGGCCATCACCGCCATGTACTCGTCGTCGGGAAGGTCGAGCCGCGCCCAGCGCGCACCTGGGTGAAACGACACGCCTCTGACTTCACTCCAGGGGAACAGCTTGTATCCGAAGAGGTTTCGCACCGCAACCCCGGAGGGTCCGATCCGCAGCCGAGGCCGCGCGAGCAGACACACGAAGGCCGCGATGACCGCGCCGACCATCGCGATGGCCACCTGGTCGGCGGTGCGGAAGATCACCCCGGTGGACGACGCCTTGAGCAGCACCCCGACAACAACGTGGGCGGCCAGGATCACCAGCGCCGCGCCGTAGGCGAAGATCGGTGTCAGGTGTGGCTTGACCTGGACGTCCCAGGTGTCCTTGCCGGCAGTGTTCACGAGCTCAGCCGGCGCAGCGTGAGCGCCGTCGACAGTGCGGCCGCGGCGGCCTGGGCGCCCTTGTCCTCGGCCGATGTCGGCAGCCCTGCGCGGTCGAGCGCCTGGTGTTCGGTGTTGGTGGTGAGCACTCCGTTGGCGACGGGTGTGGACGCGTCCAGCGACACCCGCGTCAGCCCGGTCGTGACGGCATCGCAGACGTAGTCGAAATGTGGTGTCTCCCCGCGGATCACCACGCCGAGCGCCACCACGGCGTCATGGGTCGCGGCCAACGCCTGCGCCACCACCGGTATCTCGATGGCGCCGAGCACCCGCACGATCGTCGGGTCTGCGATCCCCGCGTCTGCCGCCGTTCTTCGCGCACCCTCGAGGAGCGCGTCGCAGATCGTCTCGTGCCAGGTGCTGGCGACGATGCCCAACGTGATGTCAGAGGCGTCGAGCTCGGGGAGGTCCGGGACGCCGGCCGCAGGACTCATTTCGCCCCTCCACTGTGGGTGCTCATACTGCGCCACCGAACTCTCCGGGCAGTGCCTCGTCGAAGTCCTCCAGACCGAC
Source organism: Mycobacterium sp. (assembly GCF_049683355.1). Classification (GTDB taxonomy): domain Bacteria; phylum Actinomycetota; class Actinomycetes; order Mycobacteriales; family Mycobacteriaceae; genus Mycobacterium. The sequence continues at coordinate 3,351 of NZ_JBAUJB010000260.1, forward strand.
CAGGTCATGGCCCATCCGGTCGCGCTTGGTCATCAGGTATCGGATGTTCTCGGCGTTGGCCCGCACCGGCAGTGGCACCCGCTCGATGATGTGCAGGCCGTACCCGTCCAGCCCGACGCGCTTGGCTGGGTTGTTGGTCAGCAGACGCATCGACCGCACGCCGAGGTCGACGAGTATCTGGGCACCTATCCCGTAGTCGCGGGCATCGGCCGGCAGCCCCAGCTTGAGGTTGGCGTCGACGGTGTCGTCACCGGCGTCCTGGAGCTGGTAGGCCTGCAGCTTGTGCATCAGGCCGATCCCCCGGCCCTCGTGGCCTCGCATGTAGAGCACCACCCCGCGACCTTCGCGGGCCACCATGGCCAGCGCGGCGTCGAGCTGTGGCCCGCAGTCGCAACGGCGGGAGCCGAACACGTCACCGGTCAGGCACTCGGAGTGCACCCGCACCAGCACGTCGTGACCGTCCCCGTGGGGGCCGGCGATGTCGCCACGGACCAACGCGACGTGCTCGACCTCGTCGTAGATGCTGGTGTATCCGACGGCCCGGAACTCACCGTGGCGGGTCGGGATGCGGGCCTCGGCGACCCGCTCGATGTGCTTTTCGTGCTTGCGCCGCCACTCGATCAGGTCGGCGATCGAGATGAGGGCCAAGTCGTGTTCGTCGGCGAAGATGCGCAGCTCATCGGTCTGCGCCATGTCGCCCTCGTCCTTCTGGCTGACGATCTCGCAGATCGCGCCGGCGGGCTGCAGTCCGGCGAGCCGGGCCAGGTCGACGGCCGCCTCGGTGTGGCCGGGACGACGCAGCACCCCGCCGTCCTTGGCGCGCAGCGGGACCACGTGCCCGGGTTTGGTGAAGTCGTCGACGACACTGGTCGGATCGGCCAGCAGCCTCATGGTGGTCGCCCGGTC
>NZ_JBAUJB010000261.1:0-6327 GCF_049683355.1 Mycobacterium sp.
TCGACCACGTCACGTTTGTGGAGCTGCACACCGGTACCCTAACCTGAACGGTGTTCAAGTGGGCGACAGATAGGGCTGGCGAGTGAGCGACATTCTGGCAGTGGCACGCGAGCAGGTGCTGGAACGGGGCGAAGGCCTCGATCAGGACCAGACCCTGCAGGTGCTGCAACTGCCGGATGAGCGTCTCGACGACCTGCTGGCACTCGCGCACGAGGTTCGGATGGCGCACTGCGGTCCCGACGTCGAGGTCGAGGGCATCATCAGCCTCAAGACCGGCGGCTGCCCCGAAGACTGCCACTTCTGTTCGCAATCAGGCCTTTTCGCGTCTCCCGTGCGCAGCGCCTGGCTCGACATCCCGAGCCTGGTGGAAGCCGCCAAGCAGACCGCGAAGTCCGGCGCCACCGAGTTCTGCATCGTCGCCGCGGTACGCGGTCCCGACGAGCGGCTGCTGGCGCAGGTCGCCGCCGGCATCGAGGCGATCCGCAACGAGGTCGACATCCAGATCGCCTGCTCGCTCGGCATGTTGACCCAGGACCAGGTCGAGGCGCTCGCGGCGATGGGTGTGCACCGGTACAACCACAACCTCGAGACCGCGCGGTCGTTCTTCACCAATGTCGTGACCACCCATTCGTGGGAAGAGCGTTGGGGCACGCTGCAGATGGTCCGCGAGGCCGGCATGGAGGTGTGCTGCGGAGGCATCCTCGGCATGGGGGAGACGCTGGAGCAGCGCGCGGAGTTCGCCGCCAACCTCGCCGAGCTGGACCCGCACGAGGTGCCGCTGAACTTCCTCAACCCGCGTCCGGGCACCCCGTTCGGCGACCTCGACGTGCTGCCGGCCTCCGAGGCACTCAAGGCGGTGGCCGCGTTCCGGCTGGCGCTACCGCGCACGATGCTGCGCTTCGCCGGGGGCCGGGAGATCACGCTGGGTGACCTGGGGGCCAAGAAGGGCATGCTGGGCGGCATCAACGCCGTCATCGTCGGCAACTACCTGACGACGTTGGGCCGGCCCGCCGAAGCGGATCTGGAGCTGCTCGACGATCTGCAGATGCCGATCAAGGCGCTCAACGCCAGCCTGTGATGGGCATCGTCGTTTCACCCGAGGGCGAGCTGCCGGCTCCGGTCGGTGCAGGCGTTTACAACGTGTACACGGGTGAACCCGCAGGCAGCGTCGTGCCGACCACGGCGCAGTTGGGGCTGGAGCCGCCCCGCTTCTGCGCCGAATGCGGCCGCCGGATGATCGTTCAGGTGCGTCCGGACGGCTGGTGGGCGAAGTGCTCGCGACACGGCCTGGTCGATTCCAAGGATCTGGAGCTCTACCGGTGACCCTCCGGAGCCCGGAGCCGAGGGTGTCGCGGTCGCGTGCCGCGCTGACCGTGGTGGTCGGTGCCGCGGTGGCGGGTGCCCTGGTGGGCGGCTTGTGGGCGTGGCTGGCGCCGCCGATCCACGGCGTGGTGGCGCTGACTCGCGCCGGTGAGCGGATCACCGCGTCCCTGGGCAGCGAGTCGGACCATTGGTTCACCGCGGCGTTCATGTTCGTCGGAATGCTCGCGGTGGTGGCTGTGCTCGGGGCGGTGCTGTTGTGGCAGTGGCGCGCTCACCGCGGACCGGTGATGGCGGCGGCGCTGACGGTTGGTGGTGTGGTCACCGCGGTGGTGGCAGCGGCGGTGGGGGCGTCGCTGGCGCGCCTGCGGTACGGGGTCGTCGACGTGGCAGCGGCACCGGTGTCCGAGGAGAGGCGGGTGCACTACGTCGTCGAAGCCCCGGCGGTGTTCTTCGGCCATTCGCCACTGCAGATCGCGGCTACGGTGCTGCTCCCCGCCGCGGTCGCGGCGCTGGTGTACCTGCTGGGCGTCACCGCGACCCCGCGCGACGACCTGGGTGCCTGGCCGCCGGTGGAGTACCCGCTGCCGACTAGCGGTCGAATCGGGACAGGGGCTGACGTTCCACCCGCCGCCCCGTCAGCACCTTGGCCGTGATCACGCCGAGGGTGAGCATCCCGCGGTAGGTCGACGGGTTGAGCAGCGTCGGCCACTTCGTGCGGGCGATGTGCGCACGCAGCGGCCGTCCGGCGAAGCGGTCTCGCAACCAGCGCAGCGTCATCGGCGCAGACATCGGATGCAGCAGCATGTGCTCGCTGAACATGTCGCGGTGGTAGGTGACGCGGGCGCCGCCGCGGGTGTAGGTCTCGATCAATTCGTCGATGTCGTCGACGGAGATGATCCGGTCGTGGACGGCCTGCACGATGAGCACCGGCGTCTTGGGGGTGGCGGTGCCGAGCTTGATGCGGTCGAAGACATTCTGGACCTCCGGGGTCAACAGGATCTCCTCGAGCGGCCGGTCGACCAGATCCGCCATGTCCTTTCCGGCGCGCCGGAGCAGAGCATGCGCTGTGGTCATCTTCTCGATCCGCGCGAGCATCGCCTTGCCTTCGTCGGTGGCGTGCTCGGAGATGATGCGGTCCAGGTCGGGGTAGATGTGGGTCAGCGCCGCGACGACCATCGCCGGCAGTCCTGAATACACACTGCCGTTGAGACGCTTGAACGTATGACCGAGGTCGCCGACCGGCGAGCCCAGCACCGCGCCGACGACGTTGAGTTCCGGGGCGTAGCTGTCCTGCACCTCGGCGGCCCACGCAGAGGCCAACCCACCTCCGGAGTAGCCCCACAGCCCCACGGGCGCCCCCGGTGACAGCCCCAGCGGCTCGTGGTTGATCGCCGCACGCACCCCGTCCAGCACGTGATAGCCGGGTTCGTGGGGGGCTCCCCAGCTGCCGGCGGTGCCTTCGTGGTCGGGGACCGAGACGGCCCAGCCCTCGGCGAGCGCCGCGGCCACCAGCAGGAACTCGAACTGAGCCAGCGAGCCGATCGCCTTGGCGCCCCTGCGCAGGGCGTAGGACGGGAAGCACCGCCCCGCCACCGCGTCGATGGCGCACTGATACGACACGATCGGCAGAGGGCCGTCCGCGGCCCGTTCGGTGGGGACCACCACGGTCGTGACCGTGGTCTGCGGCTCGCCGTTGAGATCGGTGGTGCGGTACAGCAGCTGGGTCGCGTGAAACTTCTGCGGGATGAAGCCGAGGAAAGCGACCTCGACGTCGCGGGACCGCAGCACCGTTCCTGGCCGGGCGTGTTCGTATCCGGCCGGCGGCCGGTAGAACGAGTCGTAGGCGGGAACGACCGGGCGCGCCTTGGGTTGAAGGGGTTCATGAGGAGCCTGGCCGATCCACTGCGCTCCGGTGGACCGCGCCACGCTGCCGAGTTCCATCCAGGCATTGTTACTTAAGAACGTGTTAAGAAGCCAGCCGACTCACCCCGGTGGCCGCAATGCGGCGAATTCGTCGGTGACCCGGTAGCGCGAGTCGGTGAACCGGTACAGCGCCGCCGGTCGGCCACCGCTGCGGCCCGATCGCGCGGTGGTGCCGGTCCTGGTGATGACGCGACGACGCTCGAGCACCCGCTGCAAGTTGGTGGCGTCGACTGGGTGGCCGAGCGCGGCGCTGTAGATGTCGCGCAGCGTCGAGAGAGCGAATTCTGCTGGCGCCAGCGCGAATCCGATGTTGGTGTAGGAGAGTTTGGCGACCAGGCGGGTGCGGGCGTGCTCGACCATCGGGCCGTGGTCGAACGCCATCGGCGGCAGATCGCCGACCGGGTGCCATCGCGTGTCGGCGGGCAGCTCGGGGGTGGCGGGGGAGGGCACCAGGCCGAGGAACGTGGACGCGATGGTCCGCCGGTGCGGCACCCGGTCCGGGTCGGAGAACACCGCGAGTTGCTCCAGGTGCGCCAGTTCACGCAGGTCCACCTTCTCGGCGAGCTGACGCCGGACCGAGCTCGTCATGTCCTCGTCGTCGCCGAGGCGACCCCCGGGCAGGGACCATTTTCCGCGCTCCGGGCTCAGCGCACGCTGCCACAACAGCACGTGAAGTGCGGGTTTGTGTCCGGCGCCGGATGCCTGGCTCTGTCGGACCTGGAACACCGCGGCCAACACCTCGTGGTCGGTGCTAGTATGGACCATGTTTTCGATTATAAGTCGAAAACCTCGGCGAAGTGAAGGAGGCGACGATGACGGTGACCGAACAGTTGTCCGCTGACCATCTGATGAGCCAAATCGTCGACGGGCCGGGGGGTTTCTCCGGCGTCGACGGCGACGCGCAATGGGCCGCCGAGGTGCGCCGTCTCGTCGAACTTCGCGGTGCCACCCTGCTGGCGCACAACTACCAGCTGCCTGCCATCCAGGACGTCGCCGACCACGTCGGCGACTCGCTGGCGCTGTCGCGCATCGCCGCCGAGGCGCCCGAGGACACCATCGTGTTCTGTGGAGTGCACTTCATGGCCGAGACCGCGAAGATCCTCTCGCCGGCAAAAACCGTTCTGATTCCCGACCAGCGGGCAGGTTGTTCGCTGGCCGACTCGATCACCGCCGACGAGTTACGCGCGTGGAAGGCCGAGTATCCGGACGCCGTCGTCGTCTCCTACGTCAACACCACCGCCGCAGTGAAGGCCGAGACCGACATCTGCTGCACGTCGTCCAACGCCGTCGATGTGGTGGCCTCGATCCCGGCCGACCGCGATGTGCTGTTCTGTCCCGACCAGTTCCTCGGCGCGCACGTGCGTCGGGTCACCGGCCGGGAGAACCTGCACATCTGGGCGGGTGAGTGTCACGTGCACGCCGGCATCAACGGTGATGAACTCGCCGATCAGGCCCGCACCCATCCCGACGCCGAACTGTTCGTGCATCCGGAGTGCGGTTGCGCCACGTCGGCGCTCTACCTTGCCGGCGAAGGCTCCTTCCCCCAGGACCGGGTCAAGATCCTGTCCACGGGCGGAATGCTCGACGCGGCCCGGGAAACGGGCGCCCGTCAGGTTCTGGTGGCCACCGAGGTCGGGATGCTGCACCAGTTGCGCCGGGCAGCGCCGGACGTGGATTTCCGGGCGGTCAACGAGCGGGCCTTGTGCAAGTACATGAAGATGATCACCCCGGCGGCGCTGTTGCGGTGTCTGGTGGAAGGCGCCGACGAGGTCGACGTGGACGTGGACGTCGCGGCGGCCGCGCGTCTGAGCGTGCAGCGGATGATCGAGATCGGCCAGCCCGGCGGTGGCGGGGAATGACCGCCGGCTGCGGCGGGGCCGGTCTGTGGAGGCAGCGCGCCGACGTCGTCGTCATCGGCACCGGGGTCGCGGGCCTCGCCGCTGCGCGGGCGGCGCATCGCCACGGGCGCAGGGTGGTGCTGCTGAGCAAGGGCGGTGACACCGCCACCTTCTACGCCCAGGGCGGCATCGCCGTCGTGCTGCCCGATGCCTGCTACGGCAACGGTGACTCCATCGACGCCCACGTCGCCGACACCCTGGCCGCCGGCGGCGGGCTCTGCGATCCGGAAGCGGTCCGTTCGATCGTCGCCGACGGCCACCGTGCGGTGTCCGACTTGGTCTCGGCCGGTGCATGTTTCGACGAGTCGGCACCGGGTCGGTGGGCGTTGACCCGAGAGGGTGGGCACTCCCGCCGACGCATCATCCATTCGGGAGGAGATGCGACGGGAGCCGAGGTGCAGCGCGCGCTGAACAACGCGGCAGCCACCCTCGACATCCGCAGGAACCATGTCGCCGTGGAGCTACTGGTGGAGTCGGGCGTCGTGACGGGGGTGCTGGTGCTCAGCGACGACGGCCCCGGCGTCATCCACGCCCCGTCGGTCATCCTCGCGACCGGGGGACTGGGGCACCTCTATGAAGCGACCACCAACCCGGCGGGATCGACCGGCGACGGGGTGGCGCTGGCGATGTCCGCCGGCCTGGCTGTCGCTGACCTCGAGTTCATCCAATTCCACCCGACCATGCTGTTCGACGGGCGCGGCAGTGGCCGCCGCCCCCTGATCACCGAAGCGCTCCGCGGCGAAGGCGCGAAACTGGTAGACGCCCGCGGACGTTCGATCACCGAAGGGGTGCACCCGATGGGAGATCTGGCACCCCGGGATGTGGTCTCGGCGGCGATCGAGACCCGGCTGGCCGAGTCCGGGGATCGGTGCGCGTACCTCGATGCCCGCCACGTCACGGACGTGGCGACGCGGTTCCCCACTGTGACCGCGGCCTGCCTGGCGGCCGGCATCGACCCAGCGCGCCAACCGATCCCGGTCGTTCCGGGTGCCCACTACAGCTGCGGCGGTGTCCTGACCGATGTCTCCGGACGCGCCGAGCTCGCGGGTCTGTTCGCCGCGGGCGAGGCGGCGCGCACCGGGATGCACGGCGCCAACCGGCTGGCGTCCAACAGCCTGCTCGAAGGTCTGGTGGTCGGCGGCCGTGCCGGTGCTGCCGCAGCCCGCCATGCCCAGGTCGCCGG
>NZ_JBAUJB010000262.1:0-2165 GCF_049683355.1 Mycobacterium sp.
GCGGGGTGCCGCCCGGCAACGCGAGCGCCACGACCGCCGCGGAGGCCACCGGGATACTGCCCGCCGCCGCCGCGCTACCCGGGGCGAGCTCGGAAACCAGGGCGGGCAGCCGCGGTGCGGGCACCGCGAGCACCACCGCGTCGGCGGGCCAGCGGGTGCCTTCGTCGTCGGTCAGCTCCCATCCGCCCGACGCGCGGTCCACGCTGCGGACGGCCACCTGAGCCCAGCGCAGCCCGGAGCGGCGCACCAGCTCGTCGATCAGCACCGTGTAACCCCCGTCCACCGCGCCGAACACCGACCCGGTCAGCGGTGGCGGCAGCGCAGTGCGCACGGCGTCGGTCAAGCAGCGGGCCCCACGATCCAGCGCCGCGGCGACCGTCGGGGCCGCCGCACGGATGCCGATGGCCGCCGACGAACCTGAGTACACCCCGGTCAGCAGGGGGTCGACCGAGCGGACCACCACCTGCTCGCCGAAGCGTTCGCCGACGAGGTCGGCCACCGCCGGGTCGGCGCCGGTACGCCAGGTGAAGGGGCGCCGGGGTTCGTCGAGCATCCACCTGATCGTGGCGTCGTCGACCAGACCGGACAGCGCCTCGGGACGCGACGGGATGCCGTTGACGGTGTCGGTGGGCAGTGGATGCAGACGGCCCTCGCTGTAGAGCAGCGGGCGCGCACCGGTGGTGGAGATCTGTTTGCCCGCAAGACCCAACTCGGCCAGCAGCGCGGGCACTTCGGGCCTGCGCGCCACAAACGCCTCGGCGCCGACGTCAACCGGTTGCCCGCCGATCCGCTCTGTGCGCAGCACCCCGCCGAGCCGGTCGGCGGGATCGAACACCGTGATAGCCGCGTCCGGCCCGACAGCCACCCGCAGCCGGTATGCCGCGACGAGCCCCGAGATCCCGCCCCCCACAACGCAGTACTGGCGATGCCTGGTCGACGTCACAGCTCGTGCACCAGAGCAACCGCGTCGGTGATCACCTCGGGATCGGTACCGGGCAGCACACCGTGGCCCAGGTTGAACACGTGCCCGACAGCGCCCGCGTCCACCGCGCGCCTTCCGTCCTCGACGACGGCGCGCACGGCGCGCTGCACCACCGGCCAGCCCGCCATCAGCACCACCGGGTCGAGATTCCCCTGCAGCGCACAGCTCCGCTGCACGCGGGCGGCGGCATCGGCCAGCGACGTCCGCCAGTCCACCCCCACCACCGCGGGCACTCCCCGCCCGGAGACCGCCTCCGACATCGCGCCCAGCAGCTCGGCGGTACCCACCCCGAAATGCGTCATCGGCACGCCGTACCCGGCCAGTGACTCGAACACCCTGGCGCTGTGCGGCAGCACGTAGGTGCGGTAGTCGGCCAGCGACAGCGTGCCGGCCCAGGAGTCGAACACCTGGATGGCGTCCACGCCCGCGTCGAGCTGGGTCCGCAGGAACGCGATCGTCACGTCGGTCAGTGCCGTCATCAGCGCATGCCAGGTCGCGGACTCGCCCAACATCATCGCCTTGGTGTGCTCGTGGTTGCGGCTCGGGCCACCCTCGACGAGATAGGACGCCAGGGTGAACGGGGCGCCGGCGAAGCCGATCAGCGGCACATCGCCGAGCGCGGCGGTCAGCTGGCCGATCGCAGTGGCCACCGGGGCCACCTGCTCGGAGTCCAGCGGTGCGACGGTCCGGACGTCAGCACGGGTTCGGATGGGGCGCTCGATCACCGGACCGACATCGGGAACGATGTCGAGTGCGATCCCGGCGGCCCGCAGCGGCACCACGATGTCGGAGAACAGGATCGCGGCGTCGACGCCGTGCCTGCGCACCGGTTGCAGGGTGATCTCGGTGATCAGGTCGGCGTCGAAACAGGCCTGCATCATCGTGTTCTCGGCGCGAAGCGCCCGGTACTCCGGCAGTGACCGCCCCGCCTGCCGCATCATCCACACCGGCACCCGGTGGGGTTTGCGGCCTGCGACGGCGGCCAGGTAGGGCGATTCAGGCAGCTCGCGGCGCGTGTTCATCGACACCCATGCTGCCATGGCCCGTCCGGTTCCTGATTCGGCGCGCCTGCACCAAGAGCTGGACAAATGGACTACCGTCAGACGCCGTGACCACCGCCGAACCGGCTCAGTTCCGTGAAGCGGTGGCGGCGATGAATGCCACCACCGTGCGACCGGAGATC
>NZ_JBAUJB010000263.1:0-12889 GCF_049683355.1 Mycobacterium sp.
CAGCGGCGGTTTGCACGCCCGAATCGCGTGGTACATAGCGCAGGATGACCGCAGCCCGGATACCGACCGACCACGACCCCGACGAGGCACAACGCATCGTCCGGGCGCTCTCCGAGGCGTTCTCGGCTAAGGTCGTCGGCCAGGAGCACCTGCGGGAGTCGTTGCTGATCGGGTTGCTCACCGGCGGCCACATCCTGTTGGAGAGCGTGCCGGGGCTGGCCAAGACCACCGCGGCGCGGGTCATCGCCGAGTCCATCGACGGGGTGTTCCGGCGCATCCAGTGCACCCCTGACCTGCTGCCCAGCGACATCATCGGCACCCAGGTGTACGACTCGGCCACCACGTCGTTCGTCACCCAGCTCGGACCGGTGCACGCCAACGTCGTGCTGCTCGACGAGATCAACCGCTCCAGCGCCAAGACCCAGAGCGCGATGCTCGAGGCGATGGAGGAACGCCAGACGACCATCGCCGGCACCGAGTACCCCATCCCGGAGCCGTTCCTGGTGATCGCGACGCAGAACCCGGTCGACCAGGAGGGCACCTACGCGCTCTCCGAGGCCCAGACCGACCGGTTCCTGCTCAAGGAGATCGTCCGCTACCCCTCGCCCGAGCAGGAGGTCGAGGTGCTCAGCCGCCGCGACGCCGGGCTCTACGACCGCGACCACCGCACCCCGTCGGTGGTCGGCCTCGAGGACATCCGCCACCTGCAGCGTGCCGCCCGGCAGGTGCACATGAGTAGGGACCTTATGCTCTACGCCAGCCGCCTCGTCGGCGTGACCCGCGACCCGGGCAACCACCTGCCCCGGCAGATCGCCAGGCTGGTCGAGTACGGCGCCAGCCCGCGGGCCACCATCGCGTTGTGCACCTCGGCCCGTGCCCTGGCGGTGTTGTCCGGGCGCAACCACGTGATCCCCGGCGACATCGCCGACCTGGCGCACCGGGTACTGCAGCACCGGCTGATCCTCGGGTTCGAGGCGGCCAGCGCGGGCGTCACCGCCAACGTGGTGATCGACGCCGCACTGCAGTCGGTGCGGGTGCCCTGATCGGGGCCGGCAGTGGGTAAGCACCTCCACCGGGCCAGGGCCCACTTCGGCAGCGACACCCGCGGCATGCTCGAGGGTGGCCGCTACGCGCTGTTGCACACCCGCAGCCTGGAATTCGACGAACTGCGGCCCTACGTGCCGGGTGACGACGTGCGCGACATCGACTGGAAGGCCTCGGCGCGCTCGGGCAGTGTGTTGATCAAGCGGTTCGTCTCCGAGAAACACCACAAGGTGCTGCTGGTCGCCGACACCGGCCGCAACATGTCCGCCCTCGCACCGGACGGTGAACTCAAACGGGATGTGGCACTGAACATCCTGGGCGCAATCGGGCTGATCACGCTCGGCCGCACCGACGAAGTGGGCATGGTGTACGGAGACGCGCGCGGCAGCGTGAACGTCCGGCAGCGCCGCGGCGAGAACCACATCGAGAGCCTGCTCACCGGCTACCACCTGCACGCGGCCGGCCACACCCCACCCGGACCGAGCGACATCGTCTGCCAGTTGACCTATGTGGCAACACATTACCGACATTCGATGCTGGTCGTCGTGGTGTCCGACGAGCCGGACGTCGACGGACGCCTCGAGGAGGTGCTCGGTCGGCTGACCGCGCAACACGACGTGATGTGGGCGCTGGTCCCCGACATGCCGGCGATCGCCGCCGGTGACGACGGGGCCTACGACGTCGCCACCGGGCGGGTGGTGCTCGGGTCCGTGACGGCCGAACCACGCGTCGTCGCCGCCTACCAACGCGCCGAGCAGCGCCGCACCCGCGAACTCGCGGAACTGATGACCTCACGAGCGATTCCGCACGCCACGATCTCCGGCAGCGACCAGATCCGGCGGAAGATCGTCGAGATGACCGGGGTGTGGTCGCGTGCCGGATGACCTGCTGGAGTTCGTCGGTGGACCCCCCGGCTACGCCACCGGGTGGCTGTGGCTCGGGCTGGCCCTGCTGATCGTCGTCATCGGCTGGTATGCGGGCGTTTTCATCGCCACCATGCCCGCCGGACAGCTTCGCCGGATACCGGTCGTCAGGGTGGCCCATGCGCGGGTGCTGCGGTACCGCTTCACCCGCACGGTTCAGTCGATCACCCGCCGACACCTCGACGGAGAGCTCTCCGCGGCGCAGGCCGGCGCGGCGTTGAGCCGCACCCTGCGCAGCTTCCTGCATCAGGCCACCGGCCTTCGGGCCCAGTACATGCAGCTGCGCGCCGTCGCCGCAGGCGATCTCGCGCCCGCCGCGCCGGTGCTCTCCGCATTGGGTGATGCCCAGTTCGACAACTCAGCGACCGTCGACGTCGTCCGACTGGGCGAGCAGACCGAAGAGTTGATCCGCTCGTGGAGTTGATGTGGTGGGCGGTGGTGATCGCCGGGCTCGGCGCGCTGGTGCTGACGGGTGCGCTGGCGATGCTGCTGCCCACCGAACGGGTCCGTGGCCGCCGCCCGCTGGCCAACACCGACCGTCTGACCCGGCTGCCGGAGTACCGGGCGGCGATCCGCCGCCGGACCAGGACCACCGCGGTGGCGTTGGCCCTGCTGACACTGTTGTTCGGGACGACGGTGCTGGCGAGCGCCCGGCCCGTCGGAACGGCCTGGGAAAACGATGATTCCGCGCCCCGTGAGGACATCATGCTGTGTGTGGGCCAGCCTGTCACCGACCCTGCGACCGGCCAGTTCCTGAACTACTTCGCCCGCCAGGCAACCACGTACGGCACCGAGCGCATCGGGCTGACGTCGCCGAACCGCCGGGTGGTGCCGTTGACGCGTGACTACCAGTTCGCCGCCGGTCGCTTCGGCGACTACGCACAAGCGGCCCGGATACAGGAGCAGTCCGACGTCGCCGCGTTGAGTCCGGCCGAGGCCATCGGTCTGCGGGCCAGGACCGAGTCGTTCGCCGCGCCACTGGGCTATGACGATTACTCGCCGAGGGTTGCCGACGTGCTGGCGCTGTGCCTGACCGGTTTTCCCGGGTTCGAGACCGCGGGCGACACCCGTCGGTCCCTGATCTACCTCGGCCCCGGCGCGCTGCGGTCCCCCGAGGACACCACACCGTCGCTGTTCACCGAAGCCCACGTCACCGAGATGGCGCAACAGGCGGGCGTGCAGGTCAACGCCGTCACCACCCCGGGTCGTGACACCCAGGCGCTGGCCACCCTCACCGAGGTGACCGGCGGGCAGTTCTATCGGTTCGACGCCGCAAGCCTCGACGGCGACCTCGACTCGATCCGCGCCGCTGCGGCGGGGCAGGACGGTGACCGGGCCGGCGGGCGAGAGGACACCCCGGTGGTCGTGCTCGTGGCCGCGCTGGCGCTGGCGGCACTGCTGGGCGTGTCCCTGATGGCGGTGCAGCGATGACGTTCGACCCGGTGCTGCCGCTGCCCGCGCTGGGCGCGATCGCGGCGGCCCTGCTGGCGCTGAGGTTGGTGTCCCTGCGGCCCGCCGCCGGCAATACCGCGCTGCTGCGTTGGTGCGGAACCACACTGGCCGTACTGCTGGTACTGGTGGCCGCCGCGCGGCCGGGAACCGCCACGGTCTCCGAAGAGGTCACCCCGGCGGCCGAGGGGGCGAATGTGTACTTCGTCGTGGACCGCTCCGCTGACTCTGCGATCGCCGACCACGGTGACGGCACCCGGATGGCGGGTATCCGCCAGGACATGGCGGCGCTGATCGAGGCCCACCCCGGCTCCCGGTTCGCCGTCATCGCGTTCGCGTCTCGGCCCGCGATCGACTGGCCGCTGTCGAGCGACACCTGGAGCCTGGAGCCGGTCGTGGACGCCCTGAACCCCTACGCCGACGCCACTGCGGTCAGCGACCAGGTCAACGCCGCCGCCGCCGCCAATGTGCTGCGCTATCAGCTGATCGCGGCCGGGCAGCAGTACCCGCAGGCGGAGAACCTGGTGTACTACTTCGGTTCCGGGGCCGCACAGTCCACCGCCCCCCAGGGGGAGTTCGACACCGGCGATGTGGACGGCGGTGCGGTGTTCGGCTACGGCGGCGGGCCCGGTCTCGACGAGCCGGCGCTACGCAAGATCGCCGAGCAACTCGGGGTGCCCTACATCCAACGAGAGCCCGGGCAACCCGTGCCACAGGCCGGGACATCGACCACTCAGGTGAGCGTGGGACCGCAGGCAACACCCGAGCGGACCGAGTGGTACTGGGTGTTCACGATGCTGGCGTCGGTGTTGCTGCTCACCGGGATCTACCTGACGGCGCGGGAGTTGCGCCGCGCCCGGTCGACGCATCGGCAGGTGCTGTCGTGACGCGCGCGTCGGGGCCCGCCCGGCTGCGGTTACGACGGCGACTGCTGGTCGCGTCGGCGCCGGTGACCGTGATCGCGCTGGCGCTCTCGGCGAAACTGATCTCGGTCGTCGTCGTGGGTGGTGCGGCGCAGGAACACTTCGCGTCGGGTGAGATCGGGGCGCTGCGCAGCGATGTGGCGGTGTTGCGGATCGCCGACGTGGTCGAGCCCGCCACGACCGCGTTCGCCGCGGGCGGACTCGCCGTGCTGGAAGGCCGCGCACGCGAGGAGCAACAGGGAATGAGCCTGGACGTCGCCGAGGCGGAGTTCTCGGCGGTGCTGGCCCGGACGGACCCGGCGCGCTCCTGCCCGGTGCGCGTCAACCTCGAGTTGGTCCGGGAACGCCAGGGAGACATCGACGCGTGGGAAGCCCGGCTGGACACCGCACGGGACCGCTACCAGGGCGCCCTCGCGGTGATCGCCGACGCGCCTGCCGGGTGCTTCGGCGGCAACAACGACCCTGACCCGGAGCGGCGCGCGGTGCGACAGGACGCCCAGGCGCGACTGACCGCCAAGATCGACGCCTTGGGCACCCGGGTCCCGCCCGGGGTCACCCCGCCGCCGCCACCTGCGGACGTCCCCGCGCCGGCGGCCCCGGTGATCACTGCCCCCGAGCCCACGCAGGCGCCGGATGGACACCGACTGGATCCCGCTGACAGGGATCCCCTCGAGGTGTTGCGGCGGTTGTTGCGTGACGCCGCGGCCAACTAGCCGGGCGAGATGCCCGTCCAGTACTCGACGACCTTCCCGTTGGCGACCCGCAGGATGTCGTTTCCGGTCAACCGGGTGGGACCGCTGGGACCCGACCCGGTGGCGATCCACCGGGCGGCCACCATGTCGTCGTCGACGAATGGACCGACCTCGATGACGAACATCAGTTCCCGGAGGCCACCTCGAGTGGTGTCGATGATTTTCTGCAGTTCTGAGGGTCCGTGGACGTCTCGAGTAGGCCAGTGCCCGACGAAGTCCGGGGCGACGACTTCCTCGGCAATGCGGTGCCCCGCCCACAGCTCGTCGATCCACCGACCGTAGAGGCTTTTGTGGCTACTCGAAGCTCTGTGGCTACTGATGTTCCTGTGCTTGCTGATGCCCCGGTGACGGGTCATCGCCTGCTGTTCCGTCATGTGACGGCGGTTACCCACTGGGGTCTCAGCTAAGCAGGACACGCCTGTGACGGAGAATCCGTAATAGGTCCGAAGAATTCCGGCCGACGGGTCTTCAGCCGTCGCGGGATTCGGGGTTCGGGTCTTCGGGTGCGACGTCGCCGCGCAGCCGGGCCTGCAGCTGTTCGCGGTCGCGGCGGCGTCGCTCGTCCCATGTCGCGATGCTCTCGGTGGCGCGCCGCCGCAGCGGGGTGAACAGCCAGATGCCCAGCGGCAGCGCGATCACGATGGCAAAAAGCAACGCCACCACCACCGGGAAGTCCTGCACCCCGAACAGGCGTCCGACCCCGATGATCACCAGCGTCGTGACGACGACGAGGACGAGGCGGGCCGCGACGTAGGCGAGCACGTCGAGCAGCAGGCGGGATCTCGCGGGTCCGTCAGACACGGACCGAGCCTACCCATGACGCGTATATTGACAGGAAGGAGGTTTTAGGTGGCTTATTTGCTCCTGCTGATCGTCTTGGCCGCACTGGTCTACGTCGGATGGCGGGTTACCCGGATGGCTGCGAATCGACCGCGCACCCGGGTGATCGGACCGGACGACGATCCGGATTTCCTGCGGCGGATCAATCCGCGAGACGACCAACCGCGGTCCTGACCGCGCACTGCAGACCTAGTCGACGGCTGGGTCGCCCTGTCGGCGCGCACCCGGAAAGCCTTGTGCCACCGCCGCGGCCAGTTCGATCAGGGACTCCCTGGTCTGTGGCCGCAGCCGGTCCAGGCTGATCTCGGCCCCCTCTTCCAGGTGCGGGTCGAACGGAACCTGACACACCGACCGGCAGCGCCGTGCGAAGTGGTCCACGACCTTGGCGAGGTCGACCTTCGTGCCCCTGCCCGAGCGCGGCCGCACCCCGTTGATGACAGCGATCGAGTTGCTGACCATGTCCTCGTAGCCGTGGGCGTCCAGCCAGTCCAGCGTCGCCGATGCGCTGCGCGCGCCGTCCACCGACCCGGAGCTGATCACCACCAGCACATCGGCTTTGTCGATCACCGCCGACATCGCCGAATGCAGCATGCCGGTACCGCAGTCGGTGAGCACCAGGCTGTAGAAGCGCTCGAGCACCGACAGCGTGCGGTGATAGTCGTCCGAACTGAACGCCTCGGACACCGCGGGATCGGTTTCGGACGCGAGGACCTCCAGCCTGCTCGGGCCCTGGGAGGTGTAGCGGCGGACGTCGCTGTAGGCGGCGATCCCCTCCGCGTCGCGCAGCAGGTGACGCACGGTGGCCGGTGTCTCGAGCGGCACCTTCTGGCTCAGCGTGCCACGGTCGGGGTTGGCGTCCACCGCGATCACCCGGTCCCCGCGGTTGGTGGCGAACGTGGCGCCCAGCGTCGCGGTGATGGTCGTCTTGCCGACGCCGCCCTTCTGGGAGAGCAGCGCGATCCGGTAGCACCCGCGCAGCGGACGCTGCACCTGCGCGACCAGGGTGTCGTGGCGAAGCACCTTCGGGCTCTCGCCCAGGTTGATCAGCCGGGCCGAGGCCCAGTAAACCCACTTGCGCCAGCCCGCAGACGGCGCACGCCTCGGCTTGCCGAGCAGCGCGACCGTCGACAGGTCGAGATACGGCGGCGGATCGGGCGCGGCCGGGTCGGGCGGTGCCTGCTCGGGCGGGCTGGCAGCGACGACCGGCGGCGTTCCGTGCGGCGGGGTCGGGGCCGTCCACTCCGCGGGCACAATGTCTTCACTGGCCGCCGGGTCGATGAACCGTTGCTGTGCCCGAAAACCACCCGGCAGGTCAGACAACGGTCCCTCTCCTCCCTCTCCTGACGAACGGCTCAGCCGACGTACCGTCTTGTCGGCTCAGCCGACGCCAGCGTACGAATGCAGCCCGACAGTCACCAAGTTGATGAAGAACAGGTTGAAGACCATCGCCACGAAGCCGGCGACGTTGATCCACGCGGCTTTACGGTCCCGCCAGCCGGCCGTCGAGCGGGCGTGCAGATAGGCCGCATAGATCACCCACGCGATGAACGACACCGTCTCCTTGGGGTCCCAACCCCAGTACCGGCCCCATGCCTCCTCGGCCCAGATCGCGCCGAAGATCACCCCGAAGCCGAACACCGGGAACGCGAAGATCGTTGTCCGGTAAGCGATCCTGTCCAGGGTCTGGGCGTCCGGGAGTCGCTGCACGACACGGGCGACCACGCCGGGACGATCCGGCTCGCCCAGGCGCGACATCTTGAGCAGGAACAACACACTGGCCACGCCGGCGACCAGGAACACCCCGGATCCCAGGCTGACCACCGACACATGGATCGGCAGCCAGTAGGACTGCAGTGCGGGCATCACCGGAGCGGCGTGTGAGTACAGCCAGCGACCAGACACGGTGAGCAGGATCAGCACCGGGACGAGGACGAACACCCACAGCGACCGGTACTGCGGCCGGCGCAACACCACCGCCGCGGCCACCAGGCCACAGAAACTGGTGAGGTTGATGAACTCGTACATGTTGCCCCACGGCACCCGCGCGGTGGACAGACCCCGCAACACGATGCACGCCAGCAGCAGCGCGATCCCGACGTAGATCAGCGCCAGCCCGGCCGAGCCGAAACGTTCGTCCAGCGACCGCCGCGGCGTGTCGGCCACCACCCCGGGAGTGGCGCTGTTGACCGCGACCGTCTCCGAGACACCGGCACCGACCAGCTCCCGGGTCTCGACCTTGCGGCTGCGGCTGTAGGCCAACTCGACAGCCAGCAATAGCAGGGCGACGACCAGCACCAGTACCGACGACGTGAACGCCCAGTCCGAGTAACGGGCCAGCCCGAGGTCGATATCTGTGGAATTCATGGACGATCCGCCTTCTTGTCTTGACCAACCGGCGCGCCGGTGTCGCTCCCGGCGAGCAGCCGCGCCGTCAGCCGCTCGAACTCGTCACCCCAGCCGGAGTTGTCGGTGCGGGCCAGGCCGCCCAGCTCGACGTTCACGGTACCCTCGCGGTCGGACCCAGCCCCCGGCGACAACCGCACCCAGACGCGTCGTCGCCGCACGATCAACGACACCAGCAGCCCGGCCATCATCGTCATCGCGAACACCAACACCCAGATCTGGGCCGGATCGTGGGACACCTGCAGGTTGACGAACGGGGTCGCGCCGTCGAACCGCACCACGGTGCCGTCGTCGAGCCGGGTGTCCTCACCGGCGCGCAGGTTGACCCGCGCGACCTTATCCAGCCGGCCCTGGCCGATCATCCGCGGGTCCAGCGAGAACAGCGACTGCGGGCGGCCGGTGTCCAGCCCGGTGTCGCCTTTGTAGACGTCGATCGCCACCGCGGGGTCGTTCAGCGCGGGAAAGCTGGACGACAGCAGGGTGCCGTCGAGTTCCCCGGTCGGCGCGAACAATCCCTGGATCGCGAGCTGGTTGCTGCGTCGCTCCCGTTCGTCGTCGTAGGTGCCGCCGGGCGGATCGAAGCGCATCGCCCCCGAGGACAGGAACGTGATCTGGTCGTCGGGCCGCCACTGCAGCGTCTGGGTGC
The DNA here is from genome assembly GCF_049683355.1 of Mycobacterium sp. Taxonomy (GTDB): domain Bacteria; phylum Actinomycetota; class Actinomycetes; order Mycobacteriales; family Mycobacteriaceae; genus Mycobacterium. Next base: position 8,981 of record NZ_JBAUJB010000263.1, read on the forward strand.
GGGTCTGCCCGTCGGGGAACGTCACGGTGAACGTGGGGGCGTAGCCGTGGCCCTGCAGGTAGACCCGGTCGCCGCCCACGCGCAACGGCTCGTTGACCTTCAGCAGGTAGGACTGCCAGGTGCCGGTGTCGAGGTTGTCGCCGGCCTGGTAGTCGATGTCTGCCTGGAACGACACCGCCTGCCCGTTCGGCAGATAGGTCGCTTCGAAGTCGTTGACCCGCACACACATCGGATACAGCGAGGTCCCGTCGACGGTGTTTCCGGCCCGGAACGAGTCGAACGCGGCGGGTGATGCCGTGCAGAATCCCGGCCCGCCGTCGGCGATGACGATGACGTTACCTTCATAGCTGAACAACTTGCCCGCGGCGATCGCGACGAGCAGACCGAGCAGCGAGAAGTGGAAGACGATGTTGCCGAACTCGCGCAGATATCCCTTCTCCGCGGAGATTTCCGCGATTTCGGCGATCTCGCCGTCCCCGGTATGGCGGGTGATGCGACGCCATCCACGCAGCCGTTCGTCGACCGCCGTCGCCACCGCGGTCACGTCCCCCGGGACCGCGGCGCTGTGATGCTTGGGCAGCCGACCCAGATTGCGCGGCGCGGGCACCGGGTTGGCACGCATGCTGCGGAAGTGCTCGAACAGGCGCGGGGTCAGACAGCCCACCAGCGAGATGAACAGCAGCACGTAGATCGCCGTGAACCAGAAGCTGGAGAACACGTCGAACGCCTGGACGCGGTCCAGCCAGGGCCCGATGGTCGGGTTGGCGGCGATGTACTCGGCGACCTTGGCCTCGTTGAGGTTGCGCTGCGGCAGCAGTGCTCCGGGGATCGCCGCGAGCGCCAGCAGGAACAGCAGCACCAGCGCGGTGCCCATCGACGTCAGGGTGCGCCAGGTGTTGCGGATCAACGCGAGCAGACGCGAACTCGCGCGATTTGGGCGAACATCGCGCGACTTCGCGTCTGCTCGCGCAGTGGGGGGCGGAGCGGTCATCAGATCGGGAGCCTGACGTCGCTGACGAACGCGTCGCGCACCCAGGACACGAACTCGTTCCACACTCCGGTCGTCAGAGCGATGCCAACGGCGATCAGCAGCACGCCCCCGACGATCTGGATGGTGCGGGTGTGGCGGCGCAGCCAGCCGAGCCCGGCGACGGCACGGGCCGAGCCGAACGCCAGCAGTACGAACGGGATTCCCAGGCCGAGGCAGTAGGCGGCGACGAGCACTAGACCGCGTGCCACGTTGCTGCCCTCGGTCGCCGAGGCCACCGCGATCACCCCGGTCAGCGTCGGCCCCAGGCACGGAGTCCACCCCAGCGCGAACACCGCACCGAGCAGCGGGGCTCCGCCGAGTGTGGAGATCCGCCTCGGGGTGAACCGGGTGTCTCGCTGCAGCACCGGCACCAGACCGATGAACACCAGACCCATCAGGATGGTGATCACCCCGCCGATGCGTTGCAGCAGAAGCTGGTTGGTAATCAGCGTGGTCGTCATCCCCAGCACCGCGACAGTGCCGAGCACGAAGACCACCGTGAAACCGCCGACGAACAGCGCCGCCGCCCCGGCCACGCGCAGCTTCGCGCCGCGCAGCGCCAGCGTCCCAGGCGCGCCGGCACCCGTCGCCGGTTCCGGGTCGACGCCCACCACGGCGGCCAGATACGACAGGTATCCCGGAACCAACGGGATCACACACGGCGAGGCGAACGACACCAGTCCCGCCAGCGCGCTGACCGACAGCGCCAGCAGCAGCGGACCACTGGCAGTCAGCTCACCGATCTGATCGAGGTTCATGGCTGGGGGGTCTCTGCCGCCAGCCGCTCGACCACAGGCTGCAGGTCCTCGGCGAGCAGTTCCCGTAGGAACACCGCGGCCACCCGGTGCTCGCGGTCCAGGACGATCGTCGACGGGATGACCGTCGTCGGGTAGCGGCCGCCGAATGCGATCATGGTGCGCATCGCCGGGTCGTAGATCGACGGGAACGTCACGCCCCGGTCGATGATGAAGTCGCGGGGAGCGTCGATGTTGTTGTCCCGCACGTCGATCCCCAGGAACGCCACCCCCTGGTCGCGGGTCGCCTCGTAGACCTGTTGCAGCTCGGTGATCTCGGTGCGGCACGGCCCGCACCACTGCCCCCAGACGTTGATCACGACCACCTTGCCGGCGAAGTCGGACAACGACAGGGTCTTGTCGGTGTCCATCAGGTCCGGGCCGGCCAGCGGCCCGGGTCGGCCTCGGCTCACCGGCGGGTCGTAGACGATGTCGGTCTTGCCACCCGGGGCGACGAACTCGAACGTGCCGCCCTGGGCGACGGCGTCACTGCCGGTGGAGCATCCGGTGAGCCCGAGCACGGCCACGCTCAGCATGAGCGTGACCACCCGCCCGACCCGGTGCACCGACGGCCTCACTTCCCGGCCAACTCCGCGTATCCCCAGCCCACGCACTCGTCGTCGTGGAAGTAGAACGACGTGACCGAGGCCAGGTTGCACATCCGCCTGGTTGGAAAGTGATGCAGCGCTTTGTCGGTCATCGCGCGGCGCAGCGTCTCGACCGGCAGCTGGTGGCTGACGCACACGCCTTCATGGCCGGCGGCATCGGCGCGGGCGCGATGCAGCGCCCGCATCATCCGCTCTGCGATCTCGGTGTAGGGCTCCCCCCACGACGGGGTGCGCGGGTCGCGTAGGTGCCACCAGTTGCGCGGGTTGCGCAACGCCCCGTCGCCGGGCGAGACCCGCTCGCCCTGAAAGACGTTCGCCGACTCGATGAGCTCGTCGTCGGTGTTGATCGACAACCCGTGCCGGGCGGCGATCGGCGCCGCGGTCTCCTGGGCACGTTCCAGCGGCGAGGCGACCACGTGGGTGATGTCGCGGTGGGCCAGCCACTCGGCTACCGCCTGGGCCTGTGCCCGGCCCCGTTCGGAGAGGTGATAGTCGGGCAACCGGCCGTAGAGGATCTGTTCGGGGTTGTGCACCTCGCCGTGGCGCATGACGTGCACCACGGTCTTCGTCTGGGTCATGCCGGCTCCGGAGCCCGGGCCGCGGCACGTGCCGCATCGGGCAGGGCCGAAGCGATCCGGTCGAAGGCGTCGTCGTCCAGCGCGGTCGAGACGAACCAGGCCTCGTAAGCGCTGGGCGGGGGGTAGACGCCCGCATCGAGCAGGCCGTGGAAGAACGCCGGGAAACGCCACGTCTGGGTGGCTTTGGCCGTGGCGAAATCCGTGACCGGCTCTTCGCCGAAGAACAGGCTGAACATGTTGCCGGCCCGGGGGATCTGGTGCGCGACGCCGGCCTCGGTGAGCGCACCGCTGATCAGTGCGGCCAGCCGGTCGGCGTTGGCGTCGAGGGTCGCGTAGACGGTGTCGTCCGCGACCTGCAGCGTGGCCAGCCCGGCGGCCATCGCGACCGGGTTCCCCGACAGCGTGCCCGCCTGGTACACCGGGCCGAGCGGCGCGAGCCTGCCCATCACGTCGGCCTTTCCGCCGAACGCCGCGGCCGGTAGCCCGCCGCTCATCACCTTGCCGAACGTGAACAGATCGGCGTCGACCGGATCCAGCCCGTACCAACCGGATCGGCTGACCCGGAAGCCCGTCATCACCTCGTCGACGATGAGCAGCGAGCCGTGTTCCGCGGTGATGCGGCGCAGCTCGGCGTTGAACCCGTGCTGCGGCGGCACCACACCCATGTTCCCGGGGCTGGCTTCGGTTATGACGCAGGCGATCTCGTCACCGAAGCGGTCGAAGACCTCCTCCAGCGCGGGGATGTTGTTGTACGGCAGCACGATCGTGTCGGCCGCAGCGGCACCCGTCACTCCCGGCGACGACGGCAGCCCCAGCGTCGCGACCCCGGATCCGGCGTCGGCGAGCAACGCGTCACTGTGGCCGTGGTAGCAGCCGGAGAACTTGACGATCTTCGCGCG